>WHTO01000029.1:8617-23506 GCA_009377665.1 Dehalococcoidia bacterium
CCGTACTCAAGCTTGTACGTCATGCTGATGGTCGTTGAGGGCAGCTTCCCGGCCTTCCGCACCGGCACCAGCGGGATACCCAGCTCGACAGCCACCGGGGCCGCGAACAGAAAACCGCGGGACTCGATACCAACGACGGCGTCGACGCTCAGCCCGCGCAGGCGTTGGGCAAACTCGCCGCAGACCCAGCGGAACGCCGCCGGGTTGCCCAGAAGCGGCGTTATGTCGCGAAAGAGAACCCCCGGTTGTGGGAAGTCCGGGATCGACCTGATGTACGGCCTCAGGTCCATCTAAGCGCCGGCGCCCGGCCGCGACGACGAGGCGAGCGCGAGGCCGGGCAGGATCCTCGAGAAATCGGCGGCAGCCGCGCGCGTCACTTCAAGGAAGTGCTCCAGCGGCGACCGGTCCTCAGGGTGGTCCAAAAGGTGGGCGCGTAGGCGATCAGCGTTGACCTTGTAGTCTTCCATGAACTCGGAGAAGTCCGGCAAGGGCGTCTCGTCGAGATCCGAAACAGAACGTAGCACGACGAAGGGAATGCCCCGGGCAGCTGCGGCGCGGGTAACGGCCAGGCTCTCCATCTCAACGACGTGCGCTCCGGTCTCTCGGTGCAGCCGCGCCTTGTCTGCGGGAGTCGTTATCACGTGGTCAACCGTCAGGCTGGTAGCGCGGCGCCAGCGCGAGGCCCCGTTTGAGAGGACAGCCTCGGCGGCCTCAAGCATCGAAGGGTCGCTCGCGAAGGCTTCTCCGTCCTCGTTGCGGACGGTTTCGCAGAGGGCGATCTCGCCGAAGTGGAACCCGGGAGCGAGTCCGCCGGCGACACCGAAGGAGACGACGGCGAAAGGGTCGATCAGGTCGAGGACGCTCTCGGTGGCGCGCCCGGCGTTGACCGGTCCGATACCCGAGAGGACAACCGCCAGCGGCAGGCCATCCTTCGTGCGGCCGAGCCAGTAGCTCATTTCACCGTCGCGCCCCTCGTCGCTGACCTGGATGGCGTCACGAAGCGCCGAGGCCTCGACGTCCATCGCCGCGATGCAGGCGAGGGGCTTCTGGATGGCATGGGCCGGCTGCGCCGCTTCTTCTGCACTTGTCACGTTACGAGTCTGGCGCACCGCCGCCCCACTGTCGTGTCATTGCCCGCCACCGAGTGAAACGGCCTGACCTCGCGGAATACCGGCCTTTTACGGCTATGCAAACGTGTTGGCGCGATCGCGCTCCCGTTTGCAACGAACTCCGAGATGGAAAGGGCAATAGCCCCACGACTGCAAAGGAGGAAGTGATGTTCAGCGAAACGACGGTTCACCGCCACGGAAGGCGGGGAGGTGAGGAGATACGATGAGACACTGGCTAAAGCTTGGAGCGCTCACCGCACTGGTGGCGGCGCTGACGCTGGGCGTGGCTGGAACGGCCACCGCTGCCCAGGTCGGCCCGGTCGACGGTGCCGAGCAGGATAACAATACAGAAGGCGAGGACGAGGGCATCGGCGACCTGACCGGGATCGGCGACGTGGTCGAAGACCTGCCGATTGTCGGCGACATCGCCGGCGAGCTGCCGGTCGTCGGCGACATCATCGGTGGAGATAGCGTCGTCCCTGGTGTATCAGTGGACGCGAACAGCAGTCCGCAAGGCGGCGTCGACCTCGATGCGGACGTCAACCTCCCCAACGCAGGGAACATCGACCTCGACGCCGATGTCGACACGAGCCAGGGGCTACCCGACGCTGACGCCGACCTGGCCACTGACTTCGAGCTCATCGACGACGTGGTCGAGACGGACGACAACACCACGCTCGGCGTGCTCGACCTCGGTGAGGTCCTCGGCCTGGTCAGCGACACCACGCTGAGGGCGGACCTCGCGGACCTCGACGGTTCGCTGTTCGACGACAACGTGCTCCTCGACGAGGACGTCGTCGTACTTCAGCTATGTCACACGAGCGATCTCACGTCGGCCACGCTGGGCCTGCTTGATGTGGCCGGGAACACTGTCGACCTGGTCACCGGGGCGCAGGCCAATAGCGATGTATTCATCGCGGTGAACAGCAACCAGCGCTGCGATGGTTCTTCGGCGGGAGCTGCGGCCGACAACGGCGGCGGGCTGGGCAACGTCGTCGACGGCGACGTGTTCGTTGCGCAGGTCTGCCACCAGAGCGTCGGCGGCGGGGTCGAGGGCGCGCTCGCCGACCTGGCAGGCAACGTCCTCGGGGCGCAGGTCGACGAGCTCGGTACGAACGACGTGATGGTCGCCGTCAACAGCGATCGCCCGTGCCGGGGCGATTCGGGCTCTGACGGCGGCGAGGGCGATGGTCGGCTCCTCGCCGACGACCTGGTCGTCGGCGTCATCTGCCACAGGAGTGGCGTCGGCGCCTCGAGCATCGGCGTCCTCGACGCCCTCGGCAACCCGATCGGGCTCGAGATCGGAGCGCTCGCGATAAACGATGTGCTGGTCGCCTTGAACAGCGACCAGGACTGCGAGGATGCGGCGAACGGTGGTCTAGGTGGCGAGAACGACGACGATGGGAGCGGCGACGACGGTCTTCTGGAGATCGTCGGCGACGACCTCATCACGGTTGGCATCTGCCACACCAGCGACGCCTTCGGCGTGGTCGACCTTGCCGGCAACCAGATCGGTGTCGACGGGTGGGCGATGGATCAGAACGACCTGCTGGTCGCCATCAACACCGGAGAGCCGTGCCCGGGCACCACGGCGGGCTCTTATGAGGAAGGGACGCTGGGCGTCGTAGTCTGCCTGGCCTCCGACCTGACGACCGAGGCGACAACCCTTACCGAACTGGCGGGTCCCTCGATCGTGGCCGACGCCACTACCGGCCTCGTCCTGGCGCTGGGAGTAGATGACCCTTGCCAGGCCGCGGCGATGCCGCCGCCCGATGATGATGAGGACGACGGCGGCGACGATGGGGATGATGATGGCGATGGCGATGGCGATGGCGACGACGACAGCGACGGAGGAGACGGCGGTGAAGGTGGGGAGTTTGACGAAGATGAGGACGACGGCCCCCCGTTCGGCGATAGCGATCGCGACGACGGAAGCGACGGCGTTGCCTTCGCGGCCGCGAGCGAACGCGCCGACGATGACAGCGGGTTCCTCGGTTTGGGTGGACCGTCGATCAACACCGGCGGCTTCGGCGTCATTTCGGCCGATAACCCCGGCGGGACCGCTCTCACTCTCGCCGTGGGCGCGCTGGTGGCTGCCATGGTTGGTTTCGTGACCTACCGCAAGCTTCACCAGGACACCACGTCCTGATTTAGCGCTCTGCTCTAGCGAGAAGGAGGGGGCGTCCATCCGGACGCCCCCTCTTCTTGTCGCCTGCAGCCACCGCCCGCCCGACGCGCTGCGAGCAGCAAACCCGGATCAGGCAGCCGCCCCGCGCTGGCCCCTGAGGAGAAACCGCAGGCGATCGAGGGCGCGAGCGAGGACACGGCGGACCTTGATCTCGCTGATGTCTGCGGTCTCGGCCGCATTCTCAACCGACACACCTTTGACAAGCAAAAGTTCGACGATCATCCGTTGTTCGTCAGTGAGCTGCGCGAGGGCCCACTCGATCTCGGCACGGGCGTGGAGGTCCCCAAAGTCGTCGCGTCCGGGAACATCGACGAGCTCCGTCTCTTTACGGCTGGCCGTTTTCTGGACGTGATCGGCCGTGAGGTTGCGGGCGATCCTGAAGAGCCACGAACGGACGGGCACTCCCCTGTACTCGAACTGCTTGATACCTCGCAGCGCTTCCTCGAGCACCTGTGACGCGATTTCTTCCGCCACGTTCCAGTCGTAGACCCGGTAATAGGCGTAGACGTAGAGAGAGTGGAAGTTGTCGTTGAACAGCCTCGTCCAGGCGGCGTCGCTGCCCGCGTTGAGGGCATCGACGAACAGCGACTCATCGTCAAACGACGACGGGGAACCGGGGGCACTGTTCGACGACACCGGCGCTCTCCAATCGAGTTGGGCGGCGGGGGCCGGGCCTACTCGATTAGATGGTCGGCAGATGACCGTGCCGCTTAAGGCGTCACTCGATCGGGGGTCTCTCCGGCTGTGGTTCGCTCTCGGTCCGTGGCAGCCGGGTCACCGGCAACGTGAAGAACACCATGTTCGGGATCAAGACCTGGCTGCCGTCATCGGCGCGCATCCGTGTCACGCGGACGCCAATGTCTTCAATCACCCCCGTCTGGTCGGCCACCCTGACGCGCGATCCGATGCGGAACGGCCGCTCGATGGGATATACACCCCGGCCACGACGTTACGCAGGAGGTCCTGCATCGAGAGCGTCACGGCGAGCGTCCCAATGCCCAGCACGGCCGCGATCGCCGCCTCGCGCACGCCGAGAAACGCCAGCAAGACTGAGAAAGCAACGATGCCGACGGCGTAGAGCACGGCCTTGGCTACGAGGCGAGCTGCCCCTCGATCGGCGCTGGCTCTCAGCAGGCCCCGCTCTGTGCGGTCGCTGATGATGTGGCCGAGGCGCCAGATCACCCAGAAGGCGATCAGTCCGATCAGCAATCGGAAGGCGAAGGGGATCAGCTCATCGGCGAAGTTCTCGGCGTGTTTCTCGAAGTTGTCCCAGATCGCGTCGAACACTTCCCCCATCACGAACAGGTTATGGCAGACGCGTCCTAGCTTGTTGCTCGGCAAGTGGCCCAGGATGGTCGCCCAGGGGCCACTCGCGTAGCGTCCGGCGGTGGCGTCTAGTCTCGGTAGGCGTGCCCTCGCGGAGCGATCTTCGTCACTTCTATTGCCTGTTCTTCGTGATCAACAACGAACAGGATGCGCAAGTCTCCCACGCGTGACGAACGGGCGCCGCGGGCGCCCGTCAGAGGCTTCGAGTGGCGGGCCTCTAGTGGGTCCTCAGAGAGCCTGGCTTAAACGGTTTTCTTACCCGTTTCTGCGCCGCGCGGTTGAGGCGACTCAAATACGCGTCGGCGCGATGGGCTATGAGAAGACGATACGTGCCACTCAGGCTAGTGTTCTAGCCTCTTGGAGAGCTCATCGAGGGTCACGTATTCGCCACGAGCAACTTCGCCACGAGCAACCTCGCCACGCGCCTCCTTCATCTCCGCTATCTCTTCTTCGGCTAACTCCTCCGGGTCGGCGCGCGAGTTCAGATAGTCGAGCAGATCCTCCGCGTCCTCCTGGCTGAGTCTCTCCACGATTCTCCGGATTTCAGCCTTGATCGGGTCGTTTATGGCCAAGGTTGCAGCTTACACAGCTATTTTCGAGAAGGCCAGAATCAGATCCAACGACGAAAACTACCCATTCGCTGGCCTAGCCTCCAGGTGGATCAGCGAAACCCTCACCCATCATGGCTAGCCTGCCCCGCGGCCTCGGCAAAGGTGGACCAGGCGAGCGTCGCGCACTTCACACGCACCGCGAATTTCGTAACGCCCTTGAGTGCCTCGAGGTCGCCCAGCTCATCCCACTCTCCATCGTCATCCTTGCCCTGCATCAGGCCTCGGAAGTGGGCGGCGAACTCCAGCGCCTCGTCGACGGGCTTGCCCTGGAGCTCCTCGGTCATCATCGAAGCCGAGGCCTGGCTGATCGAGCAGCCGCGGCCATCGAACATCAGGTCGCTGACGACGCCGTCCGCGACCTTGAGCTCGACCGTTATCTCGTCGCCGCAGAAAGGGTTGTCCTGCTGACAGCTGACCATCGCGTCCGGCATCGGGCCCTTGTTCCGCGGGCTGCGGTAGTGATCGAAGATGATCTCCTGGTAGAGGTCGTCGAGTTGGGGCTCCGGGATCCCCGCCGGCTTCCCAGCGGTCATGGTTCCTGCGCCTCCTCGGGGACGGAGACGCTGTCCGGTGGGGCCGTCTGGCCCGGCAGATCGCGGAAGTAGTTGCGGGCGGCCTCGAGGCCGTCCGCGAGGGCGTCCACCTCTCCCCTGTTGGTATAGACGTGGAAGCTGGCGCGCGCCGTGCCGCTGACGCCGAGCAGCCTCATGAGCGGCTGCGTGCAGTGGTGACCGGCGCGGACGGCGATGCCGTGGCTGTCCAGGACCTGTCCGAGGTCGTGGGGGTGGATCTCCTCGAAGTTGAGGGAGATGATCCCGCCCCGCTCTTCGGGGTCGTCGGGGCCGTAGATCGTCAGCCCGTCGAACCGGGAGCGCAGCGTCTCCAGGGCGTATCCCGCCAGGTCCCTCTCGTGCGCGCGCACCTCGTCGAGGCCCAGCGAGTTCAGGTAGTCCACCGCCGCGCCCAGCCCGACGACATCGGCGATGTTCGGCGTTCCGGCTTCGAACTTCCAGGGCGGGTCGTTAAAGGTCGCCCTCTCGAAGTCGACCCGCCGGATCATCTCGCCGCCGCCGAGGAACGGAGGCATCTCCTCCAAAAGCTCAGGCCGCGCGTAGAGGACGCCGACTCCGGTCGGCCCGAGCGCCTTGTGCCCGGTGAAGCCGTAGAAGTCGGCGTCGAGCTCTTTTACGTCGACCGGCATGTGCGGCACGCTCTGCGCGCCGTCGACCAGGCAGAGCGCGCCCGCGCGATGGGCCGCCGCGATAACCTCGGCAACCGGGTTGATGGTGCCGGTGGAGTTCGATACGTGGTTGAGGGAAACGAGCTTCGTCCGGGCGTCGATCTTCTGGCTCAGCTGTTCCAATTTGAGGCGCTGCTGGTCGTCCACCTCGATGAAGCGGATCTCGAAACCCTTCTCCTCCCGAAGGATGTACCAGGGCACGATGTTGCTGTGGTGCTCAAGCTGGGTGAGGACGACATTGTCGCCCGCGCCCAGGTTCGCCGCGCCCCAGGTCCGCGCCACGAGGTTGATCGCTCGGTGATGTTGCCGGGTGAAGACAATGCCTTCCGGAGGGGCGTTGAGCAGGCTCGCGACCTTCTCCCGCGCGTCCTCGTACGCCGCCGTCGCCTCTTCGCCCAGGACGTGATTGGCGCGATGAATATTCGCGTTGTGATTGCGATAGTGGTCGGAGATGGCGTCGATCACCGCGTTCGGCTTTTGCGACGTGTTGGCGCTGTCGAGATAGACCAGCGGCCGATCGTGAACGCGCCGCTCGAGGATCGGAAAGTCGGCCCGGACAGCCGTGACATCAAGCGTCATCTAGTCACCGAACCTGACCTGGACGCTGTCGCCCTCGACGCGGACCTCGTAGGCTTTGACCCCGACCACCGCGGGCAGGGTGACCGCGCGCCCCGTTGTCAGGTCGAAGTGAGCACCGTGCCGCGGGCATTCGATCCGTCCGTCGATCACCTCGCCCTCGCCGAGAGGGCCGCCGTCGTGCGTGCAGAGGTCGTCGATCGCGCGGAACGACCCGTCGGCGAGGCGGGCCAGGGCAATCCCCCGGCCGTCGACCTCAACGACGATGGCGTATCCGGGTTCGATATCGTCGACCGCTGCCACGGTGATGAAATCGCTCATTCTCAGTACTCCAACCTCTGGTCGAGCAGCCCCTGGAGAACCTCGCGCACGCCCTCGGCCCGTATCGAGGCAACGAGAGGCTCGAAGAAGCCGTCGACAATCATCTTTTCTGCGGTCTCACGGTCGATGCCGCGGGTCATCGCGTAGAAGACCTGGCCCTCGTCCACCTGGCCGACGGCGGTGCCATGGCTGCACTTCACGTCGTTGGCCTCGATCTCGAGACTCGGGATCGGGAAGGCCCCGGCCTCTCGGCTGAGCAGCAGATTGTGGCACGACTGGTTGGCGTTGGAACGCTGCCCGCTCTTCGCGATGTGACAGAGGCCCAGCCAGACCGATCGCGCCTTGCCCCGCAGCGCGGCTCGGAAGTCGAGGTCGCTCTCGGTGCCTACGCCGGCGTGCAGCTGCAGCGTCTGGTAATCGATGTGCTGCTGGTTATCGCCGAGAATCAGCCCCTTCATGCTCGCGTGCGACGCCGCCCCGTTGAAGATGGTCTCGACGTAGGCCTTGGTCGTCCGCGACCCCAGCGCCACCACAAGCAGCGACGCGCTGGCGCCCTCCTCGAACAGGAAGCGCTGCCTGCTGATGTTCCAGGTGTTTTGACCCCAGCGCTGCACGCCGACGTAGCTGAGCGCGGCCGAACGCCCCAGGTAGGCCTCGGTGACGGGCACCGCCAGCGCCGGAACATCGGTCGTCTCGGAAATGTACTCGTCAACCAGGGACAGGGTCGCATCGGTGCCCAGCACTACGAGCGTGTGGGGGAACGAGGCCGCTGAAGGATCCTCGATCCAGTAGGTGCACTTGATCGTCCCTTCCACGCGCACACCGGCGGGTACGTGGACCAAATTGCCCCCCGCGACCAGCGCAGCGTGGAGCGCGGTGAACTTGTCGGCATCGGGACGGACGCCGTCTTCTGCCATCAGGTAGCGCTCAATGAGCTCGGGATGCTCGCGGGCGGCGGTATGTAGGTCTGTAAAGATGACGCCGCTTTCGGCGAGGGCCGGCGAAGTCTCGCGCCGGACGATACGAGACCCCACCTGGATCGAGGTACCCGCGTAGCTTCCCCCGGCCATCGACGCCTGCAGGGCCGTGGGCAACACATCACTGCCATCTGTGACCGGGGGGGGTTGCAGAAAGGAGTCCAGGTCGAGGTCAGAGAGGTCTGTGCGCCTCCAATCTTCCTGGTTCATCGCCGGCACTGGCATCGTCCAGGCCAGCTGCCACGCCTCGTCGCGGCGACTGCGGAACCAGTCCGGCTCGCCGCTGGCTTCTGAGATCGAGGTGGACGGAGCGGACCGCTCTTTCTCGATTGCTCTGATCTGTTGCGTCACTGGTATTCCTCTGTTCGTCTCGGTAAAAGGGGCAGTCACCAACGGCGACCGCCCCTGCTTCTCTCCCTGGCCCCGCGCCTCGGCGACTAGCCGATAGCGCCCTCCATCTGGAGCTGGATCAGCCGGTTCATCTCGACCGCGTACTCCATGGGCAGCTCTTTCACGATCGGCTCGACGAATCCGTTCACAATCATCGTCGCGGCTTCGGACTCGGTGAGGCCACGGCTCATCAGGTAGAACAGCTGCTCCTCGCCGATCTTGCTGACCGTAGCTTCATGCTCGATGGTCACCCGTTCGTCTTCGATCTCCATGTAGGGATAGGTATCCGAACGCGAGTCCTCATCGAGCAGCAGCGCATCGCAGCGCACCTTGGACTTCGAGCGCTCTGCGCCAGGGTAGACCTTGACCAGACCCCGGTAGCTGGTACGCCCACCGCCGCGGCTGATCGACTTCGAGTTGATGACCGAGGTGGTGTCTGGCGCGACGTGGACGACCTTGGCGCCCGCGTCCTGGTGCATCCCGGTCGTCGCCATGGCGACGGAAAGGATCTCGCCGTGCGCACCCGGTTCCATCAGGTAGACGGCGGGATACTTCATCGTCAGCTTCGAGCCGAGATTACCGTCAATCCACTCCATGGTGGCGTTCTTGTAGGCGACAGCTCGCTTGGTGACGAGGTTGTAGACGTTGTTGGCCCAGTTCTGGATCGTCGTGTAGCGGACGCGAGCGCCCTCCTTGACGATGATCTCGACCACCGCGCTGTGCAGCGACTCGGTCGAGTAGATCGGGGCCGTACAGCCCTCGACGTAGTGCACGAAGCTGTTCTTCTCGGCAATGATCATCGTCCGCTCGAACTGGCCCATGCTCTCGGCGTTGATCCGGAAGTAGGCCTGCAGCGGAATCTCGACGTGCACGCCCTCGGGGACGTAGACGAAGGATCCGCCGCTCCAGACGGCGGTGTTCAGAGCCGCGAACTTGTTGTCCCCAGGCGGGATGACGGTACCGAAGTACTCCTGGACCAGCTCCGGATACTCGCGGATGGCCGTGTCGGTATCGACGAAGATCACGCCCTGGGCCATTAGATCTTCGCGAAGGTTGTGGTAGACAACCTCCGAGTCGTACTGGGCGCCGACGCCGGCCAGGAACTTCTTCTCAGCCTCCGGGATGCCGAGCTTGTCGAAGGTGTCCTTGATGTAAGCCGGGACGTCGTCCCAGTCTCGCTCCTGGCGGTCGGACGCACGCACGAAGTAGTAAATGTCCTGGAAGTCGAGCGTCGACAGGTCGCCGCCCCAGTCAGGGACCGGCTTCTTCAGGAACTGGCTGTAACCGCGCAGCCGGAAGTCGGTCATCCACGCAGGCTCGCCCTTGATCGCCGAAATCTGACGGACCGTGTCTTCGGACAGGCCCTTTTCGACCTTGAAGCTGGGAGCCTCGTCGTCGTGGAAGCCGAACTGATAGCCGAGCGAGGAGAGGTCAAGCTGCTCCTTCTTGGCTGCTTCGACCTTGTCGAGTTGGGTAGTCATGAAACTGCCTCCAGTGCCCTCTGCTCTTCGAACTGCTCGTAGCCGCGTTCTTCGAGCTCGAGAGCCAGCTCCTTGCCGCCTGAACGGACGACTCGTCCGTCGACCAGAACGTGCACGAAGTCGGGGGTGATGTAGTTCAGCATTCGCTGGTAGTGGGTGATGAGCAGTACTCCGAGGTCGGGACCACGGAGCGAGTTGATGCCCTCTGAAACGATCTTCAGGGCGTCGATGTCGAGGCCCGAATCGGTCTCGTCCATGATGGCGATCTGGGGCTCCAGGATAGCCATCTGCAGCACTTCGTTGCGCTTCTTCTCGCCGCCCGAAAAGCCCTCGTTGAGGTAGCGCTCGGCAAAGGCCGGGTTGACCTCGAGGCGCTTCATCTTCTCCGTCAGCAGCTTGCGAAACTCGGACACCTTAACGTCGGTACCACGCACCGACTTGAGGGCCATGCGCAGGAACTGCCGCACCTTCACGCCGGGGATCTCCAACGGATACTGGAAAGCGAGGAACATGCCCTTGCGCGCCCTCTCGTCGGGCGTGAGCGAGGTGATGTCTTCACCCTCGTAGAGCACGCGTCCGCCCGTTACGCGATAGCGGGGATGTCCCATCAGAGTGTTGGCAAGGGTGCTCTTTCCGGAGCCGTTCGGCCCCATCAGCGCGTGCACTTCGCCCTTGTTTACCGTGAGGTTGACACCCTTGAGGATGTCCTTGTCGTCGATAGAAACGCGCAGGTCTACGACCTGGAAAGTGGCTATCTGGGCCATGGAACTCCTAATTTACCAACAATTCACTGTCTAAATCTTACTTACATCCACAGTATAGCCAATCCCCAATCGCCCCGCCTCACGCGCGTGGAGCACCCAGGGCTCTGCCTTCAGCGGTCCTGGGTACCGGCCTGCCAGCCTCCGCGGTGCACGTAACCGTCAAGCGGAATGCGCGGCCCGGCGACCATGGCCTGGATGTCGGCCACCTCTTTCGCCACGGCGCTTCCTTCGGCCGCCGGGAACCCGAGCGCGACCGTGATGGCGATCCGGTTGCCGGCGGGAATCCCCAGCAGCGCCATCGCCTCGTCGCCACGCTGCAGCGTGACCGGGCACGACGCCAGCCCGGCAGCGTTGGCCACGATCATCATGTTCTGCGCGGCGCGGCCAGCGTCGAGGTCGCGCGCGTCCTGCGGCACGACGATAACGACGTTCACCGCGGCATCGGCAATCCACCGCGAGAAATCGCCGTAGCCGGCGAGCTTCGCCTTCATCGCCTGGTCGTCCACAACGACAAAGCGGCAGGGCTGCCGATTCTTGGCGCTGCCCGCCATCCTCCCTGCGTTCAGGATGCGGGACAGGGCCTCGCGCGGCACGGGCTCGGCCCTGAAGGTTCGTCGATCGCGCTTGCTGACAACGGCGGTGTAGGCGTCCATCACTATGAGATCCTCGGGTAAGAGATAGCGGTTACTCGTTGATCATTGTGGTGGCGAATCGAAACAAGCGGCAAGAGCGCGGTGGCGCGCCCTCCCGGACCGCGGCCGCATGAAGCTGATCCTCAGCCGCAAGGGCTTCGACACCCACAACGGGGGCGGGCCCAGCCCGATCCTCCCCGACGGCCGCATGCTCTCCCTGCCCATACCCGAGCGCCGCACGGCCACCACCGGACGTCCTACGAAGATCTGGTGCTCGACGGCATCAGCTACAGCGAGCTGATGGCCCAACTCAACCTTCGCCGCCCCGCCGGGGACTATCTGCCGCACCTCGATCCCGACCTCAGCCCGCGCGGTGACCCCGGCGCCCGGCGGCCCGTGTTCGGCCAGTTCGGGGCGGCGCAGGGCCATCTTGATCGGCAGGGCGTTGGGCCAGGGGACCTTTTCCTCTTCTTCGGGCTGTTCCGCGAAACCATCGCGACCACGGGCGGGTTGCGCTGGCGCAAGGGCTCGCGTCCGTTTCACGCCCTGTTCGGCTACCTGGCGATCGGGGAGGTGCGCAGGCTCGACTCGCTGGAATCCGCACAGGCGATCGACTTCGCCCCGGACCATCCCCACGTCACCGCGTCACCGCGTGGCAGCGGCCGAACAACACGCTCTTCGTTGGCTGCGACCGGCTGCCGATCGAGCCTGCCCTCCCCGGTCTCGGCATATTCCGCTTCCATCCTGGACTGCGGCTCACGGCCGAAGGTGCGCGAGGGCCGTCGTGGTGGAGTCTGCCCGCTTGCTTCGCCCCCAAGAGTTGCAGCAGCCCCCTGACCTATCACAGCCGGCCGGCGCGCTGGTCGCCCGGCGAGGGGACGGTGGGTCTGAGGACGGTGGGCCGGGGGCAGGAGTTCGTGGTCGACGCCAACCGCGGCATCCTCGCCTGGACGCTCGACGTTATTGCGCGCTCACTCGTCTGACCGCCAGCTCGCGCCCGTGGCGCCGAGAAGCACTTGGCAGAGGGCTTCGCCCCACCAAAGTCGCTCAACAGATTCGATTTGTTGCCGATGGGTAAATGGGGACATCGGATGCGCCGCGACCTGCCTCGGATAACTGTCGCCGCCCTGCTCTTGACGGTGCCTGTTGCGCTTTTCTTAGTGCTGCGCGCCAGCCCGGGCCTCGACGCCGGGCCGCCTGTACCGGCGCAACATTTCTACGCGGTCGGCGGGGTCGCCATCGTCAGCACGATCCTCGCGGTGGTGGCGGCCTGCGCGTCCTTTAAGACAGCCAGCGCCCGTGTCCTGCTCCTTGCCCTGGGTTTCTTCACCATGGCCGCGCTCTTCACCCTGCACGGGCTGGCCACGCCCGGGTTCCTCGTGGGCAGCGAGTATGGCGCGCTGGTGGGCTTCGCCGGGCGTCTCAGCGTACTGGCGGCGGCCTCGCTCCTTGCGCTGAGCGCGTTCGACCTGCCGGAGCGACTATCAGATCTGATCGCCCGCCGGCGCAGCGTCATCATGGCTTCCTGGATCGCGATGCTGCTGGCCTTCGACCTGGTCGCGCTGAGCATACCCGCGGCAATACCCGCCGACTTCTTCTATCAGCCCTTCTTTCAGAGGATGAGCCTCATCCTGACGCTCGCCTTCTGCTCGATTGCCATGGCCGGGTACCTGAGCAAGTATCGTCTCACCAGGCTGCCGGTCTATGGATACCTGGTCGTGGGCGCTGCCTTCCTCGCCGAAGCCCAGATTTCAATGCACTACGGAACCCTGTGGCACTACAGCTGGTGGCTTTACCATTTCCAGCTTCTCGCCGGTTTCTGCGCGATTCTCTGGGGCGTGGCCAGTGGATATGCGCGCGGTGGTCTGCTGTCGATGGGCCAGCTTACCCTGGCCGACCCCATGGACCAGATCAAAGCCGGGTACACCGAGGCCATCCGCGCCCTGTCGACCGCCATCGAAGTCAAGGACGGCTACCTGCACGGTCTCGGCCAGAGGGTGTCGAACCTGGCCCTGATGATGGCTGGACGAATGCACCTCCGCCCCGAGCGGCAGCGCGCGGTCGCGCAGGGCGCCTTTCTCCACGATCTCGGCAAGATCGCCATAACCGACGTCATCCTCCACAAGCCCGGCAGGCTCACGCCCGAAGAGTACGAGGTCGTCAAGGGCCACGCCGTGCACGGCGAGGCCATCCTCAAATCCGCAGGGCTCACGCCACTCGAGCTGGCGATCATCCGTCACCACCATGAGCGTTTTGACGGCACGGGGTATCCCGACGGCGTCGGCGGTGAAGACCTGCCGCTCGAAGTCCGGATCGTCACGGTGGCCGACGTCTACGACAGCCTGCGTTCCGACCGCTCCTACCGGCCCGCCTGGCAGAGGGAGCGCGCCACCGCCTTCATGCAGGAAGCGGCGGGATCACACTTCGACCCGCAGTGCGTGGACGTGTTCCTCGAGGTAATCGACGAATGGGAAACCGAGCACGCTCTGCTCTGGTTTCCGCCGCAACAAGTCGCCCTGCCGGTTTCCGCCGCCTGATCTAGGCGGGTACCACCTCGCGGGGACGGACGGTGTAGCGCTCGTTGTCCTTCTCAAGGCGCCGGGCGACTTCCTCTTCGTGCTCCCAGTCCTTGCTCGTCCACTCGCCCTGGACCATGGCGTGCCAGCGGCGCCAGAAGCCGCGCATCTGGGTCTCGTCGGTGATCTTCGGCACGCGCTTCATGCCACGCGAGATGTCTGACCATTCGACGCCGCTGGCTGCGAAGCCGTTCTGACAGGCCTCAAGCGCCTCGACGTCGTCGGGCGTGGCGAAACCACCCGGACCGAGGAACGTGAGGAAGCTGTCGAGGCGAGCCGCCAGCAGGCGCGGGCTTTCTTCACGCGGCGCCAGCTCCCAGGCGTCAACCGTCAGGTAATCGACGCTGACCGGCCAGAACTGGCGGACGGTAACCGCCATGATGTCGTTGATAAAGAGGTTCGGGAAGATCAGCAGGTTGCGGATCGTGCCGGCCATACGCATGGCCCGGCGCTCGCCGTGCCGGGCGATGAGCCGAGCTCGCGTGGCCTCGATCTCGGGCTTCGCCTCCTCCCCGAACAGCGGATGCCAGATGGCGATCGGTCTGCCGTAGGGCGCCGGGCCCTCGAACGCGCAGTGGCCGTTGCCGAGGCTGTAGCCGCGCCCCTCGACGCCGTAGTCTGTCGACATATCGAGGCCCTGGTCGGCGATGTAGTCCCAGTACGTCTGGTGCGTGGGGATGCCGTGATAGCCGTCCATG
>WHTO01000222.1 GCA_009377665.1 Dehalococcoidia bacterium
CAATATCACTGTCGGGACGGCCATGACCCACGAGCAGGCGTGGTCGGCGCTGCGAGCGGGCTCCGAGGCCCTCGACCACGTTGTCGATGCCGGCGCCGAGATCGTGGCCACTGGCGACATGGGGATCGCCAACACGACCCCGGCCAGCGCGCTCGCCGCCGCCATCCTCGGCCTTCCTGTCGCGAGGGTGACGGGCAGGGGCACCGGGTTAGACGACGCCGGGCTGGCGGGCAAAGTCGCCGTAATCGAGCGCGCGCTGGCGACGAACAGGGACCGCCTGCTGGACCCCTTGTCCATCCTCGCGGCCCTGGGCGGGCTCGAGATCGCAGCCCTCGTCGGGACAATCCTCCGCGGCGCCGCCCGGCGCGTACCGGTCGTCCTCGACGGCTTCATCTCCGCCGCCGCCGCCATGGTCGCGGACGCGCTCTGCCCGTCCGCCCGGCCCTACCTGGTCGCCGCCCACCGCAGCGTGGAGCCCGGCCACGGATTCATCCTCGACCATCTCGGACTCCGCCCCTTGCTCGACCTCGACCTGCGGCTTGGCGAAGGTACCGGCGCGATGCTTGGCTTGCACCTGGTCGACGCGGCACAGGCGATACTCCTCGGGATGGCGACCTTCGAGGAGGCCGGCGTTGACGACCGTCCGCGCGGCGCTTGACGCAGTGCGGGGCCCCGTAGCCCTGCTCACCGCGATCCCCGTGGCCGGGCCAACCACGGGCGTCGCTAGCCCGGCCTACGCCCTTTTTCCGGTCGTCGGCCTCTTGATCGGCGGCTGCCTTGTCCTCGCAGATGTCGCCCTCCGCGAGCTTCTTCCGGCGGAGCCGGCCGCGGCGGCCGTAGTCGTCGCCCTGGTCGTCCTGACGGGAGGCCTGCACCTTGACGGCCTCGCCGACAGCGCCGATGGCCTCTTCGGGGGCCGGGATCCTGCTCGCAGGCTGGCGATCATGGACGACCCGCGTAACGGGGCGTTCGCACTGATAGCCATCTCCTGCGTTCTCCTTCTGAAATGGACCGCACTCCTGTCGCTCGACGAGTGGCCGCGGATCGCGGCGCTGTTGCTCGCCCCGGCGCTGGCCCGCTGGGCCGTCGTGGCGCAGCTGCGCCTCTTCACGCCCGCGCGGCCCTCCGGGATGGCCTTTGCCGCTCGCTCCGGCCTCTCGCCGAGAGACCTGGCCCTGGCCACCGCCGTCGCGCTCGCCGCCGCCCTCGGCGTCCTCTGGCCCGGTGGGGCAACCCTGGTCCCGGCCGCGCTCCTCGTGGCCCTGGCCTTCGGTTGGTACGCCACCATTCGCCTGGGCGGGATTACCGGCGACATCTGCGGAGCCACGATCGAGATCACCGAAGTCGCGATCCTGCTCCTCGTTGCGTCCTCGATCGGAGAGTGGGGAGACACATGGGCGGCAGTCTGACCCTCATCACCGGCGGCGCCCGCAGCGGCAAGTCAACCTACGCCATCGCAATGGGTGAGCAAAGCGAGGGCCGGGTCGTCTATATCGCGACGGCCCAGGCGGGCGATGCCGACATGGCGCAAAGGATTGAACGCCACCGTTCCGAGCGTCCCGCCGAGTGGATGACCATCGAGGAGCCCCGCCATATATCGACAGCAATCCGCGGCGCCAGTCCCCACGACGCCCTCGTCATAGTCGACTGCCTGACGATGTGGGTCGCCAACCTGCTCCTCGACCACTTCCATGACGTCGACGCGCCGCTCCAGGACGAACTGGAACGCGCCGACCACGACATCCGCCACGAGATCGCGGACCTCTGCGCATTGCCGGCCGAGTTAACGCTGGATCTGCTGGTGGTGACCAACGAGGTCGGTTCGGGCGTCGTCCCGCCCTACGCCGCGGGCAGAGCCTACCGGGATTTGCTGGGCACGGCCAACCAGCTCGTGGCGCGCGCCGCCGATCGTGTCGTCCTGCTCGTGGCCGGGCTTCCCCTCGAAATCAAAGCGCCGTGACCGGCGCAACGGAGCTGCCTGATACTCTACTTTCGTGATCCCGGTCTCCGATAGCCCGCGCAGCCGCGTCTTCCCCTTCGTCAACTACACGCTGATCGCCGCCAATCTGCTCGTCTTCTTCTACGAGCTGAGCCTTGGGGACTGCACGGGATTCACCAATTGCGCCCTGGGCGACTTCATCGACCGCCGCGGCGTGGTCCCCGACCAGTTCGCCCGCGGCGAGCCGGAATCCATATTCCTTGACCCCTTCACCTCGATGTTCATCCACGCCGGCTGGCTTCACATCATCAGCAACATGCTCTTTCTCTGGGTCTTCGGCGACAACGTCGAAGACTCGATGGGCCACGTCCGCTACCTCGTTTTCTACCTGGCCTGTGGCTATCTCGCTTCCGTCGGCCACGTGGCGGCCAATCCCGACGACCTGATCCCGGCCGTCGGCGCCAGCGGCGCGATTTCGGGCGTCCTTGCTGCCTATCTCGTTGTCTATCCGCGGGCGACGGTCACGGCGCTGATCCCGTTCTTCCTGTTCATCCCGGCGCAGATCCCGGCGTTCTTGATGATTGGCCTCTGGTTCTTCGTCCAACTCAGCTACGGCGCGGCGTCTCTCGACCCCGCCACCGCCGCCACCGAAGGAGTAGCCTATTGGGCGCACATCGGCGGATTCGTGGCCGGGCTCGTCTTGGTCTGGTTCTTCCGCGGCCCCCCGCGGAAGTCGCCCTATCGAAGAGCCGTCGAGGATGCAGATTCCTGGCCCTGACCGGTCGAACAAGGAGGCAGGCTCTTCAATCCGCAGTGGGTCAGGGCTCCTAGCCCCGTACCTCTCTAACCTGATCGAGACCGCGTATGGCTATACAAGCAGCGGAAAGGGAACTTCGCGAGCGGGCCGCTCGTGGTGACGGCGATGCTTTCACGGAGCTGGCCCGGCACGCTCTCCCCTACCTGTACGACTTCGCCTCCCGGCTGCTGCGAGAGACCGACGAGGCCAAGACGGTCGTTGGCGAGGCCTTCCTTGCCCTCGCCCAGAAGCAGGCAGACCTTGCCACCGGCGAAAGCTTCCGCGCCCTCGCCCTGGCGGCGGTCCTCGAGGCCGGCGCCAGGAGGATCAGGTCGCGCGGCGCCCTCGCAGCTCAGCAGATTCACCTCGGCGTGCACTCAGACGACATCTACTACCGCTCGGCACGCTCCTACGCCCGGCAGGAGGGTTTCGACGAAGGGATCGCGCTGCTCGTGTGGCAGGTCGCCGACGCGCTGGACCGCAGACAGTACGCCCTCCTCGACCTTTTCCTTCGCCAGGGCCTAACCACAGCCGAGCTTGCCCAGGTCTTTTCAGTCAGCGCATCCAGCGTCAGCGCCACCATCCAGCGCATGGAAGCGGCCGTCGAGTCGGCGATGATCGCCGTGGTGATCGCCCAGCGCGGCCGCCGCTGGTGCCGGGACCTCGACATGATGCTCATGAACGAGGACCGCGCGCGGATGGTCGAGGCGACGAACCGCCGGGTTCGCGAGCACATCGACGATTGCAACGCCTGCCTGCAGACCACCCGGCGATTCGGGCGCTGCCTCGACGTCTACCGGACGTTCGTACCACTGACGCCGCCGCCCGGGTTGCGATCTTCACTCCTGGGGCCGGCGCTCGCCCTGTTCAAGCACGAGTCCGGCGGCGCCGCGCCGGCCGCCGACGCGCAACCGCGGTCGCCGCTCGTCTCACCAACCGGGCGAATCAGGGCCGGCACGGTCGCGCTCTCGTCCCGTATGCCCCTGCACCCGTCCCGCGTCGAAGAGCGAGCACCCGTCTTCCGTGCGGCGCGCGTGCCCATCAGCAGCGACGATTCTCCTTCTGATGAGAGCTACCTTTACCTGTACCAACCAGGGGCGCGGCGCGATCGCAGGTTTCTCTACCTTGTGCTCGCCGGGCTCGGGACCGTCTTCCT
>WHTO01000223.1 GCA_009377665.1 Dehalococcoidia bacterium
TGGAAACAACCATGAACGGCTGCCGGCTCGCGACCTCGGTCGGCGGCACGCTCACGGGGCGCGGCGGTGACGTGATCATCATTGACGACCCGATCAAGGCAGATGCTGCGATGTCCGACACGGAGCGGAACCGCGTCAAAAGCTGGTTCACGAGCACCGTCACCTCGCGCTTCGACAATCCGGCGGAGGGCGCCCTCATCATCGTCAGCCAGCGCACCCACATGGACGATCTCGTCGGCCACGTGCTGCAGCACGGCGACTGGGTGAACGTCAGCATTCCCGCGATCGCGGTCGAAGACGAGGAAATCCAGATCAGCGCCGACAAGGTGGTACGCCGGAAGAAGGGCGAGTCGATGCATCCTACGCGCCTGCCGATCGAGTACCTCGAGCGAGCGCGCACGGAAGTCGGGACATACAACTTCGAAGCCCAGTACCAGCAGAACCCGGTACCGCGGGAAGGCAACCTGGTCAAAGCCGAGTGGTTCAACGAATATGATGATGAGCCCCACCAGCTCTCGTTCGATTACGTTGTCCAGAGCTGGGACACCGCCTCGTCAGTGGATGGAAATGCAAGCTACACCGTCTGCACCACGTGGGGACAAAGACAGAATCGGTACTTTCTCCTCGACGTGTACCGGGAAAGGCTGCTGTTCCCGGAGCTGCTGGACATAGCCCGGCGCCATGCGCGCTTGTGCGGCGCTAACCTGGTCCTGATCGAGGATGCTTCATCCGGCCGGCAGCTGTTGCAGACCCTGCGGCACGAGACCAACCTCCCACTGAAAGCCATGCCGGCAGACGCCGACAAGACGGTGCGGCTGCAGACGGTCTCGCCGTTCATTGAGCGCGGCCGCGTGCACCTACCGAAGGACGCGCCATGGCTCGGGGCGTTCATGGAGGAGGTCCTCGCTTTTCCCAACGCCAAACATGACGACCAGGTCGACAGCATGTCCCAATTCCTGCGGTGGGCTATGGACAGGGAACAGCACCGACCGCCCGAGGTGCGCGTACGCCTTTTCGGCAACTTTGGTGCGCGCGACCACTATCGCGAGAGAATGGGTCAGCCGACGTTTGCGCGTGGCGTCTGGTAGCCAGCCGCCGCCCAGCGCTCTGGACTTCCGGCCTGAAGGAAGCCTCACTTGCCCGGACGCCGGAGGGGGTATGGGCGAAGACCACGAAGACCTGGCAAACCAACTGTTCGCGACCGCGACCGCCATGCTCGAGGATGCGCTTGAGATCGCGGTTGCGGGCCAGGCGCCACTTTGCCCTGCTCCGGAGCTGGCTGACCTCGCCCTTCGGCTGGAGGCGATGACGCGGGAGATCAGCGCGCTGGCCCAGTCGGCGCTGGTCATCGCCCGGCGGCAGCAAGCAGCCGAGTCCGGGGGTTCCGCCTCCGCCGGCTGAAACCGCTGGACTACCCGACCAATGGTGCCCGCCCAGCCCTCGCGGCTGCTACTGTCCATGAGCGGTGCCGGTGGATTTGTTCCCTATCTCCAGCGGACACAGAGGCATCGACGTCTGAAAAGCAAAACTGCCGCAGCCGTCATCAATCCAATCCCTGCTCCCGCGTAAGCTGAGAGCACTGCCAGCGCGCCGCCCGGCGGCATTCCCCCTCCGCGCCTCGGAGCGTTTTCCCCTCATGTCCCCATTTTGTCCCCCAGCATGTCCCCCGCACAACGGCGGAACGAGGTGCCGCACTGTCCGCCCGTGCCGTAAAGTAACGTCACGTTGCAGGGGATAACCGCTTCACTGCTCTGGACTTCGCTGTTCTGCAGAGCATTCATGGTGCAGATCGTAAAGCCATGGAGACCACTACAACAACAGATTCTCTTTTACTGTAGTTGTTGTTGTAGTGGCGCAGAAAAGGAGGAATATCGTGAATACAAGACTGAATGCGAGCCTGTCCTACCACGCCTGTCTTCTGGACCGGCTGCGGGCGGAGTTTCCGGAGGCGGACGAGGAGACGCTCCTGGACACGGTGGAGGGGCTGAGCGACCTCGACGAGGTGATCTCGGAGGTGGTGCGCTCGCGGCTCGAGGATATTGCGCTGGCGGAGGCGCTGCAGCGGCGGCGGGACGAGATGCAGGAGCGGCTGGCGCGGCTGAGGACGCGGGCGGACAAGAAAAAGGCGCTGATCGTTGAGGCGCTGGAGCAATCGGGGCTGAAGCAGATCCGGCGCGAGGACTTCACGCTGTCGCTCCGGCCGGGCACGCCCGGCCTCGCGGTCATCGACGAGGCGGCGATCCCTGCGGCGTACTGGCGGCCGCAGCCGGCGAAGCTCGACCGCCAGGCCCTGCTGACCGCGCTGAAGGCCGGCGCCGCGGTGCCGGGGGCGGCGCTCGGCAACGCCGCCCCCACCATCTCGCTGAGGACCCGGTGATGAGCTTTACCGACGCGCAGGTCAGGGCGCTGGAGGCCAAGCTCAACGGTAAGCATGTGCGGACCCGGACGGATGGGGACCGGGAGTTCTCCTATGTCGAGGGCTGGCACGTCGTGGCCGAAGCCAACCGGGTGTTCGGCTATGACGGCTGGGACCGCGAGACCGTGGAGGCCACGCGGGTCTGGCAGGCGACGCAGGGCGGCACCCACCGCTGCTCCTACGTGGCGCGGGTGCGCATCCGCGTGCGCGCGGGCGAGCGGGTGATCGTGCGGGAGGGCAACGGGGCGGGGCACGGCGCCGCGCTGCATGCCGGGGACGCGCACGAGCAGGCCCTGAAGGAGGCGGAGACGGATGCGACCAAGCGGGCGCTGTCGACCTTCGGCAACGTCTTCGGCCTCGCCCTCTACGACCGGGAGCAGAAGGGAGTGCGCCAGGCGAAGCCGAAAGCAGCACCGGTCGGGAAGCCGCAACGCGTCCAGAAGGGATCGCTGGTGCTGGTGCTGTCGCCGACTGAGCTCGAGGCGTTCGAGCGGCCGGAGGGGTACTGCTCGGCCTTCCGTCAGGTGCTCAACCTGATCCGGTCACATGAGCAGCTTATGGCGTTCTGGAAGGCAAACCAGGAGACGGTGATCGGGCTGCGCGACGTCTATCCGCAGCTGAAGACGCCGAAGGGGGTGCACTACGCCCAGCTGCTGGGCGAGCTCTACACGAAGCGGCTGCAGGAGTTTGCGGGCCAGGCTCGGCCGCGGGAGACATCGCCACCGTCACAGGCGGCACAGCTTTCCGCCACCACAGCACAGGCGCCGCCGCCAAAGCGGCTGCGGGACAAGGAGCACCTGAAGTATGTTGCCAGCCAGCCCTGCCTGGTCTGCGGACGCACCCCGGCCCACGCACATCACCTGAAGTTCACCCAGCCACGGGCGATGGGCGCTAAGGTCAGCGACGAATACACCGTCCCGCTCTGTGCGATCCATCACCGCGAGTTGCACGATGCGGGGGACGAGACGGGGTGGTGGCAGCGGGTGCGGGTGGATCCGGTGCCTGCGGCAAATGCGCTTTGGGACGAGACTCGCACGAAGGAAGGCGTGACACCGGGCGCTTCAGCAGCGGCCGCCGAGTAGGCCTGTGGACTCCGCAGCGCACGCCCGTCCGTTCCGAAGTTCGACTGGAAATCCGGGAGAAGTGAGCCGGCCATATCCTCACCGCACCAGTGGGCAGCGGCGCTCCAGCTTCGGCACAATGGTCGTTGCCGGTGTCAAGCCCCCGACCGGCAGCAGCCTTTTCAGGCTTCTTTAACTGAGTGCGTCCACACAAGGCTCTCGGAATTGCCAATCCCAGGTTTCAATGAATTCCCACAGCAAGGACCTCCTCGGCGCCGCCCGTCTTCCTCGCGTGAACCGGATGGCGCAGGCCGCTGTCTTCTGGTTCACGGGGCTTTCGGGCGCGGGCAAGACGACGCTGGCCGAAGCCGTCCGCCACCGGCTGACGGCGGA
>WHTO01000224.1 GCA_009377665.1 Dehalococcoidia bacterium
CCTGGTAAAGGTCGAAGGGCGCAGCGGAAACGACCAGCTTATTTTGCTCGATGATGGCCTGGATCGCGCCGGACTCGACGCCCTGGTCGACGAGCAGCGCCAGGTCGCGCTTCACGGCCGGGTAGCGCACGACGGGCCGGGCGAAGGTCAGAAGCGGCGCTGCGCGACGGACGCTTTCCACGTCGAGCTCGAAGAGGAATACATCGCCGTTGATGTCGAATGAGGTCGCGACCTCGGGCGTGACCTGCCCCAGCACGCCGACCCGTTCGCTGGACTTCGCTCCAAGGATTTCCGCGGTCCGGCCGGGCACAAGCGCGTGATCGCGGCCCTGGCTCCACACTGCCTCCACGTGAAGGCCGGCGAAGGTGTGCTCCAGCATACCCTTGGCGCTGTAGAAGTCGATTGGCTCGGCCTCCCGGCCCCAGCGGTCGAGCGTCCTGCCCGCGACGACGCCGACGGCGACCTCGCGCTCTTCCGGCAGATCGTCGGGCCGCGGCAGATAGGTTTTGGCGATCTCGAAGATTGACACCGGGCCGTCGACCTGGCGCAGGTTGTGGGAAAGCGTGCGCAGCAGCGACGCGCGCAGCGTCGTCCGCGCCAGCTCGTGTTGCGAGCTGAGCGGGTTCAGTACGCGCAGGGGCGGATGGGCTTCCAGCTCGCCGGCGGGCAGGACGCGCTGCAGCTCTTCGAGTGTGGTCAATGAATAGGTGATGACCTCCTGCAGGCCGGCGGCGGCGAGACCAAGCCGCAGTCTCTCGCGAAAGTCGCGGCTCTCGTTGGGGCGATACTCGGGCAGGCTGCCCGAGAGCGGCCGCGTCGGCAGTTCGTCGTAGCCGATGATGCGCGCCAGCTCTTCGGCGATGTCCTCGGCTATCGAGACGTCCACGCGCCAGTGCGGGGGCGCCAGGGAAACTTCGTTGGCGTCGCCGCTAACCTCAAAGCCCAGCGACTCGAGGATCTGCGTGGTCTGCTGCGGGCTGATTTCGACGCCCAGGATCGCCGACAGGCGGGAGCGCTCGACGCGCAGGGATGTGGCCGGCTTCTCTCCTGGATAGACATCGATCACGCCGTGGGCCGCTGTTCCGCCGCAGACCTCGACGAGGAGTTGCGTCGCCCGCCGGGCACCGCTGAGCGGCATAGCCGCCGAGAGCCCCCGCTCGAAGCGGATCGCCGCCTCGGTCTTGAGGCCGTAGCGCGCGGCGCTGCGGCGGACGCTGACCTGGTCGAAGCTCGCGGCCTCGATCAGGACGTTGACCGTGCCCGCGCCGACCTCGGCGTCCTCGCCGCCGAAGATCCCGGCGATGACCAGTGGGCGGTCGGCGTCGGCGATGACCAGCGTGTTCGGTTCCAGGTCGCGGCGCACTCCGTCCAGCGTGACGATGGCTTCGCCTGGCCGGGCGCGCCGGGCAACGATCTGATGACCGTGCAGCCGGTCGTAGTCGAAGGCGTGGAGGGGCTGGCCCAGCTCAAGCATGACGTAGTTGGTCACGTCGACGACGTTGTTGATCGGGCGCATCCCGGCCGCGCCAAGCCGCTCCTGGAACCACTTCGGCGAGGGGCCAACCGTTATCCCGCGCACGACGGTGGCGATGTAGCGGGCACAGAGGTCGGGGTCTTCGATGCTGACTCCGGCGAGCGCTGAGGCCTCTTCGCCGCTGGCCTCATACGAGTCATCGGGCCAGCTGACGCGCTTACCCTCGATTGCCGCAACCTCGAGTGCGGTCCCAATCACGGAGAACCAGTCCGGCCGATTCGGCGTTGGCGTCGTCTCGAGGGCGACCGTGTCGAGGTATGAGGAAAGCGGCGCGCCGACTGGCGCGTCGCCGGGGAGGACCAGTATGCCCTCGTGCTCGTCGGAGAGGCCCAGCTCGCGCTCCGAGCAGACCATCCCCGCCGACTCGACGCCGCGGATCTTCGCCGGCTTGAGGACCAGGGGTTCGCCGTTATGGGCGTCTATCAGGTGGGCGCCAATCCCGGCGTAGGCCACCTTCTGGCCGGGCGCCACGTTGGGTGCGCCACAGACGACCGTACGCTCGCCTTCACCCGTTTCGACCGTGGCCAGGCGCAGGCGGTCAGCATTCGGGTGGGCATCAACGCGCGTGACGACGCCCACTCGAACGCCGTCCCAGTCGTGGTCGGCTGACACTTCCGTCTCAAGGCCGGCCATCGTCAGGCGATGTGCGAGCTCGCCCGGCGTCATGCTCGTGTCCACGTATTCCTTGAGCCAGCTCAGCGGGATCCTCATCGTTGTCCGTCCCGGCAATCGGGGCTGCGTGGCGCGGCTGTTCGACCAGGCATCAGAACTGCCTCAAGAAGCGAAGATCGTTCTGGTAGAAGAGGCGGATGTCCTCGACGTTGTGGCGATTGAGGGCGACGCGCTCGACGCCCATCCCGAAGGCGAAGCCCGTGTAGCGGTCGGCGTCGTAGCCCATGTTCTCCAGGATCTCGCGGTGCACCATGCCGGCGCCCATGATCTCGATCCAGCCGTCGCCACAGACGCGGCAGCCCTTGCCGTCGCAGAGGAAGCAGTCGACCGAAACGTCGGCTCCGGGTTCGACGAAGGGGAAGTAGTCGCAGCGGAAGCGCACCTTGCGATCCTTGCCAAACAGGCGGCGGGCGAACTCGTAGAGGGTACCCTTGAACTCCGCCAGCGAGATGCCCTCGTCGACGGCAAGACCCTCGACCTGCGTCATCATCCATTCGTGCGTGGCGTCTGTAGCCTCGTAGCGGTAGCAGCGGCCGGGCACGACCACGCGGATTGGCGGCTCGGTCTGCTCCATGATGCGGATCTGGTTGGGCGAGGTGTGTGTGCGCAGGAGCATCGGCCGCTCGCCATCGCGCTCGTAGTCCATCCAGAGGGTGTCCCACATGTCGCGGGCCGGGTGATACTTCGGGATGCGCAGCATCTCGAAGTTGTAGTAGTCCCACTCGATCTCGGGCCCCTCGGCCACCTGGAAGCCCATCTGTCGGAAGGCCTCGAGGATCTCGTTGAGGGTCTGCGTGATGGGGTGCAGCCGGCCGGCGGGGAGGGGTCGCCCGGGGAGGGTGACATCGATGGGCTGGTCGCCGGATTTGTGGGTTCGCTCACGGATCTCGGCGCGGCGCTGCTCGAGAGCCGCTTCGAGCTCGTTCTTGATGCGGTTGCTCTCCGCGCCGACGGTGCGCCGCTCGGCGATGTCAAGCGTGGGCAGGGCCGCCAGCGCGTCCGTCAGGCGTCCCCGCCTGCGTCCGAGGAAGGCCACGCGCCAGTCTTCGAGAGCAGCTTCGTCCGCGGCGCCCAGGAGGGCGCCGCGGGCGTCCTTTTCTATGCGCGCGAGCTCTTCGATCAGTGACATAAGCAACAAAAAACGCGCACCCCGAGATACGGAGAACGCGTCGCCCTAAGCCCGAGTATACGAAGCAAATCGCCGAGAGTTCAAACTCGCGCGCGTGGTGGTCAGCGGAAGAACTCGGCGATGGGACAGCGAAACCCGGGCAGGACGTCACCGCCGTCGATCTCGTCGTCCACGCCGAGGAACTGCGCCCGGCCGCCCTGGTGGTAGGTTGTGACCGTTCGAATCTCGGGGTCGACAACCCAGATGAGGTCGGTGCCGGCCGCAAGGTAGTCGGCGACTTTTGCGTTGATTTCAACGCCGGTGTTGGAAGGGGAAAGCACTTCAACGACGAAGTTGGGGGCGATTGCAGGAAAGCCCTTCAAGTTCTCCAGTGAGCCCTGCTGGTCCTGCTCGACGACGGCGAAGTCTGGGGCTCGGACCGTGTCTGGATTCGAAGTCAGCCTGAACCCGGCATCGGCAATGAATGCGCGCCCCAGGTTGGAAGCGCGAATGTGCTGCATCA
>WHTO01000030.1 GCA_009377665.1 Dehalococcoidia bacterium
TTCGCGTTACGGTGCATGGGGCCTCCTCGGACGGTGATTCGTACAATCACACGTTCCGTCGGAGGCCCCTTTCATTCACCCGGGCTGTCACCAACCTCTGTGCTCAGTACACCTAGCGGCCGTGGAAGACAGGCTCTCGCTTCTCGACGAAGGCCTTCGCCGCCTCGGCGTGGTCCTGGGTCAGTCCCGTCTTGCGGTGGAGCTCCGCCTCGCTGTCGAGCACGGTCTGGGCGTCAGAGTGCATCGCCAGGTTCAGGTTGCGCTTCATGTAGGCGAAAGCAACGCTGGGGCCGCTGGCGAGGCGTTGCGCGAACTCATTGCCGGCGGCCCGGAGATCGGCGTCCGCCACGACCTTCGTGAGCAGGCCCAGCTCGAGGCACTGCTGCGCGTTCAGGATCTCGGCCGAGAAATAGAGCTCGCGTGCCTTCGCCGGCCCCACGATCTTGGTCAGGAAGTAGGTCCCGCCGAAGTCGCCGGCCAGCCCGACCCTCGCAAACGCCGTCCCCATGCGAGCGCTCTCGCCACCAACGCGCAGATCACAGGCCAAAGCGAGGCTAAGGCCCGCACCGACAGCGGCTCCCTGGACCACAGCGACGGTCGGCTTTCCCATGGTGTGCAGCAGGTGGGACGACCGGTGTATCTGCCTCTGATGCTTCACCTGCTCGTCTATCGGAGTGCCCCCTCCGGTGACCTTGCCGTCGGAGCCGCCCATCGCGGAGACGTCGCCACCGGCGCAGAAGGCCCGTCCCTCGCCGGCCAGGATCACCGCACGGACGGACGAGTCGTTCGCCAGGTCGGCCAGCACCTCAGCCATCGATTCCATCATTGGGTTGGTCATGGCGTTGAGGCGCTCCGGCCGGTTCATGGTGACCGTGGCAACGGCGCCATCTCTCGTAATCTGCAGCTCGTCAGTCAAGGCGGTATCCCCCAATCGTTGAATGCCTTCGCATGTTATCCGACAACGCCCTAACCCAAAACCTCGGACCACCCATTCCCGGGATCAGTCTGCAAAAGCCCCGGCAAGGAACTTGCGGGCGAACTTCCTTGCCTCCCTCTCCCCGAACACGTCATCGCCGGCCTTCAGGATGCTGCCGGATTCGTAGAGCGCGCTGATCGCCGGCAGGAATCGGTTGCCGTCCGACTTTCCGTCGGGGGACATCAGCAACTGGTCGGCGAGGGTGCGGTCGAGCAGCAGCCCCTGCACGCGCCGGGTGGCGGGATCGCGTTTGTAGAGGGAGGTGAGGTCCTGGTTGGCAAGCCCGATCCAGTGGCGCAGGTTGCCCATCGGGGTCTGTCGGTCTTCAAAGTCGGCTGTCCGGATCTCGAGGTTCGGGATCTGCAGTGAGCTGGTGAGCACCTCGACGCAACACTCCATGTAGGCGTCCCAAACCTTTGAGTCGGTAAGGCGCTCGCGGCTGCGACGGAGGTGGGCATAGAGCAGCGGGAGGTTGATCTGGTGGTAGAGCCGGGTGCCGGCGAGGCAACCCGCGCGCGCGCCTTTGTCGTAGTAGCCCAGCCGGAAACAGCTCTTGCTGCGCCAATAGGAGAGCAACTCGACAACGATCGAATCGTCGTCCTCAACAAGCCCGAGTCTCTGAGGCAAGAGGCTACCGTAGCGGTCTTCGGGCAGGACGAGAAAGGAGTAGTTAAGGAAGGTGTAAACCGCGGACACCGGTGGCACGTAGAAGACCCGGGCGTCCATGGCGTACGACGTCGAATCCTCGATCGTCGCCAGCGCCCAACCGGTAGCCTTCCAGAGTGTCCGTCCGAGGCTCTTGGCGTATTGCCACGCGGCCGCCTGCATTTCGTCGCTCAACGCGTTGAAGCGTGCGTTGATGGACCGCAAGGCTTCCCGCGCGCCCTCGGGTATGGCGATCATCGACTCGTCCGGCATCTCGGCCGGGACCTGCATCTTCAACGACGACCACGGGAGCAAATCGGAGAGGCTCAGGAAGGCAATCGGCAGCAACGGAGGGGCGGCCCCCAGCGTGTAGTGATCTGGGCCCACACCGCGCAGCAAATGGCATCCGCGCAGCGCGTTCACAATGTCACCGGGCCAGTCCGGGCTCACTCTAACGGTGGCGCGTCCAAGCTCACGTTGTGCCACATCGACGGCGTCAGCAATCAAGCGCTCGGCCAGTGCATCGTCGGCTGCCGCGATGGCTGCCGGGAACGGCTCCAAAGCCGCGGAGACGAGGCCGACAACGCTTTCTTGCTGGCCCTGGTGATCCAGGGCCTGGGCCGCTAACTCAAGGAGAACGAGGCGCCAGCCTGCCGATTCCTCTGTACCCGGCGCGCCGAAGACCCCCAGTCCTATCAGCCAGTCGAGGTAATCGCGGACGGCGTCCAGCGCGAAGCTGGAGGCCAAACGACCGTTAGCGAGTGGATCAGATCCCGAGTACCCGGCAACCGACAGCGCTGCCTCCCGCGCATGGAACAGAGAGCCCAGCTTTTCGACTGTTTCCCTCGTGGGGTGTGTAGCCCCGCTGAGAATCCGCGAAAGGGTCCCCGGGTTGAGCCCTGTCTTGCGTGCCACCTGGGCCGGGGTCAGGCGGGCGGCGTGTGTCTGGCCCGTCAACCAACGGGCGAAAGGCGCATCTGGCGATTGAGGTGTCAACAGGCGCATAGCATACGATGCAGATCCGGTTGCATCATTACATAGGAGTATTTGCGTGAAACAACGCAAATTGCAAGACTTGTCCTAATTGAAAGTTGGGTTGCACACTGTAGCCATCAGTTGCATGTTCTCGCCAGATGAGGGAGTTGCGATGCCCAAGTTCTCTAAGCTGACGGACCAGGAAATCGAGCGCGTGAAAGCTCACGGAGCCATCTCGGCCGAAGACGACCGTTACCTGGCCTTTCTGCGCAAGTGCAAGCCGGGCGATTGGGGCGCGCTTATGCTCGAAGAGGGAGAGAGTCAGCGAAGTGTTAAGCGCCGGATGACCAAAGCCGGGCGCGTGACAGGGCTGGTCGTCAACTGGGCAAAGCCATCCAACAACGGCCGGCTCATTTTCCATCTCCAGGCGATGACTAATGGAGCATCTCCATCCAACGGCCGGTCACACGGCTAGCTGACGACTCGCCGCTGCGCTCGTCGAGAGCTCTGAGCGCTCGTTAACCGGCGTCGATAGCAACGATGATCCGCCGGGAAAAGGGCAGATGTCCAGCAGACGAAGAGAGGGAGCCCTTGCGGGCTCCCTCTCTGTTAACTCCAACCTTGTTCGCGGTCGGGTTGAGCGCCTTCCTTGCTCACTCCTCCCAGGGGCAGGTCTCGGGCGTGCAGTCGAAGCCCGGAACGTTGCCACGAATACCGAGCCCTTCGCTGGTCTCGTAGCTGATCGGATCCTGGAGCGGAACCGGTCCACCCCCCTCGTCGTCCCACTGGACGGGCCAGAGCGTTTCCAGCGTCCAGTGGTCCTGGGGTCCGAGGATCGTGGGGCCTACGCAGACGCCGCACGACCACGAGCCGTCGAAGCCCATTTCCATGGCTTCAATCAGGCCCTCGCGCGTCGGGTCTGGTCCGGCCAGCGTGAGCGAGCGCACGAGCGCGTCAACCCAGTAAGCAGCGCCGGTAGCCCGGCTGTCGAACGGCAGTCCCGCGTCCTCGACCAGTCCCTGCACCTGTGGCGAGCAGCCCAGGTCAGCCTGGTTGGGAGCGTAGGTGTAAATAACCGAAACGACGCCGCCCATGTTCGGTGATCCGGGCGGAATGCCCGGGAAGGCGTCACCGAAGATCACAGGGATGTCGCTGCCGATCGTCTCGCGCAGAGCCCTGAGCATCTGCAGTCCCTGCGGCGCCTGGGCTTCAATCACGATGAAGTCCGGGTTTGCGTCCACAGCCTGCTGAACCTGCGGCGTTAGATCGGGCTGACCCAGGTCGAACGTCGGAGCGATGACGATCTCCACGTCGCCGCGGTCCTCCGCGTTCTCGAACGCCGGCAGAATGGCGCGACCGAATTCGTCGTTCTGGTGGATGATGGCCAGCGTGGCCCCGGGCTGCTGCTCGATAACGTAGTCGGCCAGCGCCAGCCCGGTCTGGATTCCGGAAACAATTCCTGACACCCGCGTTGGTTCTGTCGGCTCAGCCATCAGGACCGTAGCCGCGGCCATGAACAGGTTGGGGATGCCTCTAGAAACCAGGTAGTCGGACACGGCCGTCTCGATTGCCGAGCCCTGGCCGCCCATCAGGAGAAAGACCTGGTCTCGCTCAACCAGCTGCTGCACGGCTGTGACGCCCTGCGCGGGGTTGAACGCCGAGTCCGCCTCGAACAGTTCGAGCTGGCGGCCGTGGATGCCACCGTTCTGGTTCACGTAATCGAGGAACAGCGAGACGTACTCGCCGTAGTTGATCGGCGCGGCTGGTCCGGTCAGGGGCGAGTGCTTGCCAATCCTGATGGCGTCTTCGGTGACGCCGGTCCGGTCCTCGTCCTCGGGACGCTCATCGAAGAGTGCGATGCTCTCGTCAACGGCGAAGATCCCTTCGGGCGGGCACTCGGCGAGGACGCCGGCGCTTTCGTCAGGCTCGCCTTCCTCGGCTGCCTCCTCGGCTGTTCCCTCGTCTCCTTCTTCCTCAGTCGCCTCGGTTTCGGTCTCGGTGGCCTCCTCCGTGGCTTCGTCCGCTTCCTCTGTGGCAGGCGTTACACCTGTGTCGTCGTCGTCATCGTCGTCATCGTCGTCGCCACAGGCGCTCGCCAGCAGGGCGAGCGCCGTCAGCGCGCCGAGCGACAACAGTCCGAGCTTTCTGAACGCAGCTAATTTCATTGGACCCCCTCTCCTATTTGCGAATCCTCTTGCCTCCGGACTCGCTTTTGGAACTACGCCGATTTTTCGCTATTGTATTCGATTGAATTTAAGGTTGTTTCCGCCTTAGACGATAGTCATCGCGCTATCGATACCTTCTCGTCTTCCGGCGTCAACCTACCGCCAGACCCCCCCGATGAAAAGCTTCCGATGATATTGACTTTGAGCCAACCGCCAACGCGTCCCCAACTCGCGTTCCTCAGGTTGTCGATCAGGCCTGCCAAACCATCGGGTAGGAACAACACCATGAAGATGAGTAGCGCTCCCGAAATTGCTCCTCTCAGGAAGCGCAGCTGGAAGAGGTCTTCGGTCGCTAGCCGCATGAACCAGGTGAAGGCAAAAGCGGCGCCAACGGCAACCACCACCTTCAGCAGGTTGACCAGTAGCTCCCCGTAACGGTCATTCACTGCGCTGCCGTACTGGCGCAACGTCCTCACAACCGGGCGGCTGGTGAAGAGAATGGCGAGGGCGAGCAAGAAGCCGATCGCCAGCAACCACGTGTCGGAGCCACCCTCTGTCCCAGCGGAAAAGCTTTCCAGAGCGCTTCTGTAGATATAGATGAGGAAGAACCCGCCCAGAAGCGATCCAACCAGGGAGGCACGCCCGCCAATAACGAGCGCTACGAGGTACTCAATCATCAGCAGGATCTGGAAGTTCTCAACGGCGACGAAGCGGTTGCTGAGCACGAAGATAAATCCACCGGCAGCGCCTGCGTAGGCAGCGCTTGACGTGAAGGCTATGAGCTTCGTGGACGAAACGTTGACGCCCATGCTGGTGGCGCTTACCTCCCGGTCACGGACGGCTCTGAACGACCTGCCCAGCGGCGAGTTCAGGAGGTTGTACATGAGCACCGTCGAGATGATGAGGGCCGCTGCGACGAGGAAATAATGCCAGCGATCAAGCGTCAGCCAATCGGCTTCGAACGGCGGAGCGAAGGCGTATTGGGACAGGCTCAAGCCGGCGAACCCGCCGGTGTAGTCCTCGATTTCGCTGACCTTGCCGATCGGCACGAACGCCACGCCTATGGCCAGCGTCGCGATCGCGAGGTAGTGACCCCTCAGCCGCAGGGCCGGGATCCCGATGAGGAGCCCGGCCAGCGCCGAAACGCCGACGCCGAGCAGCATCGCCAGTCCCAGGCTCAACTGCCACTGGTCGACGCTGATGGCGACCGTGAACGCTCCGAGCCCGACGAAGGCGGCGTGGGCGAGGGAAACCTGCCCGGTGTAGCCGGTGACCAGGTTGAGACCGAGCAGCGCCAGCGCTGTGGCAAGGGCGAGGCCCAGCTGGTTCGTGCGGAAATCGCTATCGGCGAGGAAGGGAGCGAGGATCAACAGCGCTACGAGCGCCGCCACGAGGATAAGCTTCCCAGCGACGGGAGACCGCGAGCCCAGTGTCCTTGCCAGGACGAGGCCAGCCAGCACCACGGCAAGGCCGACGACCAGGCTACCGATCGAGCCCGAGATGAACCAGAAGAGGCCACCCACGGCAAGGGCGGCGAGAAGCTCAAAAGGCGTAGGTAGCGGGGACGGTTTCGCCTGGCCGTTCATACCCTTTGCGCCTCTTCCTTCCCGAACAAGCCGTGAGGCCGTATGAGCAACACGAGGATGATCAGGGCAACCCCCACCACGTCGCGGTACTGGTTGGGGGCTTCAACGTTCAGGGGCAGTTGAATGATGTCGAATATGTCGTTCAGGTAGACGCCAACCCAGTTCTGGACAACGCCGACGAAGAACCCTCCGACCAACGCCCCACCGAAGCTGTTGAGCCCTCCCAACACCGCCGCGGTGATCCCGAAGACAAGCACGAAGAACATCATGTTGGGAGTAAGAACGACGATCGGGGCGATCAGCATCGCCGCCACTCCACCCATGGCGCCGGCGAGGCCCCAACCCAGCATCAGCATGAGCCCGGTAGGCACGCCCATGAGCTCGGCCGTGGTCCTGTCTGCCGCGGTTGCCCTCATGGCGAGGCCCAGCTTCGTGAACTGGAACAGCGCAAAAAGGCCGGTGGCGAGGATCAGCGTAAAGACGAACACGTAGAGGTTGTACCGCCCAACCGTGACCCCGAGGATGTCCAGCGGTGGTCCACTGAACGGGTCCTTGAAGGTGTGCGGGTCGCCACCATAGATGCTGAGCGTAACCGAGTTAAAGAGCAGAAAGAGGCCGACGGTCATGATAATCGCGCTCAGCTCAACACGGCGCGAAAGCGGCCTGATCAGAAGCCGCTCGGTGAGGGCTCCCACCACGAAACCGATCAGCACGGCGAATCCGAAACCGACAACATAGGGGAGGCGGAGCATCATCGACCAGGCCATGAAAGCCGTGAAGGTCCCCATCTCTCCCTGGGCGAAGTTGATCACATGCGTCGCCCTGAAAATGATGACGAGGGCCAGCGCCATCAGGGCATAGAGGGAGCCGGTCATTACTCCCGAAACGGTGTGCTGGGCGAATTCGTCCACTCGCGCTGTCTCTCCTAATAACCCAGATAGCTGCGGCGAATGTCTTCGTTGCCGCGGATGTTCTCGGGCCGGCCCTGGACCGCGACGCGGCCGGTCTCCAGGACATAGGCGAAGTCGGCGACGTTCAGCGCGACGGCCGCGTTCTGTTCGACAATGAGCACCGTTACGCGCCTCTCCTTATTGATGGCGCCGATGATGCGATAGATGTCAGAGACGATGAGCGGCGCCAGTCCGAGCGAGGGCTCATCCAGGAGGAGGACCTTGGGGTCCGCCATCAGCCCTCGCCCGATCGCGAGCATTTGCTGCTCTCCGCCCGACAGGGTCCCCGCCGCCTGCTTCCTCCGTTCGCGCAGCAGCGGGAAGTATTCGAAGACCTCTTCCATCGCTCCGCCGAAGGCAGCTCTCTTCGCGGTGTAACCACCGATCTTGAGGTTTTCCTCAACCGTGAAGTCGGCGAATATGCGGCGACCCTCGGGGACGTGGATGAGTCCACGGCGAACGAGCCAGCCGGCCTCCCGCCCCTTGACGTCCTCGCCCAGGTACTCAACCGTGCCCTCGGTAGGGGCGAGCAAGCCGGAGATGACGCGAAGGGTCGTCGACTTCCCCGCGCCGTTGGCGCCGAGGAGGACCACGATCCCGCCCTCCCGAACCTCGAAGCTGACGCCGTGAAGGGCGCGGATGGGGCCGTACCCGGCATGGACGTCGGTAAGCCTGAGGGCGATCGGGATGCTGCTCAATGAGTAGCTCCCGCCTGCGCCTCGGATGGTGCCTCTTCGCCGAGGTAGGCCTTGATGACCCCAGGCGATTTGCGGACATCGGCGGGCGGCCCGTCGGCGATTTTCTCGCCGAAGTTGAGCACACACACGTTGTCGGAAATGCTCATCACAAGCTCCATGTGGTGCTCGACGAGAAGAATGGTCAGGTCACGCTCCTCACGAATGCGTCGGATAAGGTCACGCAGCGACTCGACTTCTTCGTGACTGAGACCGCCGGCCGGTTCGTCAAGCAGAAGGAGCTTGGGGCTCGACATCAGCGCTCTCGCCAGTTCGACGCGCTTCTGTGTCGGGTAGGGAAGCTCGGCGGCCAGCCGATCCCTGACGGGCATCAGGTCGAGGTAGGACAGCAGCTCCATCGCGTCACGCCGGAGCCCGCTCTCGTCGCGACGTACCCCCGGCCAAGCAACCATGGAGAGCACCGGGTTGGTCTCCGCCCGCGAATGGCCGCCCAGCATCACGTTTTCGAGAACGGTCATGCTGGTGAACAGGGCAACGTTCTGGAAGGTTCTGGATATTCCCTGGGTGATGATCTGGTGCGGGGCGCGGCTAAGCAGTTCAACATCGTCAAAGACAATGGATCCACTATCGGGCCTATAGATACGAGAAATGCAGTTGAAGAGAGTTGTTTTGCCGGCGCCGTTCGGACCGATAAGACCGCAGATCTGGCCGGGGGCAATGTCGAAGCTTACGCCCTTCAAGGCGTGGATTCCGCCGAAGGACAGGGAGACATCGCGAACCGATAGAAACGAACTTGTAACGCCCATGGCTGTGATTGCGGAGCTTAGCAGCGGCAACGATAGCGATCAACGATTCCACCTGCAAGCGACGATCCCGCCCTTGGTACTGGTTTCCCATGTCCGCGCCCTTAAGGATCGCGACTGACAGGAACAACGCCTCGTTGCTGGCCGACCGGCTTATCTCCTCTCAGGACGAGCCTTCGAAGGCCCCGACCAGCCGGGCGTTCTTGTGACCCTGAAGGACACGTTTGACGTCCGCCAGGCGTCCGCTGCCGCCGAGCATAAGCAGGTAATCGTGCTCGAAGATCTCGACGCCCGTGGGCTGGCTGAACAGTGTGCGAAGCGTGTATCCCGATTCGTTCAGGTCGCAGATCAGCCGGCCGACGCTTCCATCGCCACCAAGCCGGCCACCCACTACAAGCCGGCTGGGCGTTTGGCTGAAATGAGGGGCGAGCGACATCGCCCACCAGGCGGCAGCGGCTCCGTCGTCGATGTCTGTCGCCAGGATCTCCAGGTCTGCCATCTCGGCGTTCTTGCGGGTGCCGACAACCGCCAACGAGCCGTCGCCCGTCGCTACCTCCCTGGCCGCCTCGACCGAGTTCTTGCTATGGATGGCGCTGTCCACCCCGGGCAGGTTTTCGTCTAGGAACCGCCGGCACTGCCGTATGGAACCGTGACCCAGCACGCCTCGGATGTCCGACATCCGGGTCCCAGGTTTTACCAGGAGCGAACAGCCGTAAGGCACAACCGACTCCGCGACGACGTGGATCTTTGAGTTGGGGGGGACCAGGAGCTCGTCGATTTCCCCGAACCCTGTTCGCGTCGTCTGCTCGCTGAGAATGATCGCCTCGACGTTTCCACCCGCGAGGGCCTCCAGGACCGCCTCTATCGAAGGGAAGTAGCTGACTTCGCCAAGCTGCGAATACTGCTCCAACATCACCGCCGTCGCCTGGCCGGCGAAGGTGGCGGGACCGCCGAGTGTTCCTACCGTCATCGTCTGTTCAGACATCACACCAATTCCTTGCAAGGTTGCTCTCAAGCTACCGATTATGCTCGACAGCCGCTTCGGCGCAATCGCGGACCCAACCCAGCACTGGGAATGCGAGCTGCCGGGGGACGCCTTCATCCGCTCGATGTTCTCGTTGGCGACGGCTTCTTGATATCATTCGTGGGTAGTAACGGCGCCGTCGCCGATCTTCCCACTCGCCATTTACTGGCTGTATGATCGCGACGCCATGGTGGTTGTTAGGCGTACGCTTATACGCGGCCTAGCTCCCGGCGAGCGGCAGCGACAAAGGGAGTCTTGACGGGGAGTGACGGTGGTAGCAGCGCCGGTTGAAAGCTCAATTGGGATCGAAGTGCGCAGGGTCGCCGGTGGCGGTAGATGGCTCGAGGCCGAAGATCCCTGCGCGGGCAAGTTCGCCGGCAGCGTGTCGCTTGCAGACGAGGCATACCTCAACCGCCGCCGAAGCCGCTGGGCACGCCCTGGAGCCGACAACGAAGCGGATGCCGATTCATCAGCGCTTTCGCATACTCTTCGAAGCGGCCCGTCTTTTCGACGAACAAGGCGAGGAATTCGCCCGTATCATCACGCCAGGAAGCGGGCAATGCGCTGCGAGGCAGCCGTTCAAGCGGGTGAGCGGCCCGACAATAATATGGAAGCGGAGAGAGGAGTCCCAGGATGGCTGAATACAAGAAGAGTGAAGCTCGAGATTGGGCGAAGTCCCAGATGCACGGGGTTGCCAACGTCATCATCCCGACCTTCACGCAGGACCTGAAGGCGCTCAACGAGCGAGCCATCAGGCACGATGTCCGCAAGGAAATCGAGTTCGGCTTCTGGGGCGCGCTGCTCGTCTCGGAGACGGCCACCACCGTCCCTGAATACGGACAGTTCGCGCAATGGGCCGTCGACGAAGGCAGGGGGAATCTCCGCCTCATCCACCACGCCAGCTTTAACACGCTCGAGGAGAACATCGAGGCTGTGAAGGCGTCGGAGAGGGCCGGCGCCGACCTCGTCCTGCTCTCCTACCCGGCCAATTTCTACCCGGAAAGCGCTGAGGACGTATTCGAGTACACCAGGGCTTTCTGTGAGCAGACGGACCTGGGAGTCATCATCTTCCCCGTCCCTCTCTGGGGATTCGAGCGGCTGCACCCGGCCGGTATCCCACCGGCGATGATCGACCGAATGGTCGAGGAAATCCCGAACATCGTCGCGGTCAAGGCCGAGGGCGGTATGCCGACCATCGCCGGGTTCGCGGAGACGTGGAGGAAGCTCTCGGACAAGGTCGTGGTGACGTTCCCAATCGAGGACGACGCCATCCCGCTTGCGATGCTCGTCAACATGCAGTTCATGGGCACGAGCGACAGCGAATACTATGGCCCGATGGTGCCGCGGATGTTCAACCTGGTCCGCGAGGGCAACATCGACCAGGCGATGGCGCTGTACTGGCAGATCCACCCGGCGCGGGTCGCGCACATTAGCTCCAACGCTCTCATGAAGGGCACGAACTTCGTCCACCGCATGCTCTGGAAATACGAGGGCTGGCTGAACGGGTTCAACGGAGGGCCCCTGCGCGCCCCCACGATGCGCCTGGTCGACTCGCAGATGAAGGCCCTGCGCCAGGGCCTGATCGCCTCGGGCCTGGAGATCACGCCTGACCCGGACAGTGAGTTCTACGTCGGCCGAAACCCGGCCTGACCGGCAAACCCGGCGCACACGAATACGAATTAGGAGGCACCGCGGCCTTGGCCCTTGTTCTTGACCTAAACGATGTTACCCGCGCGACTGACATGACGAGCATGATCGAGGCTGTTGAGAAAGGGCTGCGGGAAGAAGCCGCGGGCCGCGTCGTCATGCCTCCCCGCCTCAACATGGCGACCGACAGCGGATTCTTCCGCGTGATGCCGGCGATCATGAATGAGTCCGGCGTCATGGGTTACAAGGAGTTTCACGGCTCCATCACCAACGGCGTACGTTACATGATCGCTATCTACGATGCCGCCGAGGGTAGCCTGCTCTCCATGATGGACGCTAGCTATCTGACCGCCGCGCGCACCGGCGCCACGACAGGCGTGGCGACGAAGTACATGGCTCGGCAGGACGCAAAGACAGCGGCCGTCATCGGATCGGGCCTCGAAGCGAGGACCAATCTGCAGGCCGTCGCGGTCGTGCGCAAGCTCGATAAGGTTACCGTCTTCAGCCCGAACCCGGCCAAGCGCCAGGCGTTTGCCGACTGGATCAAGTCCGAGTTGGGTATTGAAGCGGTGACCGCCGAGACCGCGGAGCAATGCACCGCCGAGGCGGACATCATCGTCGTCGCCACGAACACCAGCGGCAAGGCCGACCCGATAGCCTACCGTGGTGCGTGGATGCGAGAGGGGATGCACGTCAATTCGATCGGCTCCACGATGCCGCGGCTGCGCGAGATTGACCCCGACACGTTTGACAGGGCCCAGCGCATCGCCACTGATTCGGTGGCCCAGATCCACGAGGAATCTGGCGACGTCATCACGGCCGTCGAGGACGGTAAGTTCGACGCTGGCCGGGTCGTCGAGTTGAAGGACCTGGTCACTGGAGCCGCGACCGGCCGCACGGCAGCCGCTGAGATCACGCTATTCAAGTCCGTCGGCACGGCAGTCCAGGATGTAATGGCTGGAATGGCCATCTACGAAGAGGCCAGGCGCCAGTCGCTCGGTACGGAGATACCGGACTTCCTCGACCTCAAGACGTTCTAGGTCCCGCCAGTCCGCTCCTTGGAATCGGGACGGAATAAACAAAGGGGGTGCCGTCCGTGACGGCACCCCCTTCTTCTTGTGGACGCGCCGCTCAGGGAGAGAGCAGCTCCTGCAATCGCAGCCTTACGTCCTCCGGCATCTCGAAGAAGTCGTCAATGAGAGCCGTGAGCTCTTCGCCGGTCAGCGGGTCGAGCTCAGTACCAGTCTCCTCGACGGCCGCCAGGAACTCTTCGTCCTGTACGAGCTGATCGAGCGCCCACGAAAGCGCGTTCGCCCGGTCCTCCGGAACGTCAGCGGCAAACACGAGGGGACGAACAAACTGCGCGGGGCGGATGATGGCGGCGGTGATCACCTGCTCCGCAAAGTCGTCGGGTGCGATCTCCAAAACGGTCGGGACGTCTGGAAGGTCTTCCACCCTCTCCTCAGTGAAGGTGAGGATGGTTGTCCAGTCGTTCTCAAACTGCTCAGCGTACGCAGACCGGGCGGAGCTTAATCCGACTACGAAGCCGCCGACTTCCCCACTCTCCATCGCCAAAGCGACGTCGGCAAGGCCGCCGTAACCATCGACCAGGTTGATGTTGGCATCGAGCACATCCTGGATGATCAGCGGCGCATCGACCGAAGCGGAGCCGAGAGCGTCACCACCCATCACAAGCTGCTCCCCATCGGGCGGAAGTATCTGATCGAAGCTGGTGATGCCGCTCGCACTCGTGGCCGGAAGAATGTACTGATCCTGGACAATCGCTCCCAGGTACTGCAGCTCGGCCGCGTCGAACTCCACGGCCGGGTTTCCCAGCATCTGCTGAAGAATCTGACTGCCAACGGAATAGCCGATGACGGTGCCATCGGACGGAGCGGCGTTGGCCATGTGGTTCCACGCGACGAGGCTCCCGGCGCCGGGCATGTTCTCCACGATGACCGTGGGGTTACCGGGGATGTATTGGCCCAGATGCTCGGCGATCAGCCTCGCCTGGGTGTCAAAACCACCGCCCGCGCTCAGTCCAACGAGCATGGTGACCGTCTGTCCGCTGTAGAAATCAGCGACGGCCTGCTCATCGAATTCGGCATCGCCGGCCGCTGCCTCGTCCTCTGCTTCAGTCCCCTCCGGCGTCGTTTCCGCTTCTGTCGGTTCATCCTCCGTGGCGGCTTCTTCAGCAGCGGTCTCTTCCTCGGTAGCCTCGGTGGCCTCTTCCGTATGGGCCTGGTCGTCGTCATCGTCGCCGCAACCCGCGGCGACAAGCGCGAGGACGGCGAACAGCGACAAGGCCACAAGGCCAAGATGCCAGCGTTCGAACTTCGCGGAACCCCCTCCCTTACCTCGTCGACACAGCCAAAGGCCACCGCAGACCACTGTTGGGAAACACCGGATCCAAGCAGGGAAGCAAACGCCTTGACCGCACCTCCCTATCACGCTGTCAGCCTGCATCCTTGACGTCAATCAACCTTGCCCTGCCTCGCTCTCGGTGCGGATGAAGGTTTGGAAGCGTGGACGGCACCGCCCTAACGACCCACGCCGACGGCACGCAAGGCGACAGCCGGCCAGCCAGCGACCGGCGAGAAACGAGGCTAGCTGAGTGTTAGCATCAGGACGCGCGACCGTTCAGGGCACGTGCCGGCCTGGCAGACGCCAGAAGAGCCGCATTCTGCGCCCGGCAAGTGACTTAGTGCTTTCAGGGGGGTAAGAGCCGATGGCTGAAGCCGTACGCACACGAACGCGAGAACCGGACCCGGACGCCTCTAACGTTTATGAGAAAGGCCTCAAGTACCTTCTCGACCTGCGTGAACGCAGCTTCAGCAGGCAGGTGGTGCTGAGGGACGAGGAGGTGCCCTGGGAGCAAGATCGCCAGGGCCGCCAGAAGTTCTTCGTGATGCGAGAGACGGACCACACCAACAGCGCCCTGCGCGACTGGAACGCCTTTCTCCACGACATCCGCAACCATTCGGGCGCCCACCGACACCAGGGCGGGCTCGCAATCTATGTCATCGAGGGCAAGGGTTGGACCAGTGTCGATGGCGAGCGGATCGACTGGGAGGCGGGCGACCTGCTTCTGCTTCCTATCAAGCCCGGTGGAGTGCTGCACCAGCACCACAACGACAGACCGGGCGAGACGGCCGTCTGGATAGCTTTCATCTACAGTCCCTACATGGACGAGCTCGGCAAGTGGGTCGAGCAGAAGGCGGTCGCCCAGGACTTCAAGCCTGGAGCCTGAATGCGAAGGGGGAGTGCCTTAAACGGCACTCCCCCAGCTGCCCGAGACCTCACAATCGCGTCGATCAGTTGGAGACAATCAGCTCCTGGAGGCGGGCCTGGACATCCTCCGGCATCCCGAAGTAGTCCTCAATCAGCGACTGGAGCTCGGAACCGGTCAGGGGATCGAGGTCAGTGCCTGATGCCTCCGCCGCCGCCAGAAAGTCCTCGTCCTCCAGCAGTTGTTCGATAGCCGCGCGAAGCGCAAGGACCCGATCCTCCGGAACCTCCGGAGCCACCACCATCGGACGCACGAACTGAGCCGGACGGATGATACCAAGGGTGATGACCTGCTCTCCAAACTGGTCCTCGGTGAACTCAAGGATTGTTGGGACGTCCGGAAGGTCGGCGACCTGTTCCTCGGTGAACGACACCAGCGTGTTCCAGTCGTTCTCGAACTGCTCGCCGTACGCGGCGCGTGCTGAGCTGAGGCCGACGATGAAGGCCTCCACCTCGCCGCTTTCCATGGCCAGCGCGATGTTTGCAAGGCCGTCGTAGCCGGTCACAAGATTGATATTGGCGTCGAGGACATCCTGGATGATGACAGGCGCGTCGACGCTGCCGGAACCAGCGGCGATGCCGCCCACGACTAGCTCTTCCGACTGGGGCGGAAGTATCTCTTCGAAACTCTCGTGCCCACTGGCCCTGGTAGCAGCCAGCAGGAACTGATCCTGGACAACGGCTCCCAGGTACTGGATTTGCTCGGCGTCGAATTCCACAGAGGGGTTACCCAGCAGCTGTTGGACGAGCTGACCGCCCTCCGAGTAGCCGATCAAGGTGCCGTCCTTGGGACCGGTGTTGTACATATGGTTCCACGCCACCAGGCTGGCCGCCCCGGGCATGTTCTCCACGATGACCGTCGGGTTTCCGGGTATGTACTGGCCCAGGTATTCAGCCATCAGCCGGGCCTGCGTGTCGAACCCGCCGCCAGCGCTAAAGCCGACCAGCATCGTCACCGTCTTGCCGCTGTAGAACTCTGCCACGGCTTCCTCATCGAAATCGGCGCTTTCCGCGCCGTCCTCGCTGGTGCCTTCCGCCGTGGGAATGCTCTCCTCTGCCCCGTCGGGCTCCTCCGCCTCTGTTGCCTCTACGGTGCCCTCTGCTTCTTCCTCGGTAGCTGTTTCCTCTTCGATGGCGGCATCGTCGTCGTCGTCACCGCAACTCGACGCCACCACGGCCAGTGCCAGGACGAGCGCCAACGCGGAAAACGCCGAACGCCAGCCACCACCCAATCTCCTGAGTAACCTCAAGTCAAGGCCTCCTTTAATTGCTGCCTAACTGGGGAGCTGGTTTCGGCGTCCGCGGGCCAAAGCGCTGGCGGATACTGCGCCGGGGCGAGTGGGGAGCGTTCGCCGACCTCATTCAAAATTGGCACCTGACTCCGATAACGTCAATAGGGCCGGCTCCCATCCAGGAACCGGCCCTATTTGAAATCCCAAGATCGTCGCTGATCACACCGACCTGCGGCGAGTTGGCTGCTTTACGAGACCAGAAGCAGCTCCTGGAGCCGGGCCTTCACGCCCTCGGGCATACCGATGGCTGCCGCGATTATGTCGGTTAACTCCTGCGCCGTCAGCGGGTTAATAACCGTTCCTTGCTCTGTGGCCGCGGCGAGGAACTCCTCGTCCTCGAGAAGCAGCTCTATAGCCCGAGCGAGCGCGAGCACACGGTCCTCAGGAACCTCGGGCCCAGCGGTCAGGGGCCTGATGTACTGCCCCGGATCGATCGCGCCCAGCCTGACGATCTGTTCTGACTCTTCGTCGTCGACGAAGTCGAGGATCGGCGGCACATCCGGCAGCTCTTCCATCTGCTCCGCGGTCAGCGTGACGAGGATGTTCCAGTCGTTCTCGAACTGCTCGCCGAACGCCGATTGGGCCGAGCTCAAGCCGACAATCACGCCGTCCAGCTCGCCGCTCTCCATGGCCAGGACAACGTTGGACGTGCCGTCGTAGCCGGTAACGACGTTGACATTGGCGCCGAGTACCTCACGCAGAATGTTCGGAATGTCGGTGTCGCTCGATCCGGCAGCGGTGCCACCCATGATGAGCTCCTCGGAATCAGGTGGGAGCACTTGCTCGAAGCTCGTCAGGCCACTTCCCGAGGTCACCGGCAAAAGGAATTCGTCCTGGGTGATCGCGCCCAGGTACTGGAACTCGGCCGCGTCGAATTCAGCGGCGGGGTTGCCCAAGATCTGCTGCAGTATCTGGGCGCCGATAGAGTAGCTGATCACGGTTCCATCCTGGGGAGCCGCGTTGTAGACGTGGTTCCAGGCGACGAGACTGCCGGCGCCCGGCATGTTCTCAACAATCACCGTCGGGTTACCGGGGATGTACTGGCCCAGGTGTTCGGCGATCAGCCTGGCCTGGGTATCGAAGCCTCCGCCCGCGCTGACTCCGACGATCATGGTCACGGTCTGGCCGGAGTAGAAATCGGCAACGGCTTCCTCGTCGAAGTCGGCTGGCGCCTCCTCGTCGGCTGTGGCCTCAGCGGCTGTGCCTTCCTCGGTGGCCTCTTCGGTGGGCTCCTCGGCTACCGCGGTCTCTTCCGCCTCTTCGGTCTCTTCTTCAGTCGCCTCGCTTTCTGCGTCATCGTCGTCGTCATCGTCGCCGCAAGCGGCTGACGCCAGCGCGAGGACAGCGATCATGCTGAATGCGATCAGACTGTACCGCCAACTATTGGTTAAAGCCCGGGTTAAGCTCATCTAACCTCCCCCTTTTCCGGAACATACCGGCTCAGCAGTCATGAATATCACAGGTCATGATCAGGGTCAACGCTAAGCGCCTTCGCGGCCGCGGGGGTGTTATGTATCCGAACACACGCTGCTCACCCCCCGACCAAATGACTCGCTAATGTCCGTCTCGGGTAAACGCCTCGCTCCCAAGCGAAACCAGCGCTTAACATTTAGCAGGCTCTTCGCTGATACTCGATTGATGCGCACGCCCGCAACCAGTCGCTGCTGCGGCCATGTACGCATTAGAAGCGCGCTATGAAGCGAGGAGGAAAGGGGAGAAATGGCTGAATCCGTTCGCACCCGCGTCCGCGAGCCAGAGCCGGACGCTTTCGACGTATACGAGGCGACCCTTAAGTACCTGTACGACCTTCGCGACCGCAGCTTCCAACGACAGGTGGTTCTGCGCGCCGACGACGTCGAGTGGGAACAGTCGCGGCAGGGTCGGCTGAAGTTCTTCATCAACCGCGAAACCGACCACACCAACACGGTCCTGAGGGATTGGAACGCCTTCCTTCACGACATCCGCACCCACTCCGGCGCGCATCGCCACCAGGGCGGACTTGCCATCTACATCGTCGAAGGAGAGGGCTACACAACCGTCGACGGTGAGGAGGTGGAGTGGGAAGCTGGAGACCTCATCCTTCTCCCGCTCAAGCGAGAAGGCGTGGTGCATCAGCACTACAACAAGCACCCCGGCGAGAACGCCGTCTGGATGGCCTTCATATACAGCCCGTACATGGATGAGCTCGGCAAGTGGGTCGAACAGAAGGCCGTGTCGCCGGACTACGCAACCCACTCCTGATGCCGCGCCGAGGAGGCGAGACGGAGTACCGACTCAACCGACACCAGGTTGACGTGGAAGTCGCAGGACGATCCAACAACAACCCTGGCAACAAGAGAGGAACTGGCGATGTCAACAAATCAAGCCACCCACGAACCCGCCAATGGGAACACGCTATTCGGCGAGTTGCTACGCATCCGCGACGAGCAACGTGCGGAGCGTGAGAGCGCAATCTGGCTGATCAAGGGAAAAGACCTTCCCTGGGAGATCAACCAGCACGGCAAGATGCAGTGGTACCTCCACCCATTGCTGAAAAACATCGCCCTGCGCACCATGCTCTTCTACAAGCAGGAGATCCCGGGTGGCTCCCGCAGTGGACGTCAGCAATGCGGCGGCAGCATCCTCTTCTACATCCTCAAGGGCGAGGGCTACACACTGCTTGACGGCGTTAAGCACCCCTGGAAGGCGGGCGACTTCGTCAATCTCCCTATCCGCGAAGAAGGAATCGTCTATCAGCACTTCAACGCCGACGCCAACGAACCAGTCGTAATGATCGGCTGCGAGCCCAACCTGATCGATGTCCTGGGCGTTGACAAGGGCTGCGGATTCGAAGAACTGGAATCCGCCCCCGAGTACGTCGCGCTCCAGGAGAAAAGCTCCTCGTGAGTGCAGGCGCCCCTGCGGTCGCGCTCCGCGTGGGGCGCTCATCGGTCGAATACGCCGCCAGCAGCCAGCGTCTGTGCTACTTGCATCCCTCGGACCTGGAATTGCTCGGCCTGAAGCCGGGGCGGCTCGTGATGGTGCAGACCGAGGATGGACGCTCGACCGTGGCCAGGGTTGCGGAGCCGGTAGCGGACGACCGGGAAGCGGGCTACATCCACCTCGATCGGTTCCTCCGGCAGTCGATGAAGGTCCGGCTGGACGAGGAAGTAACCATCGCCACCATCGATGAGAAACCGGTGGACAAGGTCTCGCTCCTGCCTGCGATCGACGTCTTCAATGCGCACAACCTCGACCACCACCTCAGGCACGCCCTCGCCGACAACCGTACGCCGGTGGCTCTCGGCGCCGTGGTCTACGCCAAGTTCGCTCACGCGGAGGAAACCGTAGCCGGCACCACCTACAAGGTCGTCGATCTCAAGGATGGGCCCGGGATCGTAACGGAAGATACGGCTATCCAGCTGGAATACAACCAGGAACTGAGCACCGACGCGATGGCGGAGGTCACGTTCGCCGACGTCGGGGGCATGACCCGCCAGCTCGATGCCATCCGCGAGCTTGTCCACGTGCCGCTCCAGATGCCGGAGATATACCGCCAGCTGGGGATCACTCCCCCTCGAGGAATCATCCTCCACGGCCCTCCGGGGTCGGGGAAAACCCACATTGCGCGGGCGCTGGCGAACGAGGTCAACGCCCGTTTCTATTACATCAACGGCCCCGAAGTCGTCGGCACCATGTACGGCGAGACCGAGAGCAACCTGCGACGCATCTTCAACGAGGCGACCCACCATGCTCCCTCGCTTGTCCTCGTCGACGAGCTTGACTCGATCGCCCCACGCCGCGGCGAGAGCGGCGCCCACTCGGATACACGGATGGTCACCCAGCTGCTCTCACTGCTGGATGGCATGAATCGCGTTGACGGAGTGATTGTCCTTGGAACCACGAACCGTATCGAAGCCATAGACACAGCCCTGAGAAGGCCTGGCCGCTTCGACCGGGAACTGTACGTGGGTCCCCCCGACGTCGAGGGACGGCGCGAGATCCTGGACATTCACAGCCGCGAGATGCCGCTGTCCAACGACGCACACGGGTTCCTCGGCGAGGTGGCACGGCGTACTCCCGGGTTCGTGGGAGCCGATCTGATGGAGGTCTGCCGCGAGGCCGGTCTCAACACTCTGCGGCGCAACAGCGGCCGATTCTGGAAGGGCCTCGCCGTCGCCCCCGAGAACCTGGAGGTAGACTCCGTCGATTTCGAGGTGGCGCTGACCAAGATCCAGCCCTCGGCCATCCGTGAGGTGCTCGTAACCGTCCCGGACGTTAGCTGGGCTGACATCGGCGGCCTGACCTCGGTCAAGAAGCGGCTGCGCGACCTCGTCGAGCTTCCGCTCGTGCGGCGTGAGCAGTTCAAGGCGCTGAACCTCGAGACAGCTTCCGGGGTCCTGCTTTATGGCCCACCCGGCTGCGGCAAGACGCTGCTGGCCAGGGCCGTGGCCCACGAATCCGGCGTTAACTTCATCGCCGTTACGGGACCCGAGATCTTCACGAAGTGGCTTGGCGAGTCGGAGGAGATGATCCGGCGCGTCTTCAGGGTCGCCCGCCAGCTCTCACCGGCCATCGTCTTCTTCGACCAACTCGATGCCATTGCCGCCGAGCGTGGCGGTGATGAGGGATCGAGGACGACCGAGCGCGTCGTCAGCCAGCTGCTCGCCGAGTTGGATGGTGTGGAGGCCCTGGACGACGTTATGGTCATCGCGGCAACTAACCGGCGCGAGACCATCGATGAATCCATACTCCGGCCCGGACGGCTCGGCATTCACATCTTCGTACCGCCGCCCGACACCGAGGCCAGGGCCGAGATTGCGTGGGTCATACTGGGGGGCGTGCCGCTCTCCCCGGGCCTGGCGCTCGAGGACTTGTGCGAGACAATCGCCAGGCGCACCGAGGGAGCGTCGGGGGCCGACATCAAAGCGCTGATCGACGGCGCCAAGCTGAGCGCGATAGAGCGGTCGGCGGCCGGCGAATCACCCCACCTCTCATCCGAGGACATAGAGAAGGCCTTCGCTGAACTCGGACAGGAACAAGAAACACGGTCCCTGGCGGGAACAGCCGCCTCAGCAAGCTCGGCCGGTCCGGAACCGACGGGGGGCGACTGACGCGAAATGGATGCTTTAGTCGGGGGACTGACCCAGGTCTTCACCTTCCCGGCATTCGCGCTGATGCTGCTGGGCATCGTGATCGGCTTCCTGGTCGGCATCCTGCCGGGGCTGGGCGGACCAACGGCGCTGGCCCTGATGCTGCCGTTCATCTTCGAAATGGAGCCGGTCGAAGCATTCGCCTTCCTCCTGGGCATGGCGGCTGTCACGGCCACCACCGGCGACATTACGTCCGTGCTCTTCGGGGTGCCCGGCGAGGGCACGTCGGCAGCCACCGTCATCGACGGCAGAGCGATGGCCAGGAGAGGACAGGCGGGGCGCGCGCTCGGGGCGGCTCTTATGAGCTCGTTGGTGGGCGCCATCCTCGGCGCCTTTCTCCTGGCGGCGTCTGTGCCAATCATCCGGCCCTTAGTCCTCACTTTCGAAACGCCGGAGCTCTTCGCGCTCGCCCTGCTGGGCCTGACGTTCGTGGCGGCGCTCAGCGGTAGGAACCTCTTTAAGGGTGTTATCGCTGCTGGGCTGGGACTGATGATCGCCACCGTCGGCCTCGATCCTCAGTCGGCCACCCAGCGCTACACCTTTGGCGAGCTGAGGCTCTGGGACGGCGTGGGCCTCGTCCCGGCCGTCGTCGGGCTTTACGCCATACCCGAGGTCATCGACCTCTGGGCGCGTGGCGCGACGACCATGCACACGACGACGGAGAAAATAAGCGGGGTCTGGCAGGGCGTCAAGGATACGTTCGCCCACTGGGGCGTCACGGTCCGTTGCAGCGTGATTGGCATGGGCATCGGCGTCCTCCCCGGCATGGGCGCGGCGATAGCTCAGTGGGTCGCTTACGCCCACGCTCAACAGAGCGCGAAGGACAAGAGCGAGTTCGGTAAGGGTGACGTCAGGGGCGTCCTTGGCCCCGGTGCTGCCAACAACTCGGGCCTCGGCGGCTCTTTGATCCCGGCGGTTGCATTCGGGGTGCCAGGAAGCGTCACAACCGCCATCCTGCTTGGCGCATTCATCATCCAGGGCTTGCAGCCGGGTCCTGCGATGTTGCGCGGCGACAACCTTGAGATCACCTTCTCGCTCGTCTGGATCATCGTGGTCGCCAACATTATCACGGTGGGCGCGTGCCTTCTCTTTATCGACAAGGTGGCGAAGATCGCCTACGCGCCGGTCGCCTACCTCGTCCCGGCCATCCTTCTGATGGTGCTGCTGGGCGGATACGCCGAGAGGAACGCCGTCTTCGACATCGGCACGACCTTCGTATTCGGCCTGCTGGGCCTTGCCATGCTGCACCTGGACTGGCCGCGACCGCCGCTGCTGCTCGGTTTGGTGCTCGGCCCCCTGATCGAAAGGAATCTGTTCATCTCGCACTCACTGTACGGTGTGGATTTCATCACCCGGCCGATCGTCGTGATCGTGCTGGTCAGCGCCGTCCTGATGCTTCTTTTGCCGGTCGTCAGACAGTTGCTCGCGAAGCGCTTCGGAATCAAGGAGGACACCCTTGTCTCGGACGAGACTTGATGTCGCGTTCAGCGCCGCTCTCGTCCTCGTGGCCGGATGGGCCATCTGGGAGGCGCAGGATCACCTCGCCCGGCAGGCCGAGCCGTTCGGCCAAGGCATTGAATTGCTCGGCCAGTGTTTCAAAACGCAAAATC
>WHTO01000225.1 GCA_009377665.1 Dehalococcoidia bacterium
GCGTGACGGCGCCGGACGTGCAGGGCCTCTTCGTGTGGTGGCTGGGCGACGACCTCTCGCGGTTGTGGCGCGTGGCGAGCCGCTACTACCTCTCGCACGAGGAGGCAACGTTGCTCTACGGCAGCGCTGTCACCTCGCAGCGATCGGTCGGCGGCGGCAGCATCGCTTCGACGAGCCCGGCGCGCAAGCAGCATACGGTCATCGAGGTGTGGACGGACGAAGACTTCACGTTGTGGCTGGACGGTCGCGCCATCGAGACCAAGGCGAATCCGTACGGGTTCATCCCATTCGTCGTCTACCCTAACTTGCGCGAGCCGAAGCCGGACAGTTTCGACAGGGCTGTCCGGACCACATCCGCGGCCGGCTGGAACTCGATTTCGAAGTCGCTGCGGTCGTAGATCACTATGCGGTCGATGAGCAGCACAGCAAGGTCGCGCCAGTCCTCGAACTCCAAGTCCCTCCAAGTAACGATGCTGAGCGCTGCCAACACTGGCTCGACGTTCGCCGCAGGCGGGTCCGCTGGAAGACTGGCCAATGTGCGCTCGATGAGTGTGATCGCCGCTGCCTCCTCTTGCTCGAGCGCCTGATAAACATCCTCCGGGATGAGGTTGCTCATCAGCCGTCGGGCCAGCTGGACGCGCTTCCTGTTGTGCTCCTCAAGAGAGCGCGCCAGGTCACGCCGCTGCTGCTCTGCAGCGCTCCGGCGTTCGGAGATCTCCGTGGCTATGAAGTCTGCGGCTCGCTCGCGAACTTCCGACGTGAAGTCGAACGCTGCAGCGATCCTTTGTTTCACTGCCTGGTCAAGACCCGCGCGTGAGATGATCGGAAGGTCGCATTCGCCGTACGAGCCTCGGCGGCTGCACTCGTAGTGACCGCCTCCCTTAGTTCCATGGCCGTAGACGCGCCAGGCGCGGGCGACGCCATTAGGCCCGGGAGTGTTCGTACAGCGACCGCAATAGGCCAGCGAAGTCAGAAGGAAGCGGGTGCGGCGGACAGTGCCCTGCTCGGCGCGGTGGCGGCTGAGGACGGCCTGAACCCTGTCGAACGTCGCCGAGTCGATGATTGCAGGATGAGCATCCTGACTGACAATCCACTCCTCACGGGGCCGCCGTCCCCGCGGCGTAAACTTTCCATTCCTGGTCCGGCCGTAGACGATACAGCCAGCGTAGGTCGGATTCCTCAACATGCGTCCAACCGCCTGCCGAGAAACCGGGTGTCCCGTGCGGCCCCGCAGACCGGCAGCCTTCGCCCGGTCCGCCAGCTGCGCGAGGCTTAATCGGCTCTCCGCAGCCTCCTCGAACAGATGGCGGATTAGCGGTGCCATCATGGGGTCGACGGCGAGCACGCTTCGCCCGTTCTCGCGCTGCACGATATATCCGAGAGGGGGTTGGCCGCTCCATTCGCCCTTGCGGGCCCTGGTCATGAGTCCGGATATCGTGCGCTGCGAAATCGACTGCGACTCACGGTAGCCCAAGAGAAAGAAAAGGCCACGAAGGAAGGGATCGTTGTGCGGTTCAGTCGCGCTCTCAACGTCCGCGCCGAGCATCTGCAAGTCTCGGCAGGCCGTCAGGGCCTCGCCAGGCTCGCGGCCCCAGCGGTCGAACCGGTACACGATGACGGCGTCGATCTCGCCGCGGGCAACGGCCTCCTTCAGACGCCGGTAGTTTGGCCTGCTCGCCTGTAGCCCGCTCTGGACGTCCTCGAACTCCGCCACAACTACCCCCGAGCGTTCAACCACGGCGCGCCGGCACTCGGCCGCTTGGGCCTCCAGCGACACGTGACCGGGCCTACTCTGCTCGTCAGTCGACACTCGGCGATAGATCGCGTAGCGCTTCACTGCCCTGACCTCTTGTTACGCTCCAGTTCGAGCACCCGGAAGGCAAGCCGACAAAGGCCCTGCTGAATTGGTACCTCGCCTCGCTCCCACCGCGCGACGGTGTTGGGGCTCACCGCCATCAGCTCGGCGAGTTGGACCTGAGTGAGCCCGTAGATCTTGCGGTTCTCTCGCAGCTCCGAGGATGTCATGCCGAGGAGCACTATACATGCTGTACAGGCTCTTGTCCATTCTCCGCTTTCCGCCGCGCGACGCGCGCCAGGATCCGTGCCATCCCGTCGAGCACCACCTCAGGTGTGCGATCAGGGGCCTGTACCTGAGAGAGGCGCTCGGGCATGCCGTGCGGTTCGCGGCCAGTAGGCTGAGGTTCACCGTTGTGGTCCTGGGGACGACCCTGCGCGTCGTTCATCACGCCAACTACATTGCGATCAGAGCCGCTGCTTGGCGCGGCGTAAGTGTTTCGAGCTAGTGGCCGTCACTCTGATTCCTCATCTCAGCCAAAAGAACAAAACCTGCCAGGCTTACGCGTGCATCGGCCCCTCGACTGCGCCACACGCTCCCAAGGGATCCGAAACTGTCAATAAGCGATGCAACGCTGGTCAGCACGCGCCCGATAGGGGCTTGAGCCTCGGCGAAGGGTAAGTCCAATGCCTGCCAAAGGACGGTCTCCCTCGCTGGCGCGGTCGTGACAATGAGCGTCCAAGGCGCTGATGGTCCCTTGACTTGGGACGCATAGTAAGCCGCGTATACCCGCAACTTCGCCTTCATCTTCGGCCAGCGCATCGTGCCCCTGTCCCACTCGATATAGAGGCGCCGTAGCTCGCCTTGCCATTGCATGTCGACGACAGCGTCGGGGCGCAGCCAGTGCGTGGTTCCGCCATTGATGAACCTCTGGGCACCTTCGCTAGCGCTGAGCCACCGGACGACCAGTGAACCATGCCGCCTCGTGTCGTCGACCAGCCGAACAACGAACCGGTTGACGCCCACCGTGTGGTCAAACTGGCGCAGGAGTGTCCGCAGTCTGCCGTCGCCCGGCCACGCCGGGACCGACGCGGCTACAGCGCCATGACGGACGTATCGACGCGGAGGGACGCCGTCTCGCAGGGCCAAGAGCTTGAGTCCTTCAGCGGTGAGGAAGAAGCGCGGCTCAACCGACGCCTCGCCCTCCGCCTGCTTCTCGACACGATCCACGAAACCCTTGTCCACGAGGCCGGCAAGGCGAGATCGGATAGGCTCCTCACGCGCTCGAACCAGCACGCCCAGTTCGTCTGCAGTCAACAAAGGGTGGAAGCCCAGCCACTCGAGCAGCCGCTTCTCGGTCGCCCCGATTGTCTGCGGCGCCGCCGAGCGCCGCTGTAAACCACCAATCGAGCCGTTCCTGCCAGGCGGAGCTGACAGAGGTTCTTCTGGAAGCTGCAATGGGAGGACCAATTGTGGCCTGGCCGTCTCGGCGGGCATCGTCCAGCGCCAGGCCAGTCGCTCGGCAAGCGGCGACTCCAAGACGCCGCCGGCGCGCCGCCAGACTGCGTCGAGAGGATCCGCGGAGAACACGGCGTCGATCTCGGCCAGCAGGCTGGGAGTGGCTGGCTCCTCCTGCGGTCTGCCGTGGCCAGGATCGTCTGCTCCCATTCAGAGCTCTCGGCCTGGCTGGGACAGAGGACGAGGATCGAGGGCATGCCCTTCGCGACCCCATGGCTGGTCGCCGTCCCGGAAGGCGTACCAGGCAGAGACGCGCCGTCTGCGGTGGAAGAAGGGCGCGCCCGCGCGGTCCCAGGCGATGAAGAATGGAGCATAGGAGGAGCCGGCGCGAAGACATGCGAAGGCCTCGACGTGCGCCGGCCACCAAGCGGACCACGGCCTACGCGAGGGCAGGAACCTCATATCTTCGAGGGCGAGGTCTTCCGCGCCGCGCACCGCGGCCACCAGCT
>WHTO01000226.1 GCA_009377665.1 Dehalococcoidia bacterium
GGTTGCGACAGTCCCAAGAAGCCCCGGTCCACTGCGAGCAGAAAACCCTGAGGCAGTCCGCATAGTACCGACCCCGCGTCAGCGCCCGGCAGGCAGGCTCAACAGAATTTTCAACACGTCGTTGCAGGGGCGCGGCGATGGGTGCGGGCGAAGAAAGACCTCAGGTTCCCGCGGGCCGATCGTGCTTCTCGATTCCACCACCTCAGCGGGCCGGAGCCTGCCGCGGTGCCGGGTTCGCGAAGCCTCATCGACTGCGAGGTCCCTGAGGTAAGAACAGAATATCCCGCTCCGAGCGTGCTTTGCAGCCATCCCTTCAACAACGTTGTGCACCGTTGCGCGTGGGTATGGCGGTCAGTAAACCTCGTGGATTTCGAACATCGGGCCGTCCTTGCAAACCAGGCGAACGCCCTTGCGCGTGAAGACGGCGCAGCTGTAGCAGATGCCGGTGCCGCAGCACATGCGCTCTTCCATCAGGATCTGCGCCGGCTTGCGCACCCCGGACTGGCGCCGGACCTCGGCCAGGGCGCGGAACATCGGGTTGGGCCCGCAGGCGAAAGCCTGGTCGCACCACATCAAGTATTCGGCGAACGCCTCGGACACCAGGCCGTGCCGACCCGCCGACCCATCGTCGGTGCTGACCACGATCTCGACCTCGGGCGGCAGCAGCTCCGCCGGGTAGACGAGCGAGGCGTTGCGCGCGCCGAGGAGGAGCGTTACGTTCTTGCCGCGCCGCACGCCCTCTTCCGCCAGCCAGGCCAGCGGCGCGATGCCGATGCCCCCGGCCACCAGCAAAAGGTTGCTCGACGACTCCCTGATCTCGAAGCCGCGCCCGAGCGGCCCGTGCGTAAACACCTGGTCACCGGAGCGGCGCGCTGCCAGCCAGCGCGTGCCGCGGCCGACGACGTAGAACAGCAACGACCACTGGAGCTCGCCGGCGACTGTGCGGGTGCGGTGGATGCTCATAGCGCGCGGCAGCAGCGGGTCCATCTCCTCGTCCGAGCGGCAGCGGAGCATGACAAACTGGCCGACCCGCGCGGGCGTCACAATCTCCTCGGCGGAGTACCACTGGAGGTAGGTGTCCTCGTACACCTCCTCGGTCGAGAGGACGCGCGCGTGGGTGAAGTTCAATCCCGCCGCCCCGCGGGCTCCTTCTCGCGGTACTCGGGAAGGGGGGCGACCGTATAGGTGGTGGACCCGGCGACCAGGGCGTCGACGGCGGCCCGCGCCGTGTCTATCGAGGTGAAGCAGGGTATCCGCGCCTCAGTCGCCGCCCGGCGGATCTGGAACCCGTCGCGCAGCGTCTCGACGACGCGCCCTTCGGGCGTGTTGATGACGCCGTCGACCATCCGGTCCTGGATCACGTCCACGACCGTCGGATGGCCCTCGCTCAGGCGCTTGGCGATCTGCTCGACCGGCAGGCGCTCGGCGCGCAGCACGGCCGCTGTGCCCTCGGTTGCGTACAGGCGATAGCCGGCCTCGTGCAGGCGGCGGGCGATGGGCATCGCCTCCTTCTTGTTCTGCTCAGCGATCGAAAGCAGGATCGCGCCGTCGGGAGGCAGCATCAGGCCCGAGGCAATCAGCGCCTTCGCCAGGGCAGCCTCGAAGGTGTGATCGATGCCCATGACTTCGCCAGTCGACTTCATTTCGGGCCCCAGGTACGAGTCCACCCCCGCGAGCTTCGACATCGAGAACACGGGCGCCTTGACGGCGACCAGGTCGCGCTCGGGCCAGAGCCCCGAGGCGTAGCCCTGCTCCCGCAGTGACTGGCCGAGCATCAGGCGCACGCCGATCCCCACCATGGGCACGCCGGTGACCTTCGACAGGAAGGGGACGGTGCGGCTCGCGCGCGGGTTGACCTCGATCACGTAGACGGTCGAGCCTCCCCCTTCCTCGGGCATGATCACGTACTGGATGTTGATCAGGCCGCTGGCCTCCATCCCGCGGCCGATGCGGATCGTGTAGTCCACGATCGCTTCGCGCTCGGCCTGCGTGAGGTGGACCGGTGGGTAAACCGCCATCGAGTCGCCGGAGTGCACACCGGCCCGCTCGATGTGCTCCATGATGCCCGGGATGAACACGTCCTTGCCGTCGCAGATGGCGTCAACCTCGACCTCCCGGCCCTCAAGGTACTTGTCTATCAGGATCGGACGGCCATCGAGCCCCGCTTCAGCGGCGCGTGTCATAAACATGGCCAGGTTGGTCAGGTCCTGGGCGATCTCCATCGATTGTCCGCCCAGTACGTAGCTGGGGCGGACGAGTACCGGGTAACCGATCACCTCCGCCGTGCGCATCGCCTCGTCGAATCCCCTCACCGCCCCGCCCGGCGGCTGGGGGACGCCCAGCGTCTGCATCAAGTCCTCAAAGCGGGCTCGATCCTCCGTCAGGTCGATGGCCTCGGCGCTCGACCCCAGGATCGGCAGCGACGCCGACTGCAGGGACTCTGCCAGGTTGATGGCGGTCTGGCCGCCGAACTGGACGATCGAGGGTGGGGCCGCGCCCTCACCGGCCTCGTTCTCCAGGATGTCGCGGATAGACTCCTCGTCCAGCGGCTCAAAGTAGAGACGGTCGCTGGTGTCAAAGTCGGTTGACACGGTTTCGGGATTGGAGTTGGCCATCAGCGCGTCGTATCCGGCGGCGCGCAACGCCCAGGCTGCGTGCACCGAGGCATAGTCGAACTCGATCCCCTGGCCGATGCGGATCGGCCCCGAGCCGATTACCAGGGCCTTTCGGCCGTTCGAGGGCACTGCTTCGTTTTCGTCCTCGTAGGTTGAGTAGAAGTAGGGCGTCAGCGCCTCGAACTCGCCCGCGCAGGTGTCGACCATCTTGTATACCGGCCTGATCCCCCACGACTGACGCGCCGACCGGACCTGTTCTGGCAGCATCTCGCCCGACAACGTAGCGATCTGCTCGTCGCTGAAACCCATGCGTTTGGCCTCGCGCAGCAACTCGGGCGCAAGCGCCTCACCCAGCAGGCGCCTTTCCATGTTGACGATGTTGAGCAGGCGATGGATAAACCAGGGGTCGATGCCCGTGCGCTGCACAAGGTCCTCTGGCGTCGCCCCTTCCCGCAGCTCGGTGACCAGGTTCCAGATGCGCTCGTCGTTCGCCTCGAGCCCGCTGTCGTTGGGGCTGTGCTTCGCCTTCGCGAAAAGCGATGCCCTGCCGACCTCCAGCGAGCGCACGGCCTTCTGCAGCGCCGCCTCGAACGTGCGGTCAATCGCCATAACCTCGCCGGTCGCCTTCATCTGCGTGCCCAGCCTGCGGTCGCCGGTGGAGAACTTATCGAAGGGCCAGCGCGGGATCTTGACGACGACGTAGTCCAGCGCCGGCTCGAACGCCGCCGTCGTCCGCCCCGTCACGCTATTCGCGATCTGGTCCAGCGTCCTGCCGACCGCGATCTTCGCCGCTACGCGGGCGATCGGATAGCCCGTAGCCTTGGACGCGAGCGCCGAGCTCCGCGAGACGCGGGGGTTGACCTCGATCACTGAGTAGGGAGGGCGCTCGACGCCGTTCTGGCGCCAGTCGATCACCGTCGGGTGCGGTGCCAGCGCGAACTGGACGTTACAGCCGCCCTCGATGCCGAGCTCGTTGATGATGTTGAGCGATGCTGTGCGCAGCATCTGATACTCTTTGTCGTTCAGCGTCTGACTGGGGGCGACAACGATGCTGTCGCCGGTGTGGACCCCCATCGGGTCCAGGTTCTCCATGTT
>WHTO01000227.1 GCA_009377665.1 Dehalococcoidia bacterium
CGTTGGCGATCACACCGTCGATCCGGCCAAAGGCGTCGATGGTGCGCGAAAGTGCATTGTTGACCTGGTCCGGATCACGCACGTCCGTGTTGACGGCCAGCGCCTTGCCGCCCTGGCCCTCGATCTCGGACTGGACGATGTTCGCCAGATCCATGTTGAAGGCCGCGATGGTTACGCTCGCCCCTTCAGCCGCGCAGCGGTGGGCCATAGCGCGGCCAATGCCAGACTCTGCGCCTGTGATCAAGACGACCTTGCCGGAAAGGCTCCCTGCCATTCGAATCTCCTCTCGGTTCCACTACCTCGTCTTCAAGAGCGCAGCTGCGCATCATCGCTCGCGTCCAGCGTTGATCATATGCCGATGGTCAAGGGGTTGCGGATAGGCTGGCCGTACGCTCGGAAGAATCGCGGAAGACACTTTCCAGTGAACTCCCGTTGAGCGAGTGGCACGGTGGAAACCCGCCGTGGCTCGCCCTAAGCTAGGAGGCGCTATGAAACCTTGGATCAAGCAATACCCGTCGTGGCTACCCCACGAGATAGAAGTCTCGGAGCGCAACGCCCTGGAGATGTTTGAGCGTTCCGTCCAGAGGGTCCCCGATTCGCCAGCACTGCACTATTTCGACCGCACCCTGACGTACGCACAGGTCGACGAGCTGGCGACGGGCTTCGCGGCGGGTCTCATTGACCGTGGAATGAATCCGGGCGATCGCGTTGGCATGTTTCTACAGAACGTGCCTCAAGCCCTCGTCACGGTCGTGGGCACCTGGAAGGCCGGGGGCACCGTAGTGCCGCTCAACCCGATGCTCAAGGAGCGCGAGCTGCGCTACCACCTGGGAGATTCCGGGGCGCGCTTCATCGTCTGCCTCGAGTCTTTGTACCCCATCGTCCAGGAGGCCATCACGGGTCTTGATTTCAAACTGGCGATATCGACATCCGAGCTGGACTTCCTGGACGAGGCCAACCTGCCGGCGATGCTCAAAGGGGTGAGCAGGGTCGGCTGCCCCGGCGCCGTTGACATGATGGAGCTGGTTGGCAGCTGCCGCGGCCGCAAGGTTGAGCGCCCCCGGCTTGGCCCGGACGACAACGCCTTCCTCACCTACACCTCGGGCACGACCGGCCCATCCAAGGGCGCCACCAACACCCACGGTAACGTCGTGTTCAACTCGCACCTCTACCAGACGTGGATGCGCCTCGGCGAGGGCGACGTAATCGCCGGGCTGGCGCCGGTCTTCCACATCACCGGCCTGATTGGCCACTTCACCGCGGCGATGGTCGCCGGCATTCCTGTGATTCTTTTCTACCGCTTCGACGCCGGAGAGGCGCTGGCGCAGATCGAGCGTTGGAAGGGTACGTTCACGGTGGCGGCGATCACCGCCTACATCTCGCTGCTCGACCACCCGGACATCGGCAAGCGGGACATCAGCAGCCTGGCCAAGGCCTACAGCGGCGGCGCTCCCGTTTCGCCGGCGATGGTGGAGCGCTTCCAGGCCGCCACCGGCACCTATATCCATAACATCTACGGCCTGACCGAGACGACCTCTCCTTCGCACGCGACCCCACTCGGCGGGCAGGCCCCGGTCGACAACGACACAGGCGCGCTGTCGGTCGGTGTGCCGGTGTGCAATACGACGGTGCGCATCGTCGACCCCGAGAGCGGCCAGGATCTGCCACCGGGGTCGATTGGCGAAGTGGTCACGAAGGGGCCGATGGTGGTGCCGGGGTACTGGCAGAAGCCCGAGGAGTCGGCCCACGCCATCCGTGACGGCTGGTTGTTCACCGGCGACGTCGGAAAGATGGATGACGACGGCTGGTTCTACATCGTCGACCGGACGAAGGACATGATCATCGCATCGGGCTACAAGGTGTGGCCGCGCGAGGTTGAGGACGTCCTCTACCAGCACCCTGCGGTCCGCGAGGCGTCGGTGATCGGCGTCCCCGATGAATACCGAGGTGAAACCGTGAAGGCGTTTGTGTCGCTGCGCGCGGGGCAGGAAAGCAGCGTCAGCAGCGAAGAGCTGGTCCAGTTCTGTCGCGACCGGATGGCCGCCTATAAGTACCCGCGGGCCGTCGAGATCATCGATGAAGTGCCGAAGACGCTCACCGGCAAGTTCCTGCGACGCGAGCTGCGCCAGCGGCGAACGTCCCCGTCGACCTAGCGTTCAAGCCGGCCTAGGAAGAGGCGACGACAATCGCCGCGCCGGTCACGACGATAATGCTGCCCGCGATGACCGTGGCGTTCGGCACCTCCAGGTGCCTGCTGACGAGGAAGGTAAGCAGGAGCACGAAGATAGGCGACGTCTGCTGGAGCAGGATGACTACGGTCACGCTGCCGAGGCTCAGCGCGAGGAACGTCAGGAACTGGGCGACCGTTACGCAGGCCGCGGAGAGCAGATACCAGAGGACACCACGCCGGTCCGGAGCGGCGGCCTTCTCTCGCGCCCCCGGGCTCACGACGAACGCTACCAGCAGCGCGGAGCCCGCCGCCGCGTAAGAGACAAGGCCGCCGGCGACCGGGAGATCGTTCTCATCGAGCCCCGCTGAGATCATCACAGGGCTGGTTCCCCAGAGCACACTCGTGCCCAGGCCCAGGAGGACGCCCGTCCGCAGTTGGGCGGGGCTGATCGGGAAGGCGGCGTTCCCACTGGCCCGGCCCTGCGAGATGAGCAGCGGCCCGAGGAGCACGAGGAACCCGCCCAGCGCGATCGCCACCGACATCGTTTCGTCCAGCAGCAAGACGGCAAAAAGGACAGAGAAAAAGGGCACAGCGCCGATCGCTATCGAGGACCGCGAGGCCCCGATCGCGCGGATTGAACCGAAGTAGAGCGCGCGTCCCACGACGAAGTGCAGGACGCCGGCGGACGCCATGAACAGGATGAACAGGCCCGAGACGGCGCCCAGCTCACCGAACTCACCCGTGCCCAGAGCCATCACGAGGAACACTGGCGGGCCGAGCAGGACCGAACAGAGGATCCCCACCCAGTTGTGGGCGTGCCTGGTGCCACGAAAGAAGAAGACGCTTGACCCGGCAAACGCCACGGAGGCTACGATGCTTAACAGCGCCGCGAGCAGGTCATCGCTGAACTCCACTCAGTACGCCACCCGGCTATGAGATTGGGATCCAGCTGCGATTGAGGGGCCGGGCGGGTAGCACCCACGTGCCGCGGCAACGAGGGAGCGATCCCCAGGCCCGGCATCCGTCAAACAGGCGCGATCGCGCCCGGGGGTCCGAGGAGGCATAGCAGGAATTATGGCAGGACTTGGCTTTCTGGTTGTCACCTTCGCGCCGATCCCCTTCCGCGAGATCGCCGAGCTGGCGCAGAAGGCCGAGGACCTCGGCTACGACCGCATGTACACCTCCGAGTCACTCACGGACACGCTTGCCGTCGATATGTGGGTGGCATCGCAGACGAAGCGGATAACGGTCGCCAGCGGAATCGCCATCATCTATCTTCGGCACCCGCTCATAACGGCCGCGGCGGCGACGACCATCAGCGACGTCTCCGGTGGCCGCTTCATCCTCGGGCTGGGCCTTGGCCACGCGCCGCGCAACCAGGCGATGGGCGCCACGACAGGCAAGCCCTCCGAGGACATGCGCTCTTACATTGCCCAGGTCAGGGACGTCCTCGAAGGACGCCCCGCCTACCCGAAGCTTCCTCCGCAGTCCTACCAGGG
>WHTO01000228.1:0-340 GCA_009377665.1 Dehalococcoidia bacterium
ACGACCACAGTCAGTCGCGCCATCGCCCGGGCCCACACGCCGTTCGCCCGTCAGTGCCGCCACTGGGCCCAGACCGCGGTCCAGTTCCCGTAGCGCTCGGGCAGGTAGCGCCACTGGCAGCCGGTGCGGGCTAGGAACAGCATGGCCTCGACCATCTGGCGGCGCTGGATGCGGGCCGGCGCGCCGCGTCGGCCGGGCGGGTCAAACAGGTCGGCGACCAGCTCCCACTGCTATCGGTCAAGGCGATGGCGAAGCTCATGCCGCCAGCCTGCCGGCGGAACGCGTCAGCTCATGTGGCGCAAACTCGCCGATCCGAGCACGATTTTTCGGCTACAGGCCC
>WHTO01000228.1:350-3646 GCA_009377665.1 Dehalococcoidia bacterium
GCAATGTGTGAGTAGATCGCTCGGCCCTCAGACGGCCGAGCGATCTACTCACACATTGCGCGAGTGGTCAGTGAGGTCGCGCAGGGCACGAGCGTCAGCGTCTGCACGGCGTCCGCTCCGTGCCCGTAGGAGGTCATGATCATGCGTAAGGTTGCGTTGATCTGGGCGATGGGGCTGATCCTCACCACCACGGCGTAGCCATGCCGCGGTCGACGGACGAACGCGTCGACGTTGTCAAGTGGCGCACGGTATCCTAGTAGCCGACCACGCGAGATCGACGGCGAAGCGCCGTCGAGGAGGCGGATGGCAGGGAAGCAAGAGCGCCAGGCGCATCAGGTCCCCTTCAAAGACGACCCGCTTCCAGGGCTGGCACACTTCCGATGCCGAGCAGATCGACCATCGGCGCCGGCGGGCGGTCGAGGAAGCCCACACGACCCACTCCCTCGAGCCGCGGCAGCGGTTGTTCGGCACGTTTCGGGTCCGCTCCGAGAGCGCCGGCACCTACCACGTCGAGATCCGCTCCCTCACGGACCACCTCAACTCTTGTGGCTGCCCCGACCATCGGGTCAACGGTCTGGGAACCTGCAAACACGTCGAGGCGGTCCTTGACCACCTGAAGACGAAGTACGGCGGCGGCCTCGAGCGCGCCGCCCAGGAGGGGCCGCGGCGAGTTGAGATCTTTCTGGACAACACCGCGGAGGAACCGCAGGTCCGGGTCCGCTGGCCTCGAAGGGCCACCTCGAAGCTGCGAGACCTGATCGATCCCTTCTTCTCCACCGACGGCGCCCTTCTTACCGATCCCGCCGCCGCGATCCCGGCGCTGTCCCGGCGCCTGGAGGCGGCGCCGATCGATCAGCGCCGCCGGATCCGGCTCTCCCAGCACCTTCTCGTCTGGGCGGAGGAGAGAGGTCGCCGGTCCGGCCGGCAACGGTCTCGCGAAGCGTTCCTCGCCGAATGTCGCGGCTGGCAAGCGAACGATCGACCTCGTCCGTCACGCCCTCTATCCATACCAGCAGGAAGTGCTCCTCTTCCTCGCCTTCACCGAACTGGCGCTTCTCGCCGATGAGATGGGCCTGGGGAAGACGGTGCAGGCCATCGCCGCCTGCGAGCTGCTGCGCCGCCTGCGAGGCGTCGAGCGGGTTCTGGTGGTGAGCCCGGTCTCACTCAAGGCCGAATGGGAGGATCAGATCGGCAAGTTCACCGGGCTTTCGACCCGGATCATCGCCTGCCCACGAGGGGCACGGCTTCGCCAGTACCGGGAACGGTCATTCTTCTACCTCAGTAACTACGAGCAGATCCTCTCCGACGGTCCGGACATCGAGCGGCTGGTCGCGCCCGATGTCGTAATCCTCGATGAGGCACAGCGGATCAAGAACTGGCGGACCAAGACCGCCCAGGACGGCCGTCTCTGCCCCCAACACGAGGGCGTACTATGGCCGCTCGGCTGCGGCAAGGGAACAGCAGATCTCCGCGGAAATCAGTTTTTTACAGTGTCGAGTGCTTTACGAGCGTCGTATCCGCCTAGTCCGCACGCGAAGTCGAGCCGGGGCCGAGCAATAGCCACGAATCCACCGATGAGGTCGGGCCTTCGAGGTCGTACTCCTCGATCCTCCGGAATCGTCGGGCTACGGCCGCAAAGCTCCCCGATTGGCGAGAGGTATCATTTTCATCAAGATTCCCGCGCCGCCAGCAAGACCCTTCTCCACTAACCGAAGCACATCCTGTCTCAGACACGCCATCCCGCGTCAGCGCGACCGGATCCGCCCCCACGGCTTGAACACGGACAGCGCGAAGGCCACGAGGAGCGCCGTCAACGAGGCGAGCGGCGGGAATATGATGCCATCCTCGACGAACCTGACCGCCTCGCCAGCGGCAGCCTGACGGCCCTGCTCAGCCAGTTCTGCAACACCCAAGCGCAGCGCGCTGTACCAGGTCGAGGGACTATGGCGTCCGGATGCAGCGCTTCGAGCTGCTCCAATGCTTCGAGGCCATTGGATGCAGAGCCACATCCCTTCTACAAAAGGCGCACCGTGGCGCGTTTATGAATCGCATGGGTTGCCCTCGAAGTTGACCGTCGCTTCGCCGATCACGATGCTGCCTAGTAGCGTCTCCAGGACAAGTGCCCGCTGCGTTATCCGTCCCGGCTCCGTGACCGTCTGGTTCAGATGCAAGCTGGCGACCAGCAGAGGGATCGTTATCGGCTCGCTGACGGTCAGCAGAGGTTTACCGTTGATGCTGAGTGTCACGATCGACGAACCCGAAAGCACCGGAGGCTCATCGCCGGTAGCGACGCACTCAGCCTTGGCGTCCGCCGCCACTGCCTGTATCTCGATCAAGTTCAAGCCAGCGGCCAGGCTGACGTTCGCCAGGTCGGCGTGGGCGACGGCGTTGTCACCGGCAGCCGGTGGCGTCTTTTGCAGATCGTCGGGCGTCTGATCCGTGCTCGCGTCTGCGACATCGGCCAGGGCACTAAGCAGGCCGGAGACCACCTTCACGTCGACCAAGGATTTGGCCTCATCCACACAGGGAGTGTCCGGCTCATTCGCCACGATAGGTTCTCTCGCGAGCACCCTCAGCGCGCTGGCACGGCAGGAGAACGACCCATCGCGCTCATCGTCGATAATCGTCCCAATGCCCGTGCCATCTGCAACGGTCGCATTGGCGTTCGAAAGCTCCACGTAGAACTCCTGGTCGGGTTCGTCCTCCAGATCACCCACTACCGGCACGGTGCGCGTCTGACTCGTCTCCAGCGGCGGGAAAGTCAGCGTCCCACTGGTGAAGGTGTAGTCTTCGGGCTCGGTTGCCGACCCGTCAACGGTCACATAGTCAACGGTGATTTCGGTCGCGCTCGGCGTACTCAGGGACACCGTGAAGACGGCGGGCGTGGCGGGCGACAAGCCCGTGTTGCCCTCGGTAACGGTGACGTCGTCAATGCTGATCTCCGCCACGTCATCGTCGATGATCGTCCATTCACTGGGTTAGAGAGCATGACCGTGAAAGATTCGTCCTGCTCGTCGACGAGGTCACCGACGACGTCGATAATGATCGTCTGGCTGGTTTCGCGCGGGCCAAACACGACCGTGCCACTATCGGGCAGGTAGTCAGGGTAGGGTCCCTGACTGGTGGCAGCGTCGTCAGCCATGGGGTAGTCAGCCGTCGTGAAGTCGACCCTGACTTCGGTTGCGGCCGGCGAGCTGAGCGACACGGTGAAGGTTGCGGGCGTCATGCCGGTATCCCCTTCTGTGACCGTCACGTCATCGATCGAGAGTTTGGGAGTAATGACAGTTATGTTCACG
>WHTO01000229.1 GCA_009377665.1 Dehalococcoidia bacterium
AGAGCTCGAGGGCGAGCACCTGCCCATCGCCTGCTCCGACTGCGGTCGGGACCACGAGTGGACGCGAGCGGAAGCGGTATTCGCGGCGGAGTAGACCGACCAGGCGCGCTGGCACCTACGTATTGCGGTCGACGTCCTAATGCGCAGTAAGGACGTCGGCACACCAATGCATCTGTGTGGGGCGGTTCGAGCACCAGCCTGGCGAAGGCGAGTTGTGACGCAGAGTCAGCCGTGGGCGATATCCTCCTAGCCGAGCGGGTTTGGCCATTGATGCATCGGTAGGAGTTCGCTGAGTCTCGCCGTCGTACTACGGCCAAGGATCACCTCGGCGTCCAGGTTGGCTGGGTCGATCTGGCGCATGAGCTCCGGCATCTGCCACAGGGCGGGAGCACGTACAGGCGGCCTTGATCATCCGCGCCATTGTTGCGGCATTCTGTCGTGGCGATCCACCGTTGCGTTGCGGCCCAACGTGCCGACGGCGAGGACTTCCCAAACGGGCCCGAGCACGTGTCGCGTCCGTGCCAAGTCCCAACTTGGAGAGCTGTGCGGCGCCTAGACTGTCCGGTGTGGCGCGGCTTGAACGTTCGCCATTGCCGATCGTGAAGGGAGAGTGTGTGATGGACCTGATCTGGATCATCGTGATCGTACTCGTCGTGCTCGCGCTGCTCGGATACTTCGGGCGCGGACGCTTCCGCAGGTAGCTAGGCAACGAGGCGGCTGCTCCGCGCCAATGATTCCACGGAGCGACGGCGGAGCCGCCAAGCCCATCGAACTTGCGAGCTCGGTCTGGCACATCCGCTGGTGCGAGCGGACTCGAATCGCCATGGCCCAGGGCCCGTGCCATTATCCGTACCGATTACTCGGCCGTAGCCGGCTGGATTCGCGGATCAAAGCGGTCAGTGAGCGCTGTGCTGAGGCCCTCGCCCTGCCTAGCAGGTCACGTGCGTGATCGCCGCCGTGGCCTGGCGCGGGCCAGTCTCCGACAGGGGGCCGCAGGCCTCTTCGGTCAGCAGGGCAACGACCTCAACGCTTCGTCGCCAAGCCTCTTCATACAGCTTCTGGAAGAATCGCAAGCTGGCCGCTGGCGCCGGCGCCCAGGATCAGCCGGGAGGCTGACCAGGGGATCTTCTCGTCGGGGGACAAGGGCGTATGACTGTATCGGTCACGGGCGACAGGCATGACCAGCGAGGGAACGATGAGTCCTTGATGTGCCGAGCGCGGGGACCGGACCCGGGAAAGTAAGCCCGGGACCACTCCAACGGTCCAGCCAGTGTCCTGCGCGAAGACGATCAATTTGCACCACGGTGCTCGAATGGTGGCCTAACCGATGGGATCGAATGGCCAGCGGCCGCGCGGAGGTGGTGAGGTGACGGGAAGCGACTCCTTCCGGCTCGGAGTGAACTACTGGCCCGCCCGGACGGCCATGTACTGGTGGGAGGACGTCCGATTCCCTGAGGTCGATCGGGACATGGCCCGGATCGCGGATCTTGGCCTCCAGGAGGCCCGCATCTTCCTGCTCTGGGAGGCATTCCAGCCTCGGCCTGACCGCGTCTCAGACAAGGCCCTCCTTTCCCTAAAGGCGATCCTGGATGCCGCGGGGCGGCATGACGTCGGCCTCGTGCTGAGCCTGTTCTGCGGCCACATGAGCGGGGTCAACTGGCTCCCTGGCTGGGCGGTGGACCATTCAGCTCCCTCGATGATCCGAACCGTCAGCGGGGGCCGGGTCGTGCCTGGCGGCGCCGGCGACATCTACGCCGACCCGGCGCTGCTCGACGCGCAACTCTTCCTCGCCCGGCGGCTGGCCTCGACGTTCGCCGGCCACCGGGGGCTCGCCGGGTGGGACCTCGGCAACGAGTTCTCGAACCTCCGATGGCCCGCTCGTCCGGAGGAGATCGCTCGCTGGAGCTCACTACTGACGGAGGCGCTGCGGCCCGCCCGAGTCGACGTCGCCGGCGGCCTCCACGCCCCGGACCTCGAGCAGGATCGCGGGATTCGGATCAGCTCGATCGCGGCTCCGTGGGACGAGGTCGCTATGCACGGCTACCCGCTCTACAGCGAGGTTGCCACGGCCCCCGACGATGCCGAGTGGGTGCCCTTCGTGAGCGCCACTGCAGCCCGCTTCGCCGACAAGCGAGTGATCGCTCAGGAGTTCGGACTGCCCGATCACGAGCTTGGCGAGGACCGGGTCGCGCGCTACGCGAGCGCCGTCCTGCAACGACTCTGGCGGCTGGGGGCAGCGGGCGCGTCATGGTGGTGCTTCACCGACTATCCCGTCGAACTACGGCAGCTGCCGCCGTTCGATCTGGCGCCCCACGAGCTGCACTTCGGTCTCTTCCGGGCCGACGGCAGCGCCAAGCCGGTGGCGGATGTCTGGCGTCGCTTCGGCCGACGTGACGCCCTCGACATGTCCCGGTTCGATGGGCCGGACGAGCTGACGTGGTACGAGGGCTTGCCCGGGACGCTCGAACGGGCGTACGGCAAGTGGCGCGAGATGCGGGTGGCGCTTATCGAGACCACCAAAGAGGTCTGACGCCCCAACCCCGACGACACCGGTGGATTGGGATTCAGGGGGCAGCCCGCGGCTCCAACCACGGCACTGTGTGCGGTGACCAGAGGTCGGCTCTGCGTCCCGTGGTGTCGAGCCGACGACGGGCGCATGGCTCCATCGAGGATGCGGTGCAGCGGCACCCGCCTGATGTTTGGTCTTGACGGGGGGAGTGATAATTGTTCCCTAAAACCATTTAGTGCCAGCCACGCTTCAAGACCGCAGGCGGACTCGCGCCCGTCGCGGAGGTGGAGATTTGGGCTCGATTCCGAGTCGACGGCGGCCCACCATCGAGGACGTTGCACGTCTGGCCGGCGTCTCGAAAGGCGCCGTGTCGATCGCGCTCAACGGCCATGCGGGCGTTGCTGACACGACTCGGGCGAGGATCAGCGACGCAGCCCGCACCCTGAGCTGGCGGCCGAGTCTGCATGCCCGCGCGCTCCTCGCATCCCGTTCCTTTGCGCTCGGATTGGTCATGGCGCGGCCGCCCGAATTGCTGGCCGCTGATCCGTTCTTCCCTGCGTTCATTGCGGGCGTCGAATCGATCCTCGCGAGCCGCGGCCTCGCGCTGGTCCTGCAGGTGGTCGACCCTGAAACGGAGGCAGCGAGCTACCGACGGTTGGCGCATGAGGGCCGTGTCGACGGCGTGCTGCTGACGGATCTGCGCGTCGACGACCAGCGCTTTGCCTGGCTAACCGAGCTGGACCTGCCGGCCGTGGCGGTTGGCCGCCCGTCGTCTGGCTGTCCGTTCCCCTGGCTGGACACCGGTGATCGCGAAGGGGTCCGCCAGGCGGTGCGCCACCTCATCGCTCTTGGCCATCGGCGCATCGCCCACGTGGGTGGCGCGCCGGGCTATGTCCACTCTGTTGCCCGGCGCCGCGCCTGGGAGGACGAGCTGCGTGCCCACGGGCTGGAAGCGGAGCTGCACGTCGCGGGCGACTTCACCGGGCAGGGCGGCGCGGAGGCGACCGGGCAGCTTCTGGAATACAGGCCGCAGCCCACCGCGATCGTCTACGCCAACGACCTGATGGCCATCGCCGGCATGGCAGCGGCCGTAGAGGTCGGCCTGACGCTCCCCGATCAGCTCTCGGTCGTCG
>WHTO01000230.1 GCA_009377665.1 Dehalococcoidia bacterium
CGCTCCTGCTCCTGCTCCATCCAGTCCATGACGGCCGTGCCTTCGTGGACTTCACCGATCTTGTACGTGATGCCCGTGTAGAAGAGGATCCGCTCGGTCGTGGTCGTCTTCCCGGCATCGATGTGCGCCATGATGCCGATGTTGCGGGTCCGTTCTAGCGATGTCTGGCGAGGCATTGCTTTAACCTGTCTTTAGTCTCTAGGCTCTTGTCTTTAGGCTTTGACTAGAGCCTAAAGCCCAAAGCCGAAAGCCTTCTTCTTACCAGCGATAGTGCGCGAAGGCCTTGTTGGCCTCCGCCATGCGATGCGTGTCTTCGCGCTTCTTGACGGCGCCGCCGCGCAGGTTCGCCGCGTCGAGCAGCTCGTTGGCGAACTTCTCCTGCATCGTCTTGCCGTCGCCGCGCGAGCGCGCGTAGCTGACCAGCCAGCGGATGCTCAGCGAGAGGCGGCGGTTCGGGTTCACTTCGACCGGCACCTGGTAGTTGCTGCCGCCGACGCGGCGCGACTTCACCTCGAGGCTCGGCTTCACGTTGTCGAGCGCCTTCTTGAACACCTTGAGCGGATCGTCGCCGGTCCGCTCCTTGATGATGTCGAAGCTCCTATAGAGGATGCGCTCGGCCGTACTCCGCTTGCCGTCGCTCATCACGGTGTTGATGAACTTGCTGACCAGCGCGCTGTTGTAGAGCGGATCTGGTGCGAGTTCGCGCTTCGGAATCTCTCGTCTACGCGGCATATCTCTTCGTGCCCTTCGTAATCTTCGTGTGCTTCGTGCTTACTGCTTCGGGCGCTTCGCGCCGTACTTCGAACGACCCTGCTTGCGCCCCTGCACGCCGACGGCGTCGAGCGTGCCGCGCACCACGTGGTAGCGGACGCCGGGCAGGTCCTTCACGCGGCCGCCGCGGATGAGCACCAGCGAGTGCTCCTGGAGGTTGTGGCCGACGCCGGGGATATAGGTCGTCACCTCGATCCCGTTGGTCAGGCGAACGCGCGCCACCTTGCGGAGCGCCGAGTTCGGCTTCTTCGGGGTCTGGGTGAACACACGCACACAGACGCCGCGCTTCTGCGGGCTGACCTGGAGCGCGGGACTCTTCGTCTTGGTGACGATCTTCTTGCGGCCCTGGCGAACGAGCTGACTGATAGTCGGCATAACGGGGTCGTGAGTCATTCCTTCAAGGACACGCCACAAACACGACGGGCACGGGAGTGTCCTCGAAAAAATGACTCCCGACCCCTTTTACGTACGCACGCGGCCGCCAGCCATGGCGGCCACTCACGTTCGTTCCAGGCCTGAAGACTCCTGTGGCTTCCGGCTTCAGCCGGAAGATCCAGAAGGTCTGGCACCTGAAACTGCTGACCCTATCTGTGTGATGCCGGGCACAACCGGACCTGTACAGCCCGGGATGCCCGAGGAAAACGCCTTACTTCGTTACTCTCGCGACGCGAGGCGGCTTCTTCCAGTGCGGTTGAGGCTAGATAGGGTGTCCTAGCCCCAAGAGAACCTGACGAATATAGCACGCAGGGAAAGTGGGGCGCAACACCCACCGGCCCTGTTTGGTCGATTTTCACTGCAGGACCTCGGCTCGACTGGCGCTACCATCGAGCCGCCATGGAGCCAGGCAGCAAGAATATCGTCATCTGCTCCGACGGGACGGGGAACACGACCGTCAAAGGGCGCGGCACCAACGTGTTCAAGCTGTTCGAGTCGGTTGACGTCAACCGACACCGGACCGATGCCAGGCTGCCCCAGCAGCTTGCATTCTACGATGACGGTGTCGGGACCGAGGCGCTGAAGTGGGTCCGCATCTTCGGCGGCGCCACCGGCTGGGGCCTCAGCCGGAACGTCCGCCAGCTCTACCGCGAGCTCTGCCGCGTCTACGAGCCGGGCGATGCCATCTTCCTGTTCGGCTTCAGCCGCGGCGCCTTCACCGTGCGCACCCTGGCCGGGCTCATCAACGACTGCGGCCTCGTCGACCCGCGCGCGCACGCGACCGAGGACAGCTTCCGCGCCCAGACGCGTGCCGCGTACGCGGCGTACCGGTGCAAGTACCGCGCGTGGCTCACGCGCGCCGCCTGGCGCGGCGGCATCAACGCCGACGAGTTCAAGCGGACGATCGCGCGCCCGGACGTCCCCCCGGTCCCGATCCGCCTGCTCGGCGTGTGGGACACGGTTGACGCCGTGGGGCTCCCCTTCAGGCTGGCCGACGCGTGGAACAAGGTAGTCTGGCAATACAAGTTCGAGACCTCCACGCTCGGCGCCGTCGTCGCGCGCGGGTGCCACGCCCTGGCCTTGGACGATGAGCGCGGCGCGTTCGGGCCGGTCCTCTGGGACGAGCGCGATCCGTCCACGCGCGCGCGCGTCGAGCAGGTCTGGTTCGCCGGCGCGCATTCGAACGTGGGCGGCGGCTACCCGCAGCAGGGCATGTCACTCGTCGCGCTCGACTGGATGATGACGCAGGCGGAGGCGGCCGGCCTGCGGTTCGTCGCGCACACGCGCGACCAGTACGCTACCGCACATTCCTTCGCCGACAAGCTCTACGATCCCCGCTCCGGGCTCGGGATCTTCTACCGCTGGCAGCCGCGCGACGTGAAGGCGCTCTGCGAGCGGAAAGGGATCGCGCACCCGCAGGTGCACATGAGCGCCATCGAACGGCTCGTCCAGGCGCCGGAGGGCTACGCCCCGGGCAACATCCCGGCGCGCATTCGCGTTACGACGACCGAAGGCCATCCTCGGGTCCGGCTCGAGGAGATCGAGCGCTGCATTGCCGACGCGCATGGAGGAGACGAGGCCGAGCCGCTCATCCGACGGAAGCACCGCTGGGTGTTCGTCGGCTTCGTCGCATACGTTACATTCATTGCCGCCGCTGTCGCCGCCTTGCTGCGCGTGCTGGCGGTCATAATCGTGCCGCCCGGGGACGGCCTGCGGCCGTTTCTCGAGTCGCTCGGCCGCGTCGTCGATCCGTTCGAGATCGCCGGCACCCTCTGGCGGGATCGCGTCGCCTTCTGGCTGCTGGTCTCGGGCCTGGCGATCGGCTACGTCCTGAGCTGGTGGAGCGACCGTCAGACCGGCCGCTTCTTCTCCGGATTCTGGCACCGGCATCGGCCGGCGCTTCGCGAGGCCCTGCGGCGGACCCCCGCGCCCGACATGGACCTGCGCACGTAAGTCCCCCCGGGAGGATCACATGCCCCTCTACGCTTTCAACGGCACCTGGAACTCCGAGAAGACGGAGGACCTGCAGACGAGCGCGCGGGAGAGTGACGCGAACACCAACGTCATCCGCTTCCGCGACGCCTACGACCGGCCCGACACGTTCTGCATCAACGGCGTGGGGACGAAGCTCGGCTTGCTCGGCAAGGTACTCGGCGGCGCCTTTGGCGCCGGCGGCTTCGCCCGGCTCTCGGAGGCGATGGACCACCTTCAGGGCCGCTTCAGGGCCGGCGAGCGCGACATCGACATCGTCGGCTTCAGCCGCGGCGCGGCGCTGGCGCTGGCGTTCGCCAACAAGGTGGCGGGCACGATCGCGCTGCGCGACGCGAGCGGCCGTCCGCCTCGCATCCGCTTTCTCGGACTCTTCGACGTGGTCGGCTCTTTCGGGCTGCCGATCAACCTCGGCCCGTTCAACTTCCAGCGCTACAACAT
>WHTO01000031.1 GCA_009377665.1 Dehalococcoidia bacterium
GTCAAGGGCAACCTAATCCTCGTGCGGCGACGGCGGCCTTGCTGGAGGCGTCGCGACGTTGCAGGGACGTGAAACCTACTCCTAACCGGCGCGCCCGATATTCTCTCTTCGAGCAAGAGCGAAAGGTTATATCTGCATGAAGGTGCACGAGTACCAGGCCAAGGAGATTCTCGCCAGATACGGCGCCCCCGTACCCAGGGGCAGCGTGGCCCGCAGCCCGGCGGAGGCGCGAAAGGTCGCGGAGGACCTGGGGGGCAAGGTGGTGGTGAAGGCCCAGGTCCACGCGGGTGGGCGCGGCAAGGGCGGCGGCGTGAAGCTCGCGGGTTCGGCGGAAGAGGCCGAGCGCGTGGCCGGCGAAATCATCGGCATGCAGCTTGTGACGCACCAGACCGGGCCAGCGGGTCAGAAGGTCAAGTCGGTCCTTGTCGAAGAGCAGATGCCGATCGAGCGGGAGCTCTACCTGAGCGTGCTGATCGACGGCGCGGCCCAGCGGCCGGTGGTCATGGCCAGCGCCGAGGGCGGTATGGAAATCGAGGAGGTCGCGGCGAACAACCCCGAGGCCATCCACCGCGTCCACGTCGACCCGGCGGTCGGAATGGAGCCCTTCCAGGCGCGTCAGCTGGCCTTCGCCCTTGGGCTGAAAGGCGACACCATGAAGCCGGCGGTGAGCCTGATGCTGTCGCTCTACGAAGCGTTCATCGCCAAAGACGCGTCGCTCGCCGAGATTAATCCGCTGGTCGTGACCAGCGACGGCCGCGTCCTGGCGCTCGACGCCAAGATGAACTTTGACGACAACGCGCTCTACCGGCATCCCGAAATCGAGGGCCTTCGAGACAAGGACGAGGAGGACCCGCTGGAAGTCGAAGCGGGGGAGCTGGGCATCCAGAACTACGTCAAGCTGGACGGCAACATCGGCTGCGTGGTCAACGGGGCGGGCCTGGCGATGGCGACGATGGACGCGATCAAGCTCGCGGGCGGCGAGCCTGCCAACTTCCTCGACATCGGTACGGTGAACGACGTCAACCGGGTCGTCAACGCCTTCAAGATCATCCGCAAGGACCCCGGCGTGCAGGCGATCCTGATCAACATCTTTGGCGGCATGGCGCGCGTCGACGTGATCGCCCAGGGCGTGGTCGAGGCGCACGCGCAGATGGATGTCAGAGTGCCGGTGGTGGTCCGGCTCGAGGGCACCAACCTGGCCGAGGGCGAGAAGATCCTCAAGGACTCGGGCCTGCCGGTGCGGCGTGCTGCTGATCTTGGTGAGGCGGCGAAGCTGGCTGTGGAGGCGGCGGCGGGGCGCTGAGGCTCCGCTCCCTTAAGAACGGTTTCGACAAATCCGGTCAAGCTGGGTCCTGGAACGCTGGGGCGCCAGCTTCGGCGAAGGCCTCACCCCAGCCCTCGCCACGGCGAGTCGCCTGCGGAGACCTCTCCTGAGGAGAGGGGAGATTGAAAGGTATTTCCAAAGGGGACACCCCCTTGAGGAACCCCGCCAGAGGCGGCTCGCCCTCTCTGGACTCACCCGGAAGGCCGCATCGGTGGCGTCGCCCTGGGGCGACGCCAGGGCGTGCTAGCGAAGCAAGGGTCAAGTAGACCGGGGGCTATCGCCTGGAGGTTGTGTTGGGTCTTGGCCTGGCGCCTCGCGGGCTCGGGTTGCCAGGGCGTAGGCTTCGCGGCGGGACATCGCGAAGGCTTCTGCTAGCTCGCGGGCGATGTCCCTGGTCGATAGGCCGTCGGCCGCCAGCCGGCCGGCGAGGGATTCGGCCTCGCCCGGCGCCTGCACCGGGGATGGTGTGCTGGTGCCGTCGATCACCAGGGTGAATTCGCCGAGGGGCTGATCGAGGGCGGCGAGGACCTGGCTCACGTTGCCGCGCAGGAACTCTTCGTGCACCTTCGTCAACTCGCGGGCGGCGACCATCCGCCGGTCGCCGAGCACTTCGAGGACATCGCGCAGCGTCGCCTTCACGCGCCTGGGGGACTCGAAGATCACGATGGCGCCCTCAATGGCAGCCGCGGATCGCAGGGCAGTCCGCCTCTCACCTGCCTTGCGTGAGAGGAAGCCGAGGAAGAGAAACCGGCGCGCGGGAAGGCCCGAGGCGGCGATCGCTGCCATCACCGCCGATGCGCCGGGTACGGGCGTCACCTGATGACCGGCCGCGGCGGCGGCCGCGACCAGGTCGTATCCGGGGTCGCTGATCACCGGCACGCCCGCCTCGGAGACGAGAGCCACGTCGTCGCCGTCTCCCAGCGTGGCGAGCAGGCGCGGGATTCTCGCGGTCTTGTTGTGGTCGGTGTAGCTGACCAGGCGGCGAGGCTGCACGCCGTGGTGCGCGAGCAGCCGGCGAGTGGTCCTCGTGTCCTCGCTGGCGATCAGCGCCACCGACGCCAGGACGCTGAGGGCGCGGAGGGTTATGTCCAGGGGATTGCCGATCGGCGTGGCGACTACGTAAAGCGTGCCCACCGGTCTAGTTTCGCGACGGCGGGTCCACTCGCTCCACCACGCCGTCCTTCACGCGGTGGATGACGCGTGCGGGCGCGCCGGCCGCGGTGCAGAGCGGAGGAAGGTCGTGGATCACCATCGAGTGCGCGCCCACGGAAACGTGGTTGCCGATGCGGATGTCGCCGATCAGGGCGGAGTGGGTGCCGACCCAGAGACCGTCGCCGACCTGCGGACCCATGAAGCTGAACCCATCCGTGCTGCTGCTGCGCAGGCCCAGCGTTACCCACGTCGAAAGCACGCAGTTGGCGCCGATCTCGACTATGCCGTCGATCACGACGAACCCGTGGGGCAGGTAGAGGCCCGGGCCAACGAACACGTGGTCGCCTATCTGGACCTGGTAGGCCACGGCCATGAAACGGTCGATGACGCGCGGGACGAGTGGGACGTGCCAGTCCAGGAAGAAACGCTTCCAGCGAAACGCCCAAACAGCCCACAGGGTATCGAAGCGGAGCACCACGCCAAGCACAACCAGGGGGCGCCGCCAGGCGGGATACTGACTGACGCGGTGCCAGTGAACGTGGTAAACGTAGGAGCGCAGGTCACTGAGGATGAGCGCGATCAGCCCATGGCGCCTCCTGCGTTTCATCTCGGCCAGCCGCACGTCGTCCGGCGCCGAGCGCCGCGAGTCGGGCTGGCTGCTGGTGGGCGTTCGCGACATCAGGTACGGTTCACCGTGGTCATCAGGGCTGCTCGAACGAGGTTACGACGGCCCGCACGCCGCTGGTGGGTTCCCGGTCGAGGACGGCAAAGGCCTCGAGCCGTGATTCGCCGGCAACGTCCTCGAACTCGATCTCGGCCAGTGGCTCGCCGTTGGACTCGTCGATGACCTCTACTTTAACCCTCTCTGCCGGGCCGCTACCGCTGTTCCTGACGACGATCGGCAGGTAGAAGCTGCCTTCCTCCTCCCGCACACCCTGGAGGTCCACCTCGGCGGCCAGGATGGCTTCTCGGCCGCCATCAAAGAGCTGGAAGAGCAGGAGCGCAAGGATCGTGCCGACGATCAGCCCGCTCAGGGCGAGGGTGAACCACTCGGCCGGCGACCTCTGCGACGCCGGCCGCTGCTTTTCCCGAACGCCCTCGTCGCGGCGATTACCCCTGGGAGTGCTCATGCAGCGAGTCTCCCCGCAGCGCCGCCGATGGAGGCGGGCAGGCCAAGCAGGAGGATTTCGTCGAGCAGGCTCCGCCAATCCGCATCGAGATCGACCCTGTCAAAAAGCACCAGCAGGAAAGCACCCACGAGTAATGAGACGACGTACGCCAGGACAGTCTCGGTGATGGGGTGCTGGAACGGACCCGGCTGGCTCCGCCTGCCCTCGGCGTTGCTGAACTCGGACTGGAAGACGATCACGAAGGAGGTGATCAGCGAGAGGGCCAGTACCCCGATCATGTTCACGGGGCCGAGCTCGCGCGCCAGGAGTTGAACTTCGTCGGTAGGGGCAATCGCGTACGCCACGAAGGCAGCGCCGATCACGGTCGCTCCGACGTCGACGAGGAGGGCCTGCCTTTCGGATTGGCCGCCACCCTTTTCGCCATCGTCGCCGAGGCGTGACTCGCCGCGCGGGCGGAGGAGAATGTTGGCGAGGGACACCCCGAGACTGAACGGGATGCTGACGATGAGCAGCCTCCCGGTGGCTGTCTCGACCGGCGTGTCGGCGGTGATTCGGCCGAGAATGACCAGCACGATCCCCGCTGCAACGATGCCGATGGCCATCGCCTCGACGGCATCGACAATCGTGGTGTGAAAGGTGGTCTGTTCCTTGAACCCGGAGATGTGAGCGAGAGCGGCGTTGAGGCCGAAGACCACGGCGAAGAAGGCCAGGAGCGTCGCCGACTCGATGCTGGCGCCGATCTCCCAGGCTTCGAGTGTGTAGATGAGCGGAATGCCGAACAGGAAACCGCCGGCGAGCGCGCGTTCGAGGTCATTTAACTGATCACTCCAGGTGATCTGATCCTGCCTCGCTCGGCCCACGACCTGAGAATACGCCATGGTGCTGTTCACTCTCTGCGATGCGTCTGTCACGCCGCGGACCTGAAATGGCATGGGACTGTCCCGCTTCCGCCGCTAACGTGAACCCGGCGCGTGGAATTCGGGAGGAAGCATGGCTCACGGCAGTATTCGCCGGATCGGCGAGATTCTCTGCGATCTGGGCTACACCGACCCCGCACAGATCGAGGAGGCGTTGCGGCGTCAGTCGGAGACGGACCCGGCGATGTCGCCGGCTCCGCTGGGCGAGATCCTGGTTGAAATGGGAGCGGTCAGCGATGACCAGGTCCGGGAAGCGCTCGCGATCCAGGGCAAAGACGTCCCGCAGCACGTAGCGGACTGAGACGCCCAGAGGCAGGTCCGGACTGGATATGCTTCAAGCGTGGACGAGGGATACAGCGAGGAAACGCTCGACCATTACGAGAGCCCCCGCAACAGCCGGCTGATCGAGAACCCTGACGCCGAGGCGACGCGGATGAACCCGGTCTGCGGGGATGTCCTGCGGCTGATGCTGCGGATCGAGGGCAACGTGGTCGCGGACGCCGCGTTCGCCGTCGACGGCTGCGTGGCGGCGACGGCCGCGGGTTCCTGGTTGACCGATGCGATCCAGGGGATGACGAGCGCCGAGGCCGGCGCAATGGATGCCGAGGCAATAAATGAAGGCCTCGGTGGGCTGCCCCCGGCGCGGATGCACGGGGCGCTGCTGGCGCTGGATGCGCTGCGCGCCGCCCTTCCCCGGGGGAGCTAAACGACGGCCGTCTTGCTCGCCTCGGACACGTAGAAGGGTACGCGCTGCAGCTCGTCGCCATCGACGACGGCGAGGAGGAGGTAGCTGCCCACGTCCGGGAACTGGACGCGTCCGTTGGCAGCGACCTGGATCAGCTGGCTCGAGCCCTGGGGGATGCCCGCGGGGCGGCCTGTCTCGAACTGCCCTTCGACGCGCATCAACTGCTTGCCGTCGCTGTCGTGGACGAGGAGCTCTAGCTTGCGCCGGACGTTGGTCTCATTCCAGTCGACCCTGACCCCGACGGCGAGCCCGATGTTTACGTCGGCTGGGAGTGTGTTGACGCGGAGCTGATTCCAACCGCCGCCCATGACGTAGAGCTTGTTGTTTGCGATCTGGGCGGCGTCGGCGACGATCAGGTAGTCAATGCGCAATGCGGGGCTCCGGCCGTTTCTATCGTAGTGGGTGGGGTGAAGTGCGGCCGTGTAGGGCACGGGCGTCCCGGCGGAGTCACCTTCCAGCGCTCGTGGTTCTCGTTCGTTGGCCCTCACCCCCGGCCCCTCTCCCAAATTGGGAAAGGGGAGAGAGGAATGGGTAATCAAAGGGGACACCCCTTTGGAACCCTGCCAGAGAGGAGCGCCTCTCTGGACTCTCCCTGAGCGAGGGCTGAGGTGGCCGGACTCTGTCGCTTCGAAGGTGTCCCGTACCTAACGAACTGGGGTTTCGCGGGGACAACCCCGTTTGAACCCCGCCAGAGAGGGAGCGCCCTCTTTGGACTCTCCTCGAGGAGCCTATCGTACGTGCCGCCGTCGGAGCGGTCAGGCGGACTTGGCGGCCTGGGTGCGGCGGCGCAGCTCTGGCGATGAGCGAGCGAACAGCCAGTCATCGGTCTCACGGAGGCTGGCGTAGCAGCCCTTGCAGACGACGACCATGCGCTGGTAGTCCTTGCTCACCGCTATGAACGCGGCTTCCGCATCCGGGCAAAAAAAGCAGGCTTCTTTCATCGCGTTCAAGGCCAGACTACACCCGGGGAGGAATGCCTGTCGTGCCCTGGAATAAGAATCGGCGGGTTGTCGCGGCGTCTGAAGGCGGCCGGCGACGCCCCACCAAAGATCGTCAGTCCCCCGTTACGACTCGGCGGCGGACGGCCAGCAGTCGCTGAAGAGCGGTCAGGTTGGCGAGGATTGCCAGTATCCAGAGCACCGCAAGGACCTGCCCGACAACGAGGCCGGCGCCCAGCAACACCACGCGCTCGAACCGGGTGAACAGACCCTCTTTGATCAGGACGCCCGCGGCCTCGGCGCGGGCGCGCACATAGCTAACCATGACCGAGCCGGCGAGGGCTGCGTAGGCCAGGACGACCTCCAGCGACTGGTCACGGCTGGAGTAGTAGATGACGACGCCGAGCAGCACCGCCGCCTCGGAGGCGCGGTCGAGCACGGCGTCGAAGACGGCGCCATAGGGCGAGGCCCTATTCGTAAGGCGGGCCAGCGCGCCGTCGAAGACGTCGAGCAGGCTGAAGAAGAGCATCGCCAGGCCGCCCTGCCAGAATTGGCCGTGGGCCACGAGGACGGCGGCGGCGCAGTTTCCGAGGAATCCCGCCATCGAGACCATGTTGGGGGTCACGCCAAGCGCAGCAAGACCGCTGGCGACGGGCAGGGTGACGGCGGACGGGGCAGTACGGGGGAGGAGGCGTGAAAGCCTCATACCTCTGGTTCCTCGCTGAGGGAGGGGTTGGACTTTTCGTAGGCGATGCGCTCGTAGTAGGAGATGATGCTCGCGCTGATCCGTTCCCAGCTAAACTGCTCGGCCCGGCTGCGGCCGAGGAGGGTCATCTGCGCGCGGCGCTCGGGGCTCTTGAGGAGCTGGAGCAGAGCAGTGGCCAGGGCGTCCTCATCATTCGGCCTCACGAGCAGGCCTTCGACGCCGTGGGTCATGACGTCGCCGAAGCCCTCGATGTTGGAGGCGACGATGGGCGTGCCGCACGCCATGGCCTCGATCAGCACCAGGCCGAAGCTCTCATTGCCGATGTTGGGGGCGCAGTAGATGTCGGCGGTGCGGTAGTAGCGCGGGACGTCCTCGGCCGGGACATAGCCGGCGAAGACAACGTCCGGTATGCCGCGGCGCTCTACCCATGCCTTCTGCGCCTGGGTCAGGCGGCTTGGTGGTCCGACGATAACCAGGCGGACGTTGTCCATCTCGCGGCGGACCTGGCGGAACGCTCTCAACAGATAGCGCAGCCCTTTGCGTTTCTCGGGCCGACCGAGGAAGAGGATGTTGAGCTTGCCATCCTGGAGCTCGTGAATGGGCTCGAGGTCAGGATTGAAGCGCGTGGTGTCGATGCCGTTCGGTATGACGTTGTAGTAGCCGGGAAAGTAACGCGAGATCAGCCGGGCGGCGGCTGGCGAAACGGCGATCTTGCCGTCGAGCTTGCCGAACCAGCGGCGGGCCAGCCCCTTCATGAAGCGGTACATCAGGTTGCCGTCTTCCTGTGCGGCGTGGAAGGTGCCGATGTTGATCGCCTGCGACGCCTGGAGGTAGTGGACGGGCACCACCGGCATCAGCGGCTCGTGCACATGGATGATGTCGAAGCCCTCGGTGCGGACGATGCGTTGTACTTCCTTCGCGTGGCGGAAGGAGACCGATATGCGTGCGACGGAGCCGCCGGCGGGCAGCCCGACGGGGGCGCCCACCGACAGGAAGCGCGCGTAGGGGAGCTCAATCGTCCGGGCGCTTGATGGAGCCGAGATCACGACATCATGCCCGAGGATCGAAAAGTGCTCGGCGAGCTGGGCGATGTGGTTGCCGACTCCACCGGGTACGGCGAAGTCATAGGGCGAAACGAGCCCGATCTTCACGACGCCGTCCGTCGGAGCAGGCGGCCAACCCTCGGACCAATGATCTTGCGAGGGGTGACAGACATCCCGCGCCACTGCTGCCGGACGACGTTGCGCCAGCCGAGCTGGGCGGGACTCAAGCTGTGGCAGATACGCGGTTGCACGGCCCCCGACTCGATGGAGCGGCGCAGGTCCTGGGCGGACGAGCCTTCGAAGGAGGTCACGGCACCGCCGATCGCCGGCGGGAAGTGAGCGTCGCTGCTGCCTGTCATTGGAAGCATCCAGGCGCTCTCGTTCAAAGCAAGCACGCGCCGGCGCGTCAGGCGGGCGGCGGGCGACTGGCTGATCTCGATGGCATCGGGCGTCGTTTCCGGATCTTGAAGCAGTCTAGCCATCACCCTCGCGCCGACGCTGCGCGTCAGCCAGCTGAGGGGATGGGGTATAACGGCGAGACCGCCCGCATCGTGGATGGCGGCAACGGTCGCGCCGGTCGTCTGGAAGCTGCGGATGGGGCGGTCAACGAAAAGGCCGAGGACGTGGCCGGACCTCGTGGTGACTTCGACTCCGGTGACCAGCTCGAATGGATAGCGGCCACGGGCCCAGGCTTCGAGAGCGGCGAGCGAGGGACGGATGTCATCGTGCTCGGTGATCGCGATAACTGCGAGGTCCGTGGAGCCGGTAACGTGGTCGAAGATCTCGGAGATCGATGCCATGCCGTCCCCGTCGGAGGTATGGATGTGGAGGTCGGCGCCGGCTCGAAGCCCGGCAGGGCGGTCCATGGCGAGATAAGTATCCCAGATGGGCGCGTGGTCCGAAGGGAGAACCGGCTGCGGGCGGCGCTGTTTTCAGCGGTTACGAACTGCCACGGCGGCGCCGAGGCCGGTGAGACTGAAGGCGGCGAATGCCGCGACGATTGCAGCTGCCGGCCAGGCGCTCGCTGGCGCCCCCCGCGTGGTGCCGTCGCCGGTCGCGACCAGCGGGCCCGATCCAGATTCGCTGGCACCTGGATCATCGGCGCTCTCGGCGCCGCCGGCCACCTCCACGGTGATCTGGCTGCGCATTTCGCCGGCAACGACCTCGACGATGACAGTGCCGGGCGTCGTGCCGACGTAGAGGTCGGCGAACGCCTGTCCCTCGCGGTCGGTCACCTTGCTCACGGACTTGGACCCCAACGCGGCGTCGTCACCGGGCTCTTCGACGATGGAAAACTGGACGGGGAAGTCCTCTATCGGGTCGCCGGAATTGTCCAGGATGCGGGCGCTGAGCGTGGTTTCACCGCCCGCCCCGACCACGGTGGTCGATGTCGCTGCTTCCAGCGCCCCCACCGGTGGCGGATACTGGGCAGCAGCTGCCGCTACGAGTCCGAGGGCAGCCAGCCCCGCCAGCAGTACGGCTAACGACTTCATCGATCGATCCCTTTCCCTGCCAGGGCATGCTCGCCGCGGTCGGTCCCCCGCCATCTCGGGCCGGGCGCACCGCCGGGCCAGCCGGGGTTCGCGTAGTTGGTCACGTCAGCTTCAATATTGGTGTCATCATAGTCCGTCGCCCCGCCTGGCGGGTCCTGGTCAGGCGAGGCAGGAAGCGGCCAGGCTGGAGAGCGCCGTGATTCGCTGTCCTTCACTCAGATAGTCGGTAAAGCTGTCACTGAGATAACCCAGCGAGATCCCGGTGTCCGGATCGGCCCAGGCGATCTGTCCCCCGGCGCCGTTGTGTCCGAAGGCCCGGGAAGAAACCGTCCTGCCCATTCCGCGGTAGTGGTTGTTGCCGTCGTCGCCGGCCAGCACGATGCTCAAGCCCCTGCGAACGGGGAAGCCGAGGTTCGGGTCGGTGTGCCCGGGCTGGCTCCATAGCCTCGTGGCGTAGGCGACGGTCTCCGGGTCCAGGACCTGGCGACCGTCGAGGCCGCGACCACCGGCCAGCAGCACCTGGTAGAACATGGCGAGAGTGGCGGCGTTGGCAAAGCCTCCCGCGCCCGGAATGCCGATCTTGCGCACGTCGGGCCGGTCGATGGCGAGCACGGCGTCCGGGGGAACACCGCCCCAGCCCCACGGTGGCTCGATGGGCTCGCTGGAGAAGCGCACGCCCGCGGCGCGGGGCGCCCGATCGTCGGGCAGGCCCAGGTGGAAGTCGTGCAGGCCCATGGGGCCGATGATCTCGGAACGGATGAAGTCGCGGAAGTCCCGGCCTGCGCGGCGTTCGAGGATCTCAGCGAGAACCCAGTGAGCGCTCAGGGGGTGGTACTGGTAGCGGCTGCCTGGCTCCCACTCAAGCTCCCACGACGCGAAGCCTTCGAGGCGCCGCCTGCGGTCGTCCCACCAGAAAGGCGAGAACTCGGCTCCGGGGAAGCCTCCGCTATGAACGAGGACCTGCTCGACGGTGATAACGTCCTTACCGCCGGTCCCGAACTCCGGGATTATGTCGACCACGCGCTCTTCTACGCTCAACTGGTCGCGCTCGATGAGGAGCCAGATCGCCGCGCCCACGGCAACCTTGGTTATCGAGAAGGCCGCGAAGAGGGTGTCGTTGGTGGCCTCGTGCTGTTCCCCGCCCAGGACGACGTTGCCGTAGGTGGCGAACCCGGCGAGGCGTCCGTGGCGGGCGAGCGCCAGCTGGCAGGCGAATATTCGGCCGTCGTCGACGTACTTGCTGGCCTTGGCGAAGATCGCCTCGACCTTCTCCGGATCGAGGCCCAGGTCCGAGGGGCTGGCGACCAGCGTAACGTCGTCGGGCGGCAGCTGGGAACTCATAATCCACCCAGCTTGCAGATCGCGTCCCAGGCTTCGTCGGGCACCGGCTGGACGGAGAGGCGGCTGTTGGTGACGAGGGGGATCGTGGCGAAGCGCCCGTCGGACTTGATCGCCGACAGCGTCACCGGAGTTGGGAATGGCTTGACGGCCTTCAGATCGACCATGAGCGATCTTCCCTTCGGGTCGGTGTCGTCGGGGTAGGACTCCTTGACGACCTCGGCGATGCCGACGATGTCTTTGCCCTCGTTCGAGTGGTAGTAGAACACAAGGTCGCCGTTCCTCATGGCCTTGAGGTGGCCCTGGGCCATCGGGTTGCGGACGCCGTCCCACTCGGTGCGCCCGTCGCGGACAAGGTCGTCCCACGAGTATTTGGCGGGCTCGCTCTTGACCAGCCACCTCGCCATTGCTTCATCCCTCCCCAGGGCTAGGCTAGCTGACGCATCCCGCGCGCCGGCCACCCCGTATCTCATCCTGAGCGCTTGCGCCGGTGAGTACAACGCGCGGGACAGATCAGTCCACCGCTCCAGCTTTCGGCGCATCGTCGCCATTGTGTGATCGCTAGTCTCATAGCGTGATGGCGTCGACGTTCCCACCGGTGGTGCGTGGCTCCAGGCGCGAGGGGTGATTCTTGGACCTGACAGACAACGTGGCCATCGTCACCGGCGGCGCCCGCGGAATCGGGCGAGGGATCGCCCACTGCCTGGCGGAGGCCGGGGCGCACGTGGCGATCGCGGACCTGCCCGAAGCGCGCGATGACGCGCTGCAAACAGCTGCCGGGATAGAGGCGTTGGGACGCCGGGCGCTGGTGGTGGACGTGGACGTCAGGAGCGAGCACCAGGTGCAGTCGGCGGTGCAGACGGTGATCGAATCGCTGGGGAGACTGGACATACTCGTCAACAACGCCGGGGTCGTCCGCGTCGGGCGAGCCGAGACGCTGCCCGAAACGGCGTGGGACCTCGTGCTCGACGTGAACCTCAAGGGGACCTTCCTCTGCTCCAAGGCCGTGATCCCACAGATGACAGCGCAGAAGAGCGGGAGGATCGTGAACATATCCTCGATCGCGGGCAAGACCGGCCCGCCCGGCCTGACCGCCTACACGGCGTCGAAGTTCGGGGTCGTGGGCTTCACCCAATCGCTGGCCCGGGAGCTGGCGCCGGCGAACGTCACCGTGAACGCCGTCTGCCCGGGAGAGGTACGGACGGCGATGTGGGAGGACGTACTCCTGCCGGCGATGTCGCACGTGCGCCATGAGCCCAGGGAGGCGACGTTCGACAAGGTGATCAAGGAATGGGTGCCGCTGGGCCGCCCGCAGACGCCGGAGGACATCGGCGAGTGCGTCGTCTACCTTTGCCGCGCTGACAACGTCACGGGCGTGGCCATCAACGTCGCGGGCGGATCGGAGATGCACTGAAGAGGCTGACGATGATGCCGCGGTCGAGGTGGTTGGCGTTGCTGCTCTGCGCCGTAGCCGTGGTTGCGGCCGCATCCTGCGGTGGCGATGACGAGGACGAGCGGCAGGACGAGCCGCCGTCCGAGGCAGAAGGCGCCGCGGGCGAGACGGAAACCCCTGCAGCCACCGCGGATGCTACGCCGGCGCTAACGCCGGTCGGCCAGGGGACGGTCACGCCGTCACCCACAGCTTCGCCCTCGGCCACACCGGAGACGGTGGCAGCGCCGGACCAGCCGGGCCCCTATTCGGCGGGCGTCACGGTCCTTACTTTCACGCGACCGTCGACGACCAGCGGGGAGCCGCGTGTCATCGAGACCGTCGTCTGGTACCCAACCGAGAGGGTTCTGCCCTACGACGACTTCCTGAAGGGGGCACGCGACGTCGATGTAGCGCCGGGCGGGCCCTTCCCGATGCTCGTCTTCTCGCACGGGAGCGGCGGGAACACGCTGCAATCGACCTTCCTGACGAGCCACCTCGCCTCGCACGGGTTCATAGTGGCCGCCGTGTCGCACACCGGTGATACGACGAGCGACTGCTTCCCCTGCGCCGACCAGGAGCAGCTCGCGGATTCTTACGTGAACCGCCCGGTCGATGCTACATTCGTGCGCGACCAGATGATCCTGACCAACGGCTTCGACGACGCCACGCTTCTGTCTGGCGCCATCGACCGGGAACGGCTGGGCGTATTTGGGCACTCATTCGGAGGGTTCACTTCGCTCGCCACGCTGGCGGCCGACGCCTTCGATGCGGGCGCCGTGCTGGCCCCCGTCCGCATCGCCCTGCCGACCGGCAGGTACAGCGAGATCGACGTGCCCCTGCTGGTGATGGGCGGGGGGCTGGACAACACGACTCCGTTCACGATGCAGGAGACGATCTACGAAGAGAGCGACGGTACGGAGACGAAGATCCTGGTGCAACTGCCGCGGGCAGGCCACCTGAATTTCACCGACTACTGCCTCGAGGGCTCACCAGGCTGCGGGCCCGAGGGCATAGCGATGGATGAGGCGCACCGCCTGGTCAATCTCTACGTCACGGCCTTCTTTCGCTACTTCCTGAACGGTGATGAAGCCTACGGATCGTACCTGGGCCAGTCCTTCCCCCCGGAGGCGGTGGTCGCGGCCTCATCAGGCGTAGACAGCGGTTAGGAGCCGCACCGGCACGACGCCGACGGATTGCACGGAGGGGAAGTTGGCCGTCTGGTGCTAGAATCGCATCCGGGCACAGCCGGATTTGAGGGCCGGGCGCCCCTGGCGACGGGCAGCTCCGCCTAACGCAACCCGCGGCATTCTCCTCCTATACAATCTCCCCCACCAGAAGCCGGCGGGCAGAAGGACCGAACAGCGAGTGGACATAGGCCAGATCGAGGCGTTCGTACAGGTCGCCGCCCTGCAGAGCTTTAGCAAGGCCGCGGAGGCCCTCTTCCTGACACAGCCGTCGGTGACGGCGCGCATCCAGGGCCTCGAGCGCGAGATGCAGGAGACGCTTTTTGAGCGCAGCGGACGCGGCGTACGCCTGACGGACGCGGGACAGGTCTTCCTGCCCTACGCGCAGAAGATCCTCCAGCAGCTGAAGGAGGGACGCGAGAGCATCGAGGGCCTGCGGCGCAGCGAGATCGGCTTCCTGCGCCTGGGCGCCGCGCCGGCGCTCGGCACTTATGTGCTGCCCAAGGTCCTTAAGGCCTTCGCCGAGAAGTACCCCAACGTCGAGGTGACGGTAAAGACCGGGCACTCCGAGCAGGTCATGCAGCTGCTGCTCAGCGATGCGGTCCAGATCGGACTGGCGCGCACGATGATCCACCCCGAGCTGGAGACGGTGCCGCTGTACGACGACGAGGTGATCCTGGTCACCAACCCGTCCCACCGTTTCTGCCAGCACCGCATGACGCGGATCGAGGAGGTCACCAGGGAGAACCTGATCTTCTGGGACCGCACGTCCAGCTACTACGCGCTGATCCAGGGCCTGTTCTACCAGGCCGGGCTGCCGCCCAAGACGACCATGGAGATGGACAACGTCGAGGCCACGAAGAAGATGGTCGAGGAGGGGTTAGGCATCGCGTTCCTTCCGCGCGTCTCGGTGGAGCGCGAGATCGAGCACGGGCTGCTTTGCGAGGTGCTGGTCACGGACATCCCGGCGGCGACGCGCGAGATCGCGATGATGGCGCGACGCAACCGGCGTCCGTCGCGCGCGGTCTCGGCCTTCATCGAGACGGTCCACACCTTGTATCTGCTCGACTCGGGCGCACCCGCGCGGCCGGCCGGCCGCGCGGCCTCGTTGCAGGCTGTCACCGGCAAATAGCGGATGGCGAAGGTGACGCTGCTGGAGAAGAAGGGTTGCACCAGCTGCACAAGGGCACGCGACTGGCTGGCTGAGCACGACATCGACTTCGAGTCGCGAGAGTTCTTCCGGCAGCGCCTGTCGGCGGAGGAGTTGAATGACCTGCTCGTCCTGACGACCCCGGGCGAGCTTTTCGCCTGGCGAAGTCCGCGCGCGAAGGCCCGCGGCCTCACGGAGGGCGAGGTTGCCGACGAGGCGCTCGTGCACCTGATGCTTGAAGAGCCCTACCTGATCAGGAGGCCGACCGTCCTGACCGGGGACCGATTGATCGTGGGCGCCAACGACAAGAAGCTCGCCGAGGCCTTCGGGAGCTGACCCGGCGCTTACGGGCCGGTTGACCCGTGCCCGCCGGCTCCGCGGGCGCTGTCCGAGAGGTCCGTAACTTCGCGCAGATCGAACGAAGCCAGGACGGCCACGACGAGCTGCGCGATGCGGTCGCCGTCGCGGACGATGTAGGAGCTAAGGTTGCCGACGCAGTACAGGGTGACCATCAGCTCGCCGCGGTAGTCCGAGTCGATCGTCCCAAACGTACCCATCACGCCACGGGCTGAGAGGCCGGAGCGCGGGCGAATTTGGACATCGAAGCCGGCGGGCGCCTCGATGGCGATGCCGGTGGGGATCAGCGTGGGGTCGCGCCCAACCTCGATCTCCGTTTCGGTGCAGGCGTAGAGGTCGCAACCGCTGGAGCCCGGCGTCGCCCTTTCGGGGAGGCGGGCCAGCGGGTGGAGTCTCTTGACCTTGATGACGCCGGAGGGAATGGAGGGCAAGCCAATCAGTCCACGGCGCCGGCCGCTTCGGCATCGGCGGCGTCCTCATCGTCCTCCTCGTCGGGCGGTGGAACGTACGAGGTCTTGAGGACGTACTGGATGATCTCGTCGAAACCGAGTTGAGAAGCCAGCCAATGATCGGGTATTGGCAGACGCGAGGCCTCCTCGAAGCCAGCCTTCTCGAGGATTGGAATGAGCTCGGTGGCGGTGGCGGGTGCGTTGAAGACGAGCGCGCCGCATTCCTCTTCGACGGCCTCGACCTCGGCCTCGGCCAGCAGAGCGGATATGACAGCGGCGTCGCCTTCGCACGCCCTGATCAGTCCGAGGACGTATGAGTCGTCGGGTGGGCGGGACTCGAGGCGGGTCAGGCGGGCCTGCTTCTTGATCAGGCCGGGCCAGGAGATCGGCGAGCTCATGCGCATGAGCCGCGTGAAGGTGCGCGGCGCCACGACCCTCATCTCGGGCAGCGAGTAGCCCATGAAGAGCCCGGCGACGCCGCCGTCGCGCTCGGCCATGGTCGTCTGCTCGTACCCGTAGAGGTTGCCCTCTTGAGCAACAAGGCGGCGCAAGACCTTCTCGGCGCGGCCGCCCACGAGGTACTGAAGCGTGCCATTCTCGCTGATCGAGTGGTTGAGGACGAGGTCGACGATGGCGTCGGCGTCGCTCTCTTCGGCGTTGCGGAAGGTGACTGCGGCCATGTTCGGCTAAGTGTATCCCAGCCACCGGGCGCGTTCACCGATCAGGACGGGTCGGCCATAATGGCCTGAGTCCTGTGCCCCGCCCTTTGCAAGAGGGCGCCGGCAAGCCGGAAAGGAACGCGATGAAAGCAGCCGTCCTCTGGGAGCAGCAGCAAGCACTGAAGATCGAGGAGGTTGACCACCGGCAGCCCGGGCCCGGCGAGGTGCTGGTGCGGACGGTGGCGAGCGGCGTCTGCCACAGCGACCTGCACATGATCGACGGGCTGTGGCCGGCGCGGCTGCCGATGATCCTGGGCCACGAGGCCGCCGGGGTCGTCGAGAAGGTGGGCAGCGGCGTTAGCCATGTAAAGCCCGGCGACCACGTCGTCGCCAATTTCCGGCCGTTCTGCGGACGCTGCGGCTTCTGCGTGAGCGGGCGGCCATATCTCTGCGACAACCAGGAGGCCGCCGATCCCGGCGCGGCCGAGGACCGCGTGACCCTCGATGGACGGCGCGTCGAGATCTTTACCTCGGTGGGGTCGTTCGCTGAGTACATGCTCGTGCCCGAGACCGGGGTCCTGAGGGTACGCCAGGACGCGCCGCTCGAGAAGGTCTGCCTGGTGGGTTGTGCCGTGATGACTGGCATCGGCGCGGTGACCAACACGGCGAAGGTTGGCGCGGGCGCGCGGGTGGCGGTCATCGGCGCGGGCGGCATTGGGCTAAACATCATCCAGGGCGCACGGTTGGTTGGCGCCAGCCAGATCATCGCGGTCGACCTCCTGGATTCGAAGCTTGAGCTGGCTCGACAGTTCGGGGCGACGCACACGGTGAACGCCGCGAATGACGACGCCGTGGCCCGCGTGCAGGAGATCTCGGGAAGGCAACTCGACTTCGCGTTCGAGTCGATCGGCCGCCCGCAGTCGGCCACGGACGCCTTCAGGATGATCGCCTTCGGGGGGACGGTGGTGATCGTGGGGATGATGCCGCTGAAGTCCGAGATCACTCTCCCCGGATTCGCGTTCCTGTTCGAGAAGAAGGTGATCGGCTGCATGTACGGCAGCGCGCGCGTCGGCATCGACATGCCGCGGCTGATCGACCTCTATATGGATGGCAGGCTGATGGTCGACGAGCTTGTGAGCAGGGAATGGGAACTGGAGGGCATCAACGACGCTTTCTCGCTGCTCAGGTCGGGTGAGGTCGCCCGCAGCATCATCAGGTACGGATAGGGCAGGGGCGGACGCTACGGGCACTCCCGTGAGGATCTGTTCGCTGCTCCCCGCGGCCACCGAGATGGTCTACCTGCTGGGCATCGAGGACGACCTGGTGGGCGTCACCCACGAATGCGACTATCCGGAGGCGGCGAGGTCAAAACCCAGCGTGACCGCGACTGCTGTCCGCCAGGAGGGCGTCGATGGGCGTGCGATCGACCGCCAGGTCGGAGGCCTGCTGCACGAGCACCGGTCTATCTACCAGCTTGACCTGGAGCTGATCCAGAGGCTACAGCCGGACCTCATCCTGACGCAGGAGATCTGCGACGTCTGCGCCGTCTCGCGCGAGCAGGTCGAGGAGGCGGCGCAACAGCTCTACGGCACGGCGAACGTAATCTCGCTCGACCCGGCGATCCTCGACGACGTGATCGCCGACATTGCCCGGCTCGGCGAGATCGCGGGGCGGGAGGAGGAGGGGCGACGCCAGGCGACCCTTCTCTCGCGACGGGTTGATGCCGTCCGTCAGTCGTTGCCGCACGGCCGGCAGCGGCCGCGCGTCGCCTTCCTGGAGTGGCTCCAGCCGCCGCTCGTCGCGGGCCACTGGATACCGCAGATGGTGGCGCTGGCCGGCGGCTACGACGTATTCGCCACCGGAGGACAGCCGTCACGACGGATCGAGTGGGAAGAGCTGCGGACCGCCGACCCGGAGCTGATCTTCGTGGCGCCCTGCGGCTTCGACCTCGCGCGCGCCGCTGGCGAATACGAGCGCACCGCGCTCCCGGAGTGGTGGGGCGAACTGAAAGCGGTAAGAGATGGCCGGCTGTTCGTCATCGACGGCAACGCCTACACGAGCCGGCCGGGGCCGAGGCTGGTTGACGGCCTTGAGATCCTGGCGACCGTCATCCGCGGCGCCGGCCTGACGTCGACGCGCTACGGGCGCGACTACGCGCGCCTGTAGCCGTCCAGCCCCGGCCCCGTTCTTAGTCGAGGCGCTCGATGATCGTGGCGGTGCCGATACCGCCGCCGCAGCACATGACCTCGTGGCCGTAGCGGCCGCCGGTGCGCTCGAGGCTGTGCAGCAGCGTCGCCATCAGGCGGGCGCCGGTCATACCGACGGGATGGCCGAGGCCGATCGCGCCGCCGTTGACGTTGACCTTTGACATGTCGGGGTCAAGCTCCTTCTGCCAGGCCAGGACAACCGAAGCGAAGGCCTCGTTGATCTCGATCAGGTCCATGTCGGAGAGCTTGAGGCCGGCCCTGTCGAGGACAGCCGGGGTCGCCGTGATCGGCCCGGTGAGCATGAGCTCGGGGTCGGAGCCGACGACGGCCTGGGCGACGATGCGGGCGCGGGCCCGCAGTCCCAGGTCCTTCGCCTTCTTGGCGGACATCAGCAGCACGGCTGCGGCGCCGTCTGAGATCTGGCTCGAGTTGCCGGCGGTGTGGACGCCGCCAAAGGCGGGCTGTAGGGTCGCCAGCTTCTCAACCGTCGTGTCGGGGCGCGGCCCCTCATCTCGGGTTAGGACGCCTTTGACGCCCTCCTTCTCGAACTCGACGGGGACGGTCTCGGCGTCGAAGTTGCCGTCCTCGCGGGCCCGCGAGGCCTTCATGTGGCTCTCGTAGCCGTACTGGTCGACCTGCTCGCGGGTGATGTTCCAGGTGCGGGCGATATTGTCGGCCGCCGTGCCCTGGTCAGTGAGGTCGTACTGGTCGGTCATGGCCTCGGTGTAGGGCACGCCGCCCTCGGTCATGTTGGACATCAGGGGGTGGCGAGTCATGACCTCAACGCCGCCGCCGATGGCGCAATCGACAACGTCTGCCTGGATGAGGTTGGCAGCGAAGTGGATGGCCTGCTGGGCCGAGCCACACTGGCGGTCGACAGTCGTACCGGGAATCGTGTAGGGGAAGCCGGCGGCGAGGACTGCGTTGCGTCCAATGTTGAGGGCCTGCTCGCCGCGCTGCATGACGCAGCCCATCACCACGTCCTGGACGACGCTGGAGTCGACGCCGGCGCGGTTCACTACTTCCTTCAGGGTGTGGGCGACGAGGTCCACCGGGTGCCAGCCGGCGAGGCTGCCGTTGCGCCTGCCGATCGGTGTGCGCACAGCCTCAACGATCACTACATCTCGGTCATCCATGGTGGTCCTCCTGTTGGTCCGCGCTATCGTGGTCGGGGCGCGTCATTCGCCCGATGCGGGCATTTGCGATTGGGCTCGGTTGGAGCAAATCGATGCTAACAGGACGCGGTTGTGAGCTTCTGAGGATTTAAGTGTTCTATAGAACCGCGGCGGCGGCGGGGGCCGCGCCGATGGAAGGGGTTGCGTTCAGTCGGCTGTGCGGAGTGAACCACCAATGGCCTCGGCGAACGCCTGTGCGATGCCTCCGTCGTCGAGTCTCGGGTTGAAGATCGTGATGTCGATCCCGACGGCCCTTGAAGCGGGCGGGCGAACGGCCGAGGAGATAGGGGCATTAGGGGAACGCTTGCTCGCCATGGCCGCGTTGAGGACGGTGGAAAGCTCCTGCCAGGTCAGCCCGCCCGGCATCCGGTAATCCACGGCTGGCATGATCCTGTCGTCCAGCACGTCGGCGTCAACGTGAATCCAAAAGCTCTCGGGCAGCTGTGCCAGCGCGCCTGTGGTAGCGGCTTCTGCCCCGAGCGCGCGTACAGTTGACAGATCGAACATCGTGATCTGCGTGTCCTCGATGCGCTGGCTCCCGTGCTTCTCCGCATCGGCGCCGTCGCGGCGGCCAACAACGACAACGTCCTCGTCGCTGAGGAGCGGTCGTCGCCCCTCGATGTCCGATAGGATCCCAGGTCCGCGACCTGTCGCGAAGGCGAGCTCCATCGAGGCGGCCTCGCCGTTCGGCTCGGCCTCCGGTTGATAGAAGTCGGCATGACCATCGAGAAAGAGGAGGCCGGCGCGGCCACGGCGCCTGAGCGCCAGGAGGCAGCCGAGCAGAATCGAGCAGTCTCCGCCGAGCACGACGGGAAACTCGCCGCGGTCAAGCACTTCGCCGATAGCGTCGGCCAGGTCAATCGAGTAGCCGGCGATCGACGCGGCGTTACGTACGCCCGTCTCTGGATCGCGCTTTTCATCGTAGGGTGGGGGTACGACACGTCCGGCGCGCCGAGCATCGAGCCGGTCCGCCAGTCCGGCGCCGAGCAGCGCGTCGGGAAGCCTCTCCACGCCGTTCGGGAATAGTCCGAGGACGGAGGGTGCTTCCAGCACCGCAAACTTGGTCCTCAAACGCGGGTCAGGATTTCGCGAAGGCGGGCGCCGCGCTCGCGGGCGTTTAGAGGGATCTCGCGCAGGGGCAGGCCATCCTCGGTGGTGGGTTCCAGCTTGAGCTGGACCAGGACAGGGCCTGACTTGGCCAGTACCTCCTCGAGGGACGTGGAGAAGGACTCGGCGTCGTCAAAGACGAAGGTCGCCGGGTAGCCGGCGGCCCGCGCCATGCCGGCGAAGTCGATCGACCTGCCCCCGGGTACGTCCTGGCTTCCCGAAAAGGCGTAGACGCCGTTGTGGAAGACGAAGTGATAGAAGTTGCCCGGCGCCGCGGAGGCGATGGTGGCGAGCGAACCGAGCTGCATGAGCAGACTGCCGTCGCCGTCGAGGACCCAGACTTTGCGCGCGGGGCGGGCCAGCGCGAGGCCGAGAGCCATAGACGAAGCGCTGCCCATGGCGCCGACACCCAGGATATCGAGCTCGCTCTGCTGCAGCGCGTGCCAGGCGGCGAGGGGCGTCATGGTGGGGACAACAAGCTCATCCTGGCGGCGGGCGGCGAGGATGCGGGCGGCCGCAGCGCGCGTGAGAGTGCTCATAGTGTCTCAGCCCCCACAAGCGCCACGGCCGGGCGCAGCTGTTCGTGCGCCCGCCTGTAGGATCGGGCGATCGCTTCGATGTCGTCCGGGCCCTCCATCAAATCCGATTCAATGCCGAGCGTTTGGAGAAGCGGCCGCAGCAGGCGATTGGTAGATGCCATCGAGCCTGACGCCGCTTCGGGTGGAAGCGAGGGGTCGCGGTTGTAGAGGCCGACGAGCATCGTGATCGGGATGGCCATATCAACGCCGATCCCGCGCAGCGTGTTGACGGACGCGAACACGCCCGCGTGCTGGATGACCATCAGTGGCTCGACGCCGCCCCACCAGAGGCCTGCGCAGATGCCGACGGCTTCGTCCTCGGTCGAGGCCACGGTGAGCGAGAAGTAGGGATCGCCGGCAATCTCGGTGTGCAGGCTGCGTTGATGGGTGTCGGGGACGGTTACCACGCGCTCCAGGCCGAGCTTCTTCAACTCGGCCGTGATGTCGATAGCGGCGATGCCACGGGCGATCACAAAGGGAAGGCTACTCCAAGCCCGGCGGGTTCGCCCGGCGACGCAATACTATTGAGGCATGTGCAGGAGCATCAAGACATTACGTCGCGCAGGGGAGCCGGCGGAGCCCGAGGAGATCGAGGCGGCGGCGCTGCAGTTCGTGCGTAAGATAAGCGGTTACCGCCAGCCCTCGCGGGTCAACGCGGAGGCCTTTGAGCGCGCCGTCGCCGAGATCCGAGAGGTCTCGGCGCAGCTGCTGGGCGATCTGGGCCCAAAGCGGGACGCTGGCCGCCGGGAAGAATAACCGAAGCGCCGTCCCCTCGTGTTGGGGACGGCGCCTGGGCCGGTCTCAGTC
>WHTO01000231.1 GCA_009377665.1 Dehalococcoidia bacterium
GCGTGCGGATCATCCTTGGCGATCCAGTAGCCGCCCGGCTGGTTCCGGCGAGCCTGCATCGCCTCGATGCAGGAGTCTCGGATGCGGTCGTACTCCGGCGTTCCCCTAGGAACGCCATCCAGGGGCGCTGAGCAGATGCGCCTGGTGGTGACCTCACGCTCGTCGGCGATGACCTGCGGGCCACCGCAGACCTGGTCGAGGACGAGAAAGGAGTCCGCGAGCAGGAGAAAGTCCAGGCGGCCCCGGTGGGCGCGGACAATCACCACGGTCGCCTGCGGGCTGCTGGGGTTCGTGATGTCGCAGGTGCCGCGGTGATCGGCGGCTATCTCGCCGATCGTGGTGGCCAGGATCGCCGCGAGGTCTCGCCCGTCGTCACGCGATAACCGGCCGAGCAGCGCGCCGCCGAGACGGTGCGTATACCAGGCGACACCGTGGGAGCAGATCGACTCGGTTCCCGGGATGCCGGCGCCGTCCAGCAGCACAGCAGCGCCGGGAACAGCGCCAGCGAAGTCCTCGTTCGGCTGGCCGGCCTTACCGGCGCTCGTCGCCATGCTGACGTGCACTCACGGGCTCCTAAGTCAGGGAGAGCAGGGATGACAATCGACGATCCCCGTGAATCCGACACATAACTGGGGCTCCCCGGGATGTGGACACCGGGCAATGCCGCGGTCCGTTGCAGAGTAACGGATGTGAGGTGTTGTCCGTAGGGCTGCCCAATCTGGCCGAGAGCCTGGCGGGTCAAGGCTCGCCGGGGGCGACCCCGAAGGGCATGGCCTTGACGCGGCTGGCGACGGCCAAACTCTGGCAGCCTCAGGACGGGCACCGAACATCCGGCACCCGTTAGGAGGGAGAGATCATCATGGAAGACCTGTCGAAGCCGTCCCTGCTGCTGCTGCGCGTCGACGACGTGGCGGCGCTGCTCAACGTCGGACGGGCGCGTGTATTCGACTTGATCCGCACAGGTGAGCTGCGATCGGTCAAACCTACGGTCACGTGACCGTAGGTGGCCGCACGAAGTCGACGATGACTGACTGCTGTCGCGGCCGGTGTCCGCCAGACCTAGGGAATCGCGGCCAACGCGGCCTATCGCGCGCAAATCGCCCACCACGGCGCTAGGCAGACTGGCCACGCCGCATCGGGCAAGCTGCGACTGGCTCACCTCGCCTGTCGCCAACCTGCCTGGACCCCGTCGTGCCGGAGGTTAGTTACGTCGGGGGCGAGCTGGTAACCTTCCGCCCGGCCGAGGGCTGGTCACCTCTCCCGCCGAGGGAAGCATCCAAGGCCGAGAGGAGTTCACTGCGCATACCCGTCGCATCGAACGACGAGGTTCCATGGATGCTTTCGGTGTCTGCTCTTGAATGTCCTGTCTGGAGGTTGCGTGAGGACGATGTTGGGCAAGACCTGCTTGGTGACCGGCGCGACCAGTGGGATCGGCAAGGAGACGGCGCTGCGGTTGGCCATGCTCGGCGCTACCGTGATCATTGTCGCTCGCGACGCGGCGCGCGGTGAGACGACCGGCGACGAGATCCGCCGGCGCGTACCGCTCGCGCAGGTCGAGACCGTGACCGCGGACCTGTCGAGCATGACGGAGGTACGCCAGCTGGCCGAGGAGGTCTTGGCTCGGTATGACCGGCTCGAAGTCTTGGTCAACAACGCTGGTGTGATCTCGATGGGCCAACAGTTGACCGCCGATGGGTTGGAGACCACATTCGCGACCAACCATCTGGGGCCGTTCCTGTTCACCAACCTGCTGCGAGGGCTGTTGGAGCGCAGCGCTCCCGCACGGGTGGTCACGGTCTCGTCCGCCGCCCACAAGCAGGTTCGGACGATCCCGTGGGATGATCTGTCCCGCGGCGCGCAGGCCGGGCATGCGCAGACCTATCCCCTCTCGAAACTCCTGAACATATTGTTCACCGTCGAGTTGGCCCGGCGTCTGACCGGCACCGGCGTCACCGCCAACTGTCTGCATCCCGGCTTCGTGCGTACTGCCCTCGGCCGAGACGTCACCGGGGTGCTCGGCGCGGTTGTGCGGCTCGTCCTGCGTTTTCAGCCCGGCCCCGCAACTGGCGCCGAGACCTCGGTATACCTTGCCAGCTCGCCAGAGGTCGCCGACGTAAGCGGAGGCTACTTCGTCAAGTGCAAGCCTACCGAGCCAAGCGCTCTGGCCAGGGACGCCTGGGCTGCCGCGCGGTTGTGGGCGTTCAGCGAAAAACTTGCTGGCCTTTGACCCAGGCCGGTAACCAACAAGACGAACGGAAGCCGGACTACGGGCGCGGTGCACTCGCTTGCCGCGAGTCGCGCGGCCGTTCAAGGTCGTGCCTTCGCGGCCCGCAGGTCATTCATTGATCCACTGAGAACCGCCACCCCCAATGAGACAACGTGGTGGGGCTGGTGGGGCGGGTGGGACTCGAACCCACGGCCAAGGGATTATGAGTGGCCCCGACATCGGCGCCTGTGGCCTCTACCTGCGACTATGTCCCCAGGTCGACCTCCTCCTACAGCTTGCTCCCCACCGATCGACAGCATTTCGCAGCACGAACGGCACCACGCAGCAGTCCATGGCGTGCAGCCTGCGTCTTGGTCATCTGGCCGATGACCGGGCGTAGCTTGCGCCAAGCTGCCCGTTCCTGACCAGCATCGACGCCGCGTCCGAAAACTGTCGACGGCTTTTGCTGGCCTACGACACTCAGGTCAGGTCGTGCACGTACGTACGACGCCGGCTCAAATGGGCGACAGAGGACACCGGGGCTGATCTGCGTGCTCTCAGCTGATCGGCCGCATGAGATTCAGATCGACTCGGCCAGACACGCCATCGACGAGGGCTTCGCCAATGGATCTGCCATAGGTACCAGTCGACGTCCGGCCTGATCAAGAACCTGCGCTGCCACAACTCCCGGTCGCGTTGTTCCTTGACCGGATACCGTCCGTCCCACCGGTGGTCGACGTAGAGGATGACTTCTCGCCCCCACGCCTCCTCAACGATGTCGAGGAACGCGGCCAGCTCCGCCTCAACCTCTGTTCGGGGCGGACGTGCACTGCAGTTGCCCCGGGAACTCGAGGTCGACCGCGGGCGGCAAGGCTTCCGGATCCGGAGCCGCTACCGAGAGGAAGTTGCGCGCCTGCGCTTCACCTGGCGCGCATAGTGTGAAGAAGTGGTAGACGCCCCGATCAAGGCCGACTCGGCCCACCTCTGCCCAGTTCACGTCGAACCAGGCGTCAACCCATCCTTGCGGCGGAACCAGCCGACCGCGCTCTCGACGCCGCCCTTCTCGTGTGCCCCCTCGATGCCGGGCTGGCAGTAGAACGGGTCGAACCCGTAGCGCGCGGAGCATCCGGGCGAATGCGGATTGCCTCGCTCGTCAGATCTGGACGGTTCAAGGCGGCGCCCGAACTCGTCGTATAACCCTCGTTGAAGATCAGGTAGAGGACTTGGAGTACCGCGGCGAGGCGCCCCGGCAACTCGGACCGCGGGGGCATGCCGAACGGGACGACTGAGGTCTTGATCCGTTGCTTCGCCCGGCTGATTTGCTGGGCCATGGTCGCTTCCGGGACGAAGAACGCGCTGGAGACCTCGCCGGTCGTCAGGCCACCGACGGCCCGCAGGGTCAGGGCGATCGCGGAT
>WHTO01000232.1:0-1768 GCA_009377665.1 Dehalococcoidia bacterium
CGTTGACCGGGATGCCGTGGCGGCTCAGGATCTCTGCCGCTTGATACTCGTGGATATTCATCGACCCTCCTTGACGCGAGGCGTTAGGCGTTAGGCGTTAGGGGCTAGGCGCGTCCTTCCGATGGGGGATGCTAGCACAGCAATGGCAGTTTCCGGTTCGCGTGCGCAACAGGCGTAAGATGAGGGCACGTGTGTTGTTTCGGTTTCGAAATAACGGCGCGTGGCATCGTCTCGTCAGGCGTAGATTGCGCCAATATTGCCTGATCGGAACCGGCGCATCGCAAAAAAGCGTGTGATCTTTTGCGAATGACGGGTGAGGCAGGCGACTTCTACGGCAGACCGTTGACAATTGGTCCCGGATGTTCTATTACAGTGGCAGACGTTTCCCCGCGTACGCGATCGTCGGACCGTTGCGAAACGGCAACCACGTGTCTCGTTCCGCCGGATCGTCCACCGGTTTGTTGTGGCGTCATGCACTGTTGCAGGGCGCAGGTTGAAACAGGGTCGTGGGCAACCACGACAGGGAGAGTCCAGGCGGAATGAGCGACAGAACGCTCACCTGCCGCGATTGCGGGCAGGAGTTCACGTTTACGGCCGGCGAGCAAGCGTTTTATCAGGAGCGGGGGTTTTCGGAGCCACAGCGATGCCAAACGTGCCGGGCCGCGCGCAAGCAGCAGCGGAACGCCGGCGGCGATAGCTATGGCGGCGGCGGCTACAGTTCCGGCGGCTACGGCACCGGCGGTGGCTACTCGGGCGGCGGCGGCGGTTACGGCGGCGGCGGCGGGCAGCGCCAGATGTACCCGGCGATCTGCTCGGCCTGCGGCAAGGAGACCGAGGTCCCCTTCCAGCCGCGGTCCGACAAGCCGGTCTACTGCCGCGAGTGCTTCCAGGAGCGCCGCGCCAGCACCCCGCGCTACAGCAGCTACTAGCCGCTCGTTGCGGGACCACAACCGAATGTGAAGCAGGCGAGCCGGACGATGTCGTCCGGCTCGTGTGTTCGTTTAGAATTGACAGTGTGTTGGCCAAGACCGCGACATCGGGTGACGAAGGGACCGGTCATGAGCAGCGTGGCGGTTGAATTGGATCGGGATTTGATCAATCTGCTACGAGATTCAGATCAACCCGTCGCTCAAACGGCAACGGAGTTGATCGTCCTTGAGCTGTACCGTCAAGGCCGGCTTTCGAGCGGCAAGTCGGCAGAGTTGCTTGGCATGCCGCGATTCGACTTCATCCGGCACGCTTCTGATCTCGGCATCCCCTTCTTCCGGATGTCACAAGAAGAATGGGAAGCGGAGAGTGCCGCGGCGGAGCGCTTGGCTGAACGATTGACCCAGGGCACCGCGTGAGCCCTGAGACGATTGTCTCCAACTCGAGTCCCTTGATCACGTTGGACCGAATCGGTCGTCTGGATATCCTCGAAGCAGTCTACAAACGTGTGTTCATCCCGCCGGCAGTACGGCAAGAGATTGGCGTAGATCTTGCCGGTCGCCCATGGATCGCAGAGCGTAGCCTAACCCGACCCATCGATCGGCGGATTGTCGTCGCGGACCTGGGGGCCGGTGAGAGCGAAGCGATCAGTCTGGCCATCGAACTACAAGCCACCCAAGTCATCCTCGACGACGAACCAGCGCGCAAGCTCGCACAGACACTGGGGCTACCGCTTATTGGCACGCTCGGCGTGCTGCTTGCAGCGAAACGCGCCGGCATCCTCACGGCGATGCGACCGACCGCCAAAGCACTTCTCGCCACGGGCTTCTGTCTTGATCCA
>WHTO01000232.1:1778-3616 GCA_009377665.1 Dehalococcoidia bacterium
CACCTCTTCGCGATGGTGCTTGCCAAGGCCGGCGAGCGTTGAGGCCGTTAGCCCGCGCCTCGCCCAGTCAGACCATAAGCTGGGGCGCGATGGTCGCTCGCGAAGCTCCCCTACAGATGATGCCCATGCCGTAGGGCGGTCTGCGAATCGCAGGAAGAGAGGAGACGAGATGACAGGTGCGGTGGAGGACATGGATGCATTGCTCAGTGCGTCACGAGCCATCAAGGAGGACGCCGACAGGTTGCTGCGAGAGTTCGGTGTCCTGGAGCAGCTGGCCTCCTATGGCGAGGTGAGTATGGGCGGGAGCTATCGCTTGAACTTGATGCTGAACGGGGACATCGACCTGGGCGTGGTCAACGCCGCTCTCGACTTGGAGTCGGCGCTCGACGCGCTGACTGGGTTCATCCGCCGGGGCGACTTCTACGGCTACGAGTTCCTCGACAGCGTCAGGCACGAGCTGCCGTGGGGCGATTCCCGGGAAGGATACTTCCTGAACATGGAGCGGCTTTTCCTCGGCAGGAAGTGGACGGTGGAGATCATGCTCGCGCGGTCCGCTCAGCCGAGTCCGGACTGGATCGAGGAGCGTCTGACCGAGGAAGGGCGACGGACCATCCTCCTGTTCAAGCACCTAAGGAATACCAGAAACCTCGACATCCCCAGTCACCAGATATACAAGGCGGTACTGCTTGATGGAGTAGCCGATTTCGATTCGTTCTTGGGATTATCAAAGCCGGGGAACAGTGATTAGAGCCTAGGCACAAGTAAGGGAGCCCGGGTCATAGCTTGCAACTCGAATGGATAAGCCGCCAGATGTTGCGAGCCTATCTCCTGCAGCCGCGAGGATTTGCATTGGCAGACGCTAGGGGGTAAGGATTTGCCCATCCTGCAAGGCTCGCAGGTAGGCGACGACGGCCCAGCGTTCTTCTGCGGTGAGGGCGTGGTCGAAGGCGGGCATGTCGGTGCCGGGGACGCCGTTGGTGACCCAGTAGGAGAGGTCGCCGTCGCGCTGGGAGGTGGCGCGGCGGGAGGTTAAGTCGGCATTGGCGCCGTGCTGGTGCTCGGGGTCGTCGGTGGGGTCGTCTTCGTTGGGGCCGCCGCCGGTCGCGCCATGGCAGGCGAGGCATTGGGCGGCGTAGATTGAGGCGCCGCGCTGGATGGCGCCGGGGTCGTCCGCGAGCGGGTTGTCCCGTGACGTCGCGGAGGTTTGGGGGACGGTCTGGCGGATCGCGGTCACCGCGAAGCCGGCCGCGATCAGCACTGCCATCGTCAGCACCACCCCGCCGGCCAAGGGTTCGAGGCCGGGCAGCCGCCGCAGGCCGACGATGCCGCCGACCACGGCTGCCGCGGAGAGTCCGAGGAGCAGCCAGGTGGTGAGCGGCAGGCGCGGCATCCGCCAGCGATCGTCGACCAGGCGCGGGGGCCGCGCGCCCGCGTCGTTCGTGTCGATGGTGAAGGCGGCGCGCGTGTCCTCGACGCCGGCGCGGCGGACGATGACGTCCACCGACCAGGCAGCGTTGAGTCCGAGCCGGGTCGCGGGGAAGACGTAGGTTCCCGCGCTGCCCGCGAGCGGCTCGGTCGCGCACGTCCCGGCGCTCCTGCTCCGCGAGGGCGACGAGTTCCGGCTGTTCTTCCCGCAGGAGTACTCCGTCCACGTGGCCGAGGTCGTTCTCGACGCCGCGGCGGGCCTGCGGCCCGGAGACGTGGTCGCCGAGGACACCGAGGCGCTCGTCGTCGACAAGCCCGAGCACGTCTTCAACCGTCGCTGGAAGGTCGAGCCCGGCACCGCGCCGGCCAATCCGTTCGGAGGCTCGGGCGAGGCGGTGGTGATGAACCCGGGA
>WHTO01000233.1 GCA_009377665.1 Dehalococcoidia bacterium
AATCATCGGCTCGCGGTCGGCTGAACGCGCCAGGAGGCGGCCGGCGACGTCGTCGGCACGAGCGGCGGCAGCATCCGCGGCGCTACCAACGAGGATGCGGCGCGCCAGGCTGACATCATCGTCGTCACCATCCCCTACAGCGGCCTTGCTGACACTCTCGCTAGCCTCGTTGAGGCGATCGGCGACAAGCTTGTCGTCTCAGCCGTCGTGCCTCTGCAGTTCGCCAAGGGCCGCGTCACGATGTTGCCTGTGGCGGACGGGTCGGCGTCAGAAGAGACGCAGCGCATCTTGCCCAACGCGAAGGTGGTCGGCGCCTACCACAACCTCGCGGCCGGCCACCTCATCGATGTCGAGCACGCGATGGAGGGCGACGTGCTGATCTGCGGCGACGACGCAGAGGCCGTGCGCCAGATCATCTGGCTCTCGGAGCAGATCCGCGAGCTGCGCGGTGTCAACTGCGGCCCCCTCGCCAGCAGCCACTACATCGAAGGCGTCACGGCCCTGCTTATCAACATCAACCGCAACTACAAGCGCGAATCCGGCGTCCAGATCGTCGGAATTTAGGAGACCAGAGATGGCGGGCTCCGTAAGCATCACAGGCATCGAGGGCATCCCGGAGGTGCAGGCCGGCGACGACCTCGCCCACTTTATCGCCGAAGCGGCGCGGGCTCAGGGCGTGCAGTTGCAAGACGACGACGTCCTCATCGTCACCCAGAAGGCCGTCTCGAAGTCGGAGGGACGCTATGTCATCCTGGACGACATCGAACCCTCGGCGCTGGCGATCGAGCTGGCGGCGAACTGGGAGAAAGACGCAAGGCACGTCGAGGTCGTCCTGCGCGAATCAAAGCGCATCGTGCGTATGGACCGCGGCGTGATCATCTGCGAGACAAAGCATGGCTTCGTCTGTGCCAACGCCGGCGTCGACGCCTCGAACGTGCCCGGTGAACGACTGCTGCTGCTTCCGGCTGATCCCGACGCATCGGCGGCGCGCATCCGCGAGGGGCTTAAGAGCGAAACCGGCGCCGACGTGGCTGTTATCGTCTCGGATACCTTCGGCCGGCCTTGGCGCACGGGCTACACCGAGGTCGCAATCGGCGTTGCCGGTATGCTGCCGATCATCGACTATGTCGGCAAGATCGACACTCACGGCCGCGAGCTCAAAGCGACCTGGATCTGCGTCGCCGACGAGCTCGCATCAGCGGCGGAGCTGGTCACCGGGAAGATAAACCGGGTACCAGCCGCCTTGATCCGCGGCTACCCGGTGCCCCGCGGCGAAGGCACGGCCCGCGAGATGGTGCGTCAGGCAGAAACAGACCTCTTCCGCTAAGTCGGGCTGGCCGCCGCCCCGTCCTGCCATCCTGAGGGACGAAGGGTCTCCCTCGGCCGGCGGTAGTAGCGTGCAGCATCTCCGAGGACACGATGTAGGTACGACAAACTGGAGATGCTTCGCCTGAGGGCTCAGCAAGGCAACAACTTCTGCCACCCTGAGGGACGAAGGGTCTCCCTCGGCCGCCGGTCGTAGCGGGCAGCAGACGTATGTCTCCGAGGGACACGATGTAGGTATGACAAACTGGAGATGCTTCGCCTGAGGACTCAGCAAGGCAGTGGGCATGTTGCCACCCCGGCGCTGTCTCCCCAAGCTCGTTAGCTACCTGGGCCGACCATGCCCCTCGTCCTTCTCGGAAGGATTAGGGAGATGGCATGCTCGATCTCCGACTAAAGGCGGAGACAATATAGGCCAGTCGTCACTTTGAGCTGTGCCCTTGCGGGTTCAGACTGGCTGCATGGAGGACTGGCGGTCCGAACGAGCACGCCGATAATAAGCTAAGGTTTCGTCAACGTAATGGGTTTGAAACGACCCGTTAAGGGTGGCTCCAGACGATTAGTCGTTTATAATCAGCGGGTTGGCCTGGCGGGCCAGCTGTATTAATGCTCACGCTCTGTGCGTTTGAGCCGCCGGCTGCGAATGAGTCAAGCGATACAAACCAAGTCCAGATCGGGAACCTCGCCGGGCGTACGCGTCCTGCGGGAAATCCTCATCGTCGGTATCGGCTACCTGATCTACTCGCAGGTGCGAGGTCTCGCCGGCGACCGCGTCGTCGATGCCTTTTACAACGGCTACAGGGTCATTGAGATTGAGCAGGACCTGGGCATCTTCAAAGAGCTGGCCCTGCAGTCGCTGATCTTGCCCCACGCGCTGCTCATCGATATCTTCAACTTCATCTACTTCTACGGCCTCTTCCCTGTGCTGATCCCCATCGCGATCTTCCTCTTCTGGCGCCGTCCCCACGTCTACGTGCTGGCGCGTAACGCCTTCCTGCTTTCGGGGGCGATTGCGGTCATCTTTTACACGTTGCTGCCGACAGCGCCGCCGCGGCTCATCGGCTTCGGCTTCATCGATACGCTGGGCCAGAGCATGACGCCGACCTACGACAGCATTCCGGGCGTCAACCACTTCGCCGCCGTGCCCAGCATGCACGTGGGCTGGAATTTCTTGATGGCCGTGGCGCTCTACATCGGCCTCAAGGGCACCCGCTTCCGCGAGCTGGTGCTGCTCTTCCCATTCGTGATGTTCACCTCGACGCTGGTCACAGGCAATCACTACATCGTCGACGGCCTGCTCGGCATCGTCGTCGCCAGCACGGCGCTCTACCTCGCGTACAAAATTCAGCGTTGGGACGACCGCAGGCGGGACAGGGCAGAGTTGCGGCGGGCGGAAGCTGAGGCGTTAGAGGCGGCTCAGGCGCCGAGTTCTTCGTAGTACGCCACCAGCTGTAGCGCCACTTTCTCCCAGTCGAACCCCCGCGCCCGTTCGTGGGCGGAGGCTGCCATCTTGGCGGCGAGAGGGCGGTCTTCGAGCAGCCGGATCGCGGCCTGGGCCAGGCTGGCGGCGTCCTTCGGTGGCACGATCAGGCCGTTGACGCCGTCCGGGCCCAGGGTTGCGGGGCCGTTCGTCGTCGTCGCCACGACGGGCGTCCCCGCCGACATCGCTTCAAGCAGAGTGATGCCGAAGGCTTCGTTGACGGTCGAGGGCGAGCAGAAGACGTCGGCGCGCTGGTAATAGCCCGGCAGCTTGTCCGGCGAAACGAAGCCTTCGAAGTAGACGTCCATGAGGTCGAGCCTGCGGCACATGTCCTTGTACTCGCGCATCAGGCCGCCTTCGCCGACGATGACGAGCCGCGCCGTCGGGATGCTCTCTTTGACCGTTTTGTAGGCCTCGAGCAGGTAAGGCAGCCCCTTGCGGGCTTCGATGCGGCCGACGAACAACAGCGTCGGGCGGGAGTCTGAGAGGTGGGGCGGCGGCGGCGCCGGGTCGGCAAAGCGATGGAAGTCGACGCCGTTAGGGATGATCCGGTACTGGGCCTTCACATAGGCGCCGATGGTCTTGCGGCTCATCTCCGAGACGGCGATGTGGCCCTGCAGCTTGCGGTTCCAGTAGAGCAGTGCCGGCCAGCCGGCGATGTAGGGCAGGTGAGGCCCCTGGCGCCAGGTGTGGAAGGTGCCGACCTTCACCGAGTTGGCCCAGCGTAGGAAGGAGGGGCCGATGAAGGGGAGGAAGGGCTCGTGCAGGTGGACGACATCGAAGCGGCGCTTGCTGAGGAACTCGC
>WHTO01000234.1 GCA_009377665.1 Dehalococcoidia bacterium
GTCTCCCGGGAGGACTGGAACGCCGTCCTCGACACCAACCTCAACGGCGTCTTCTTCACGCTCCAGGCGGGCGCCAGGAGGCTGCTCAAGCAGGGCGAAGGCGGAAGCCTGATCGCGACCGGCTCTTCGACTGTCTTCCGGCCCGGCATCGAGCGCATCGCTTACGTGGCCGCCAAGGGCGCCGTGCACACGATGATCCGGGCGCTCGCGCTCGAGCTGGGCCCTCACAACATCCGCATCAACGCCATCGCGCCCGGTGTCACTGATACCCCATTGCCACGGTCTGTCCCGGGCTATATCAACGAGGCGCTCAAGATCATTCCCCTGGGCGAGCTCGTGGAGCCGGAGGAGATCGGGGCGCTGGCCGCGTTCATGCTCAGCAACGACGCCCGGCACATGACGGGCGGCATCGTGCAGCTCGACGCCGGCCGTACTTCGGACTGAACGCAGGAGACTGCTGAAGGCCTGGGACGGAGGACAGTACCATGTAAGGCGGGGGCGACAGCGACCTCCACGGAAATGAGTCGATAGGAGAGAAACGCTATGGACTATGGTCTATTCTCGATGCCGCTCCACCCCCCAGAGCGTGACAAGACCGAGGGCTACGAGCTGGACATCGAGACCTTCGTGCTGGCCGACAAGCTCGGATACAGCGAGGGCTGGATGGGTGAGCACTTCACGATTCCGTGGGAGTCGATCCCGGCAGCCGACCTTTTTATCGCCAACGTCTTGCCCCGCACCGAACGCATCAAGTTGGGCACCGGTGTGGTCCTGCTGCCGATGCACAACCCGGTCGACACCGCGATGCGCATCGCCTTCCTCGACCACCTGGCCAGGGGGAGGTTCTACTTCGGCATAGGGTCGGGTGGCGCCCCGACGGACTTCGAAATGTGGGGTATCGACAACCAGGCCGGCGAGCATCGTGAACGGACGCGCGAGGCAATAGACATAATCCTCAGGGTCTGGGAGGCCCAGGAGCCGTTCACCTACCAGGGAAAGTTCTGGAACGTCACCATTCCCAAGCCGCGCCCCGAGGTACCGCTGGCCCATCACATCCGTCCCTATCAGCAGCCTCATCCGCCGATCGCGGTCGCCGGCCTTCACCGAAACTCCGAGACGCTGACCATGGCCGGCGAGCGTGGGTGGATACCCATGAGTATTAACTACCTGCCGGCGCGCAACCTGGTCAGCCACTGGGAGACCGTGGAGGATGGCGCACGCCGCCAGGGCAAGGTCGCCGACAGGCGGCAGTGGAGGATCGCCCGCGAGGTCTACGTCGCCGAGACCGACGCGAAGGCCCGCGAGGAAGTCCTCAACGGCCCGATGCGCCGCGGGTTCGAGGAGTACATGCGCGGCATCCTGTCCTCGCTGGGCTCCGTGGATCTCTACAAGACGGACCCCGACATGCCCGACGAGGCGGTCGACACCGAGTACGTCACGGACAACATCTGGATCGTCGGCTCGCCGGACACGGTCACGGAGAAGATCCGCACCCTCTACAACGACGTGGGCGGGTTCGGGACGATTTTGCAAATCGCCTATGACTGGGAGCCCTGGGACCGCTGGCTGAACTGCATGGACCTTTTCGCCAACCGGGTCATGCCCAACCTCAAGGACCTCGTGCCCTCGCCAGAGGACGCGAGCGTCGCTGTCACCGCTTAAACCTGGCGCGCCGGACCTTTGAGGACATCGTGACTCGGAGGTCCGGCGCGGGCCCCTCGTTTGCGCTAGCTTTTAAGTAGTGGTGTGTGTGTTGAGAACGCTAAGTGTGTGCTTCTTTGATTTGAACCCCAGCGCCCCCGTTTGAAGCCCCTCTACCTCGCTATATTGGTGGGCCAGGGCGCCCTCGTGGGCTCTACCTTCCTGTTGATCAAGGTCCTCGTGGACGAGATCGACCCGATGCTGATCGTCAGCGGACGGCTACTGATGGCGGGCGCCGCGCTGGCCACGGCCGTCCTGCTCCTGAGGCTTCCACTCCCCGAAAGGCCGCAGACCTACGTCTACCTCTTCCTGATCGGCGGCCTCGGCCTGGCCTTCCCATTCTTCCTGGTCACCTGGGCTGAGACCCGGGTCGATAGCGGGACCGCGTCCGTCCTGAGCGCGTCGATGCCCCTCTTCACCGCTGCGATAGCGGTCTGGGCGTTGAACGATGAGCGTCTGACGCCAAACAAGGTGCTCGGCCTGGTAAGCGGCTTCCTGGGCGTCGCCGTCCTTTCGGGCGGTGACTTCCTCCAGGTCGGGGGGAGCGCCTTGCTTGCGGACCTGGCCATCCTCTTCGCCAGCGCCGTCTACGCCATGGTTGCCGTCTTCACGCGCATCTACCTTCGTGATGTGCACCCGATGACGATGAGTGTCCTGGTCCTTGTCTCCGGGTTTGTCTGCTCCGCGCCGATAGCGGTGGCCATCGACTCCCCATTGAGCCTGGGCGCGCTGGGCCCGGTTGAATGGACGGCGTTCCTGATGCTCGGCTTTGGCACGGCGATTGCCAACTGCGCCTATTACTGGTTGCTGAGCAAGGTCGGCGCAGTGAAGGCCTCAATGAACACCTACATCATGCCCGCGACCGGCGTGTTCCTCGGTTGGGCCGTGCTGGGGGAGGGGCTGGGCTGGCACACATTCGTGGGCCTCGGCGCCATCGCGCTGGGGGTTGCCCTGGCTAACGAAATGTTGAGGCCGGGCGCCTGGCGACGAACGTCCGGCGCGGGTGGGACCCCGGTCCCGGCCATGAGCCAGCGCCTGCCAGCCCCGGCCGAACCAACGACCGCCGGAAACTAAACCCATTACGCTCCAGATTCGTCCTCGGTAGAATCAGCGCTTGAACGCAGGGCGAGCCTGTCTGTGGGCGCCGTCCTTAAACCACTTGAGCCATGGAGTTGCGCTGTGTCTGATCTCTCGGGCTTCGAAACCATCGCCATAACACGCGAGGATGAGCTGCTAATCCTCACGCTCAGTCGCGAAGAGCATCTGAACGCCGTCAACGAGCGAATGCATCGCGAGCTGTCGGAGGTATTCGCGGCCGCCGACGCCGACCCCGACTCGAAGGTCATCGTCCTCACGGGCGCGGGGCGCGCGTTCTGCGCCGGGGGCGATGTGCGCTCGATGATCGACGGGATGGCCGGCAGGCTGATCCGTAGCGGCGCGCAGGTGCGTGGCGAGGCCTCACGTATAGTCACCGCCATGCTCGACACGGAGAAGCCCATTGTCTCGATGGTCAACGGGCACGCGGTAGGCCTCGGCGCCACGATCGCGCTGCTTTGCGACGTGATCGTGGCGGCGGATCACGCGAAGATCGGCGACCCGCACGTCAACGTCAGCCTGGTAGCAGGCGACGGTGGCGCGGTGATCTGGCCGCTGCTGATCGGCGTCGCCAGGGCCAAGGAGTACCTGATGACAGGTAAGCTGATCAGCGGCGCTGACGCGGCCACGATCGGGCTGGTCAATCACGCCGTACCGGCCGGCGACCTTCGCGGATTCACCCTGGACCTGGCCCGCAGCCTGGCGGCGCTGGACCCGGCCGACTTCGCCAGCGGCTTCATCGCCGAGTCGCCCGCCAAGCTGCGCCGCATCGAGGCCCACTACCGCGCCCGCCTCGG
>WHTO01000235.1 GCA_009377665.1 Dehalococcoidia bacterium
TTATGTTCGGCAGAAGTACAAGCTGATCCTGTGGGAGATGCGCGGGCACGGCCGCAGCGATTCGCCGGAGGACCCGGCCGAGTACAGCGAAGCCAGGACCATGGAGGACATGAAGCTGATCCTCGACACCGAGGGCGTGAACGAGGCCGTGATCGGTGGTCTGTCGCTGGGCGGATACATGACCTTCGCCTTCTACCTAGCGGACCCCGAGATGACGAAAGCGCTGATCCCCTGCGACACCGGTCCCGGCTATCGCAACCCTGAGGCGCGCGAGGGCTGGAACAAGATGGCGCACGAACGCGCCGATGAATTCGAGAGCCAGGGCCTCGCCGCGCTGAGCGACTCGACCGAGGTGCAGGCCAGCGTGTCGGTCCATAAGTCCGCCCAGGGCCTGGCGCGGGCGGCGCGGGGAATGCTCACGCAGGTCGACGGGCGCGTGATGGAGCTGCTGCCGAACATAACGGTGCCCACGTTGATCGTGTTGGGCGCCAACGATGAGCCCTTCGTTACCGCGACTGACTATATGGAGAAGAAGATCCCGGGCAGTCGTAAGCTGGTCATCGCCGATGCGGGCCACGCTTCGAATATGCATCAACCTCAGGTCTTCAACGACGCCGTGCTGCAGTTCCTGGATGAGGTCTGGAAGAGCCAGGATCGCGCCGGGAGCTAGCCAGGATCTCTGTCGCCGGCGAGCAGGTCGGGGCGCCTGCCGCGCGTCCGTTCCAGCGCCTGCTCGCGCCGCCACTTCTCGACCTCCGCGTGGTGGCCCGAGAGGAGCACGTCGGGGACCTTCCAGCCGCGGAACTCGGGCGGGCGGGTGTACTGCGGGTATTCGAGCAGGCCGTCGGGGTTGTGCGATTCGTGACGCAACGATTCGTCTGAGCCGAGGACACCCGGCAGCAGGCGGGCCACTGTCTCGACGATCACCATCGCGGCCAGCTCGCCGCCGCCGAGGACAAAGTCACCGATGCTGATCTCATCGTCGGTCAGGTGTTCGACGACACGCTCGTCGAATCCTTCGTAGCGCCCGCAGAGCAGGAGCAGCCGGGGCTGCCGGGCGAGCTCCTCGGCAATGGCCTGCTTGAACGGCCTTCCCTGGGGTGTGAGCAGGACCACCCTGGCGGCCGGCTCGGCGAGCGCCTGAACGGCCTCGACCGCGGCGAACACTGGCTCGGGCTTCATGACCATGCCGGCGCCCCCGCCGTAGGGGTAGTCGTCGACGGTGTGGTGCCGATCAGTGGCCCAGTCGCGGATGTTGTGGACTGCTATGGAGACGTGGCCAGCGTCGCGGGCGCGTTTGAGGACGCTCTCGTCCAGTGGCCCGCGGAACATCTCGGGGAACAGGGTAAGGACGTCGAACCTCACGCGACCAGCCTAGTCGTGGCGCTGTTCAGAGGTGGATCGTGGAAGCCCATGTGCCGCGAACGGATGGAGTTCTGACGACGTGGGGTCGAGCCCGGACCCGGCGCACTAGAATCATCAGGCAGCACAGGCAGACTTCCGGCTTTGCATGCCCTAACTCTCATTGGAACTATCAGGACTACTACCTCTACTCAGTAAGGCGACCGGCCTCAAGCCACTGTTCGAAGCCGCTCCGCGGCGGTTGACCGCGGGCGTCCCCGACGCAGCCAAGGCTTCGCTCCTTGCGGCGATAGCCTCGTCGCGTCCACATCCGGCGCTGATCATCGTACCGCGCCTCAGCCAGGCCCAGGCGCTCGTCGAGGAGCTCGAGGCCTGGGCGGACCCGCGCGTCGACGTGCGGCTGTTCCCGCAGCGCGACAGCCTTTTCTACGAGTACATCACGCCTCCCGCCGACATTGTCCACGAACGCCTCTCGGTCCTGTCCGAACTGCAGAGCGGGCGGCCGCGCCTGGTGATCGTCTCGTCGATCAGGGCGGCGGCGCAACCGACCATCGAGCCGGCGGCGCTCCTGGAAAGCAAGCTGACCGTGCGCCGAGGAGACCTGGTCAAGCTCGATCAGTTCCTGCGCAGGCTCGACTCGCTTGGTTATCAGATCGAAGCACTGGTCGATCGCCCCGGGGTCGTCAGCCGGCGCGGTGGCATCATTGACGTCTTCCCGGTGCAGCTGGACGAGCCGATCCGCATCGAGCTCTTCGGCGACGAGGTCGAGAGCCTGAGGCGGTTTGACACGGCCACCCAGCGCTCGCTGGGCGAGGTCGATTCGTTCGAGGTCACCACCGCCCGCGAGCTCGGCCACAGCGAGCGGGTGGCGCGTGACCTCGCCAAAGCCCTGGACTTCGAGTCCACGGAGGCCACCGCCGAGGAGCGCTGGCGCAACGACCTGGCCACGTTGCAGAGCGGCGACTGGTTTCCCCAGGAGGCCTGTTACACGTCTTTCCTGGCACGCGGGAACATCCTTGACTTCGTGCCCAGGGAAGCTCTGCTGGTGCTGGACGAAGCGTCGGAGATCGAGCGCCGTCTCGATGACCTCGAGGAACAGGCGGTCCAGGCGCGCGAGGAATCGGAGGAACGCGGAGAGATTCCCCGCGGGCTCCCTCTTCCGCTCACGCCCTGGTCGGCCCTGATCTCGCTGGCCTCAGGTCACCACCGGCAGCTGCACTTCTCGCGCTGGACCACAGGCGAGGAGGGCGGCGGCTTCATCCGAGGGCCGTTCACGGCAGCCCCAATCTATGGCGGAAGCCTGCGGACCATGATCGATGGCGCCGAGAAGATGGCTGCGGAGAAGCGGCGTGTAATCGTGGTGTCGCAGCAGGCGCAGCGAATCGCCGAGCTGTTCCGCGAGGAGGGAAGAGACGTCGAGGCGGTGGCCGGGGTCCGGCAATTGCCGGCCCCTGCGAGGACCTCGGTCGTCCAGGGGTCGCTGGGGCAGGGCTGGATCCTCAACGACGACGCCGGGTCGGCGGTCCTCATCACCGACGCCGAGATATTCGGGTTCCGCAAGCAGCGGCGCGCCTTGCCCAGGAGGAGGTCGTCGGCGCTCGCCGACGCCGTGTTGCCCGAGCTGAGAGCGGGCGACTTCGTCGTGCACATCGATCACGGGATCGCGCGCTTCGGCGGCACCGTACGCCGCCGGCTGGACAACCGCGAGACAGAGTACCTGGAGCTGTACTTCGCCGACGGCGACAAGCTCTACGTGCCCGTCGACCAGGCGGACCGCGTCGGGCGTTACGTGGGTCCCGGAGATTTCACGCCGGTCCTCACCCGCCTCGGCACGCAGGACTGGCAGCGCGCCAAGGAGCGTGTCCGCCGGGTGGTTGCCGACCTTGCGCAGGAGCTGCTCGAGCTGTACGCGAGCCGCGAGCTCGCACAGGGTTATGCGTTCGTGAATGACAACCCCTGGCTGATGGAGCTCGAGGCCTCCTTCCCTTATGTCGAGACACCCGACCAGCTGGCGGCGATCAACGCCGTCAAGGAGGACATGGAGCGCGTCCGTCCGATGGACCGGCTGGTCTGCGGGGATGTCGGTTACGGCAAAACCGAGGTAGCGATCCGAGCGGCGTTCCAGGCCGTGCTCAACGGCAAGCAGGTGGCTGTGCTGGTGCCGACGACGGTGCTGGCCCAGCAGCACTTCAACACCTTCAGCGAGCGGCTGGCCGGCTTCCC
>WHTO01000236.1 GCA_009377665.1 Dehalococcoidia bacterium
TCCCTTGGCAATTACCGCGCCGAATACGGCCGAGAAAGTGTGCCGCGGAACGCCGAGCCAATCAGCCCACGTCCCATACTCCCGTGTCTCATCTACGAGGCATTCCCCAACATCAAACACCACCGCTCTGATCATTTGAAAAGCTTAGGTTGAAATCGCCCCCAGCGACCAACCATGAGCGATTAAGCCATTGGTATCTGCTGAGACCGCCTTCACTTCCAGCGGATCCACCATCCCGACCCGCTGCCCGGGGCCGGCGTTTGCTATGGGTAGGAAACCCCATCTTTGTGGGGATTTAGCCTCCTGTCGGACCGCTCTGTGAGGCGGCGAGCGACCCCAGCGCGCGAGCGCACGTTAAGCTTTCGGATCGCCGCTGCGACGTGCTTCTCCACCGTCCTGGTCGACAGGTAAAGCTCGTTGGCGATCTCTTTGTTCGTTCGCCCGGCTGCCGCCAGCTCGGCCACCTCCCGCTCCCGCGGCGACAGGTCGGACCCGTAGCCATGCCGACCACCCCGGTGACGAGCCGCCACCGACAGGCCGTGTCGCCGGGCGATTCCGGTTCCTCGGGCCACGTCCCAATGCGCGCCCAGGCGCGAATACGTCGCGAGGGCCGTCCGCAACGCCACCTCGGCCCGTGAATCGCCAACCGCAAACAGGCACGACGCCGCCTCTTCCCGAGCCCGGGCAGCCTCGTATCGGCTTAAGAGAAGCTCGTAGCAGTCGGCGGCGGAGACGAGATGCTCGGCGGCCGGACGCCATTGCTCGCGGGCCGCCTCTATAAGTCCCCGCGCATGGAGCAACGTCGCAGGCGCGAGCGGAGCGTCCAGTCCGCCGACCTCACTGGCGACACGGTCCACGAACGCTGCGGCCTCGCCCACACGCCCTGCTGTCACCGTGGCCTGCGTAAGAGTGGGCACCAACCGGACGGCTGGCGCCCAGATCCCCTTGGCTGCCGCCGCTGTAAGAACTCGTTGCCCCGTCGCCATAGCCTCCCCGAAGTCGCCACGGGCCAGGGCCAGGCGGAGAAAGGCAACCAGCGGCACGGGAAGGACGTCGATCCCCCCCTGTCGCTCCAGGCTGAGGACGACCTCGTTCAGGCGGACGTCTGCATCGTCGAGGTTGCCCCTGGCGAGCGCAAGGCAACCCGCGACGATCGCCACATTGACCAGATCGCGTCTGGACTCCCAAAGTTCGTCGATCAATAGATCAACCCGCTCAGCCAACCCCCTCCATGAGCCTCGGCAATAGTCGAGCAACGCTAGGGCCGACTGCAGCCGAAGCTCTAGCGGGCGGCTCTCACAGGTGGCCACGCCCTGCAACCCGGATTGCAACAGCCTACTGGCGGTCTCGTGGTGCCCCGCATAGCACGCCTCGATCCCTACCGCTAGGAATGCGTTGACCTCACGTCGCTGCCGGGGTGTCCCGTCGGTTTCCTTCAGCATGCGCTCGGTGAGCCGTCGCCAGGTCGGATCGCCCAGGGAAGTCAGCACCATGGCTACCTTGCCCAGTACCAAGACCTGAAGAGGGCGGTTGGTGATTGAGGGGAGAACATCCAGCGATCGGTGGAGCCACCGCAGGTGCTCGGACTGCGGAACTTCGGGGGCCGACGGTACTCCCAATCCGACCATGGCCCACGCCTTGAGGTCGTGCCGCTCATCAAGCCCCTCCACCGCCTCAAGGAAAAGGCGGCGCTGGAGAAGCGGATCACCGCCGATCTGCTCTACCAGCAAGGCCAGCCAGAATCGCAGCTCGCCGCCCACCTCCGATGGCAGATCCTCTTCCAGCACGTTGAGAAGCAAGCCGGTCACGTCGTGACCAGCTTGGACCGTATCGGCCGCAGCGCGACTCAGCTTCACCCCGATACGGCCTCGGCGCTCGGGGTCAAGAGATGCATTACGGAGCACGGCCTCGAGCAGCTGGGCGGCCTGCACGTCGTCGCCGAGCGCGACCGCCTGATCGGCTGCGCGTTCCGCAGCGTCGACCCAGGCGCCCAACTGGCCTGCGTGACGCAAGTGATGCGCCACCTGACCGAGGCGCACCGGACGCGCCACCTCCAGCGCGGCCGCAGCCCGACGGTGGAGGTGCCGCCGGTGCGGCCCAGGCATCGCTTCATACACTGACTGCGCTGCCAGCACATGCCGGAACCCAATGCCCTCCTCATCTTCGACCAGCAGCCCAGACTCCAGCGCCTCCTGCAATCCGCTCAGCACCTGACGGTTGGGAGCCTCGCAGGTCGCCGTAATGACCTCGAGCGGAAGCGGTGCCTTCAACACGGCTGCTGCCTCCACCAGCATCCGGGCGGTGGGCAAGAGGTGACCCACGCGCTCCAAGACTGCATCGCGTATCCCCGCGGGCACACCGAGCTCTTCGAGGGCCCGCCGGTTCCACCGGCTACCCTGACTGACCAGCATGCCCTTTGCTCGCAGCAGCGCGAGCAACTCCTCGATGGCGAACGGTAGGCCGGATGTCCGCTCGCACAGGTACGTCGCGAACCCCTCCGACACCCTCTCGACGTCCAGGATGGCGGCGGCCAACGCTCCGGTCTGGCTCATATCAAACGAAGACAAGGCGACGTCGGTGCGGCTCATCGATGCGGGCATCTTGCCGGCGAGTGCCCGCAGGCGCGAGTCCACCTCTTCGCTCCGGAAGGTGAGCACGACTGCGAGCTGAGGCGGCGCTTCGGACAGCAGGTAGCCCAGGAAGTCTACGGTCTGCCCGTCGGCCCAGTGCAGGTCTTCAAGAACCATCACCGCGGGGCCCACCGTCTCCAGCACCTCGACCAGTGCACGGAACACGCGATGACGCTCCGCGGCCCGGTCGTCCAACGGCTCCAGGGCCGGCGGCAGCAGGGCGGAAAGCTCGGGAAGCAGCGGTCTGAGGGTACCCACGACCGGAGAGAACGCGTCTCCAGCCCACTCCCTGCCGAACTGGCGCAGTGCCTCAATCACGGGACCCAGTGGGAACGACTCCCGGATGCGATGGCAGCGCCCCACCAATAGCCGCCCGTCGATGAGTTCCGGCCTGGTGGCCAGCTCGCTAACCAGGCGCGTCTTCCCGACCCCAGCCTCGCCCTCGATTACCACTACGGCGGGGGGCGCCGACACCGCCGCCGCCACACGCTGGAGCTCGTGTGTCCGCCCGACGAACGCAGCAGACACCACCCGCTTCACGGCGACATCGTCCTCCCCATAGGCCTCGCTGCAACTCGACCCGCGACTAGTGCGACTTTGTCGGCACCCCGAAGATGGGGGCACCGTGACGAGAGCCCAGGCTAACGTACGGTACGGTGTCGGTTACCCACCCAAGCTTCACCTTTTTGCGCTCGAAGGCGCGCCTCGGATCCCGGCGCACGTGAGACGCTATTCGTAACTTCCCGCGGTGAGGAGCGAAGGTGGTGGGAATCGGATCGAGTTGCCAGGCGCAGAGGATGCGGAAAGCGGCATAGAGGTGCGCGTGGAGATCTCGCCCCAGCCCGTTCGGTCTCCCGACTTCGTCCGGTGGACGTTCCACGTGAGGAACGCTGGCGATGAGCCACTGACGCTGACGTTCGGCTCTAGACCGGAAG
>WHTO01000237.1 GCA_009377665.1 Dehalococcoidia bacterium
AGAGCTGCGCTTCACCCTCGTCGCCACGCCCGGGCACTCGCCGGGGTGCCTGGTCGCCCACGAGCCGACCGCCGGCGAGGCGCTGGTGGGCGACCTGATCTTCGCCCAGGGCATCGGGAGGACGGACTTCCCGCGCTCCGACCACGCGGCCATGATGCACAGCCTGGAGCGGCTCTTCGCCGAGGTGCCCCGCGAGACGCGCATCCACCCCGGCCACGGCCCCTGGGGGATCACGCTGGGCGAGGCGGAGCCCTACGCGAGGATGTTCATGTGAGCGCGCTGACCCACGACGCCGCGATGACGGCCCTGCGCGAGGTGCAGGACCCGGAGCTGCATCGCAGCATCGTCGACCTCGGGATGGTGGGCGACGTCGCCGTGGAGGCCGGGCGCGTGCGCGTCGCCATCCGGCTCACCGTCGCCGGCTGCCCGCTGAAGGCCGAGATCCAGCGCCGCGTGACCCACGCTCTCTCCGGCCTCGAGGGCGTGGACGGCGTGCAGGTGACGATGGACGCCATGAGCGACGAGGAGCGGCGCGCCATGCGCGCGGGCCTCGGCGGCGCGGGCGCGGGGCGGCCCTCGCCGTTCCTGGAGGGCAGCGCCACGACGGTGATCGGCATCGCGTCCGGCAAGGGCGGCGTCGGAAAGTCGAGCATCACCGCCAACCTGGCGGTCGCCCTGGCGCGCCGCGGCGCGACCGTGGGGCTCCTGGACGCCGACGTCTACGGCTACTCCATCCCCCGCATGATGGGCGTCACGCGGCCGGCCGTGACCGTCGAGGATCTGATGATGCCGGTGGAGTCGCACGGCGTCCGGCTGATGTCGATCGGGTTCCTCACCGACGAGGACAGCCCGGTCATCTGGCGGGGCCCGATGCTCCACAAGGCGCTCACCAGCTTCGTCACCGAGGTCTGGTGGGACGAGCCGGACTACCTGCTGGTGGACCTGCCCCCGGGCACCGGCGACGTGTCGATCTCGATCGCCCAGCTCCTGCCCACCGCCTCGCTGGTGATCGTGACGACGCCGCAGCTCGCCGCGCAGCGCGTCGCACGCCGGGCCGCCGCCATGGCAGCGCGCGTGAACCTGCGGGTCGCGGGGGTGATCGAGAACATGAGCTGGTTCGTCGCGCCCGACACGGGCGCCCGCTACGAGGTCTTCTCGGGCGGGGGCGGCAGCGCGCTGGCGCACGAGCTGGGGGTCCCCCTCCTCGGTCAGGTGCCGCTGGAGGCGAGCGTCGCCCAGGCCGGCGACGAGGCCCACCAGCAGCGGCGCCGGGATGCCGAGCACTGGGTCGAGCAGCGCCGAGCTGCCGAAAATCGCCACGTTGCTCGGCGTCGGCACCACGATCGTCGCCGAGCCGGCCATCGCGATCAGAAAGATGCCGAGATAGCCCCAGTCGCGCAGCCGGTCGAAGTCGACGCCGAGGACGAAATAGGCGACGAGATAGACGGCGACGAGAGCGGCCAGCGCGGCCAGGATGGCGTACTCGATCCGGAACCAGCCGGCGCGCTGCGACGCCTGGCGCAGCCCCTCGACGGCGTCCAGCGTCTCTTCGAAGGCGGCAGCCTGGTCGGCGCTCTCGCTCATCCCGCGCCTCCAGCGTCGGCTCCCATACTAACTAAGGAGGAGTGGGCCGGAGCGAAGCTTAAGGGCGGTCAGGCTGCCGCCAGTTTGATCTGCAGGCCGTCCCTAGCGTCGAAGGCCAGCATAGAGGCCTGGAGGAGTTCAAAGGGCTGGCTCTACGATAAAGTGCATTGCACGGTGATGGAGGGTTCGTAGCCACTGAGGTAATACTTAACGAGGGTCCAGCAGGGCAGCCCGTCTGGAACATTAGGGGCCATTCCTACAGGCCTGCGCACCTCAGGGTCTGGTGGAACCGGCGACAAAGCTTCCCCAACTGGTGACTGTTCCTGGCCTCTGGGCGTCGGCACAATATGACAGCCTCCCCGCCAGGCAAAATCCGTCGTAAGCGGTCTCGGATTGGTCCCGGGCGGCAATAGGAGTCCGGCATTCAAGAACCCAATGCAGTCTTCGCTCCAGGTAGACATGGCTCCTCGTATGGGCATCGGCACATACGAAGAAGAAGAGGGGTCGCCTGTCAGGAACAAAAACACCAGCACGAAGCGGAGCTCTCTCACTCCGCTGGCATCTGGCTCGCTTAAGACAATCCATTCAGGTTCATAGGGATGCCGAATGGTGCATTCAGCCACGATTGCATTGGGCACATTCACTCCAGTCGGTACCATGTACTCCACCAGGTCAACGCAGGAGTAGCTGTTTGTGGGTGCATCTGGATAGGCCGTGACTTTGACGCGATCTCCAAAACTCAGAGGCTGCGTTGGAGGGGCCGTCAGGCTCGACTTTGGCGTCGCCGCCGCCTCATCATTCATGTCAGATGCGCGACATGAGAGTACGAGGAGCCCCAACGCTATCAAGGACAGGCAAATTCCTCTATGAGTCATGAGGGTAAGAGCTGACGAACTGGGAGAGCCGGCCTGAAAGGCGATGATTGAGCTGGCGAAGGCGGATGGTTCGCCGGCGATGGCTCAGCGCCTACTACAAAGTGCATCGCACGGTTATCGAGGGTTCGTAGCCACTCAGATAGTAGTACTTTGCCAGTGTCCAACAGGGAGCACCGTCCGCCGCGTCGGCCGCTATTAGTCCCACTGGCCGAGTCCCAAGTACGTCGATGTCCTGTGGAAGCGGCGACAAAGCTTCCCCTGACACTGTGACGCCCAGGCCCCTTGGGGTGGGCCGAATCGCACATAATCCACGCCAAGCCACGTCCGTCGTTAGGGGCCGCGGCATGGTCTGCGGAGGCAATAGTAACCCTGCATTCAAGTACTGACCGCATTCCCTGTCTACAGGCCCTCCCGGTGTCGATGTGGGCAACTGGTCGGAGGGGTCGGCCGCCAGGAACAGGACAACTTGCACGAAGCGGAGCTCTCTCACCCCGCTGGCATCTGCCTCGGTCAGCACAACCCAGCCCGGTTCGTATGGATGGCGGAAGGTGCATTCGCTGATGGTTGCGTTAGGCACACTCGTGCCTTCCGGGATCATCTGTTCCACGAGGTCGACACAAGAATTGCTCACCAGAGGAGCGCCGGGATAGGTCCTGACTTCAACCCGATCTCCGGCGCCGAGAAGCACAGTCGGCTTGAAGGTAGGCGCCGGCGATGGCATTGCCGTAGGCTCATTGTCCACTCCAGATGCGCGGCACGAGAGGACGAGGAGCCCCAACGCTATCAAGGACAGGCAAATTCCTCTATGAGTCATGAGGAAGGCTTCCTTCCAGCGTCTCTTCGATGGTGGCAGCCTGGTCGGCGCTCTCGCTCATCCCGTGCCTCCAGCGTAAAGGTTCCCCGCGCCGGCGGATGAGACCAGGCGTAGTCCGCCGCAGTCGGGTACACTCGATCTAGAGGAGGCGCAGCTTGAACGCAGACCCGTACCGCAACATCATCCCGTCCGTCGTCGAGACCACGCCGCGTGGCGAACGCAGCTATGACATCTACTCGATGCTCCTCAAGGAGCGGATCATCTTTCTCGGGACGCCGGTCTT
>WHTO01000238.1 GCA_009377665.1 Dehalococcoidia bacterium
GCCACGTCGCGCCATATTGTCTCGATTTGACTATGCGAACGGGCAAATCGATGGCGACAGCGAGGATGTGTTGCTGACGATAGACCACAAGGAATCGCACGTTCACTACGGCGGAGGCACTCTCTTCGGCCCCGACGGCTACCTCTATATCGGCGTCGGTGATGGCGGACCGCAGGGAGACCCTGACGGTCATGCCCAGGACCGCAGTCATCTTGGCGGTTCTATCCTCCGCATCGATGTCCGCGGCTCTGTTTATGCGATTCCCGAAGACAATCCTTACGCCGGCAACACAGACGGTTTTCGGGAAGAGATCTGGGCCTACGGATTTCGTAATCCGTGGCGTCTGAGCTTCGACGACGACGGCCGTCTGTGGGTGGGCGACGCGGGCCACAACGAATACGAAGAAGTCGATATCGTTGAGGCGGGTAAGAACTACGGCTGGAACATCGTCGAGGGCTACGAGTGCTACAGTCAGCCGGGCTGCGACCAGACCGGGTTACAGCCGCCCGTTGCCGTCTACGACCACGGCAGCCTGCACTGCGCGATTGTCGGTGGCCATGTATACGAGGGTGACGCCATCCCGGAGCTCCGCGGCCACTTCGTTTATGCGGACTATTGCACGGGTGCGATTTGGGCTACTTCGATTGCTGATCCCTCGCAAACGGTTCTGCTCTTCGACCGAGGGATCGTGCGTACCAACGCGGTCGCGCCCGACCAGAACGGCGAAATCCTTGTCTTGACTATCGAGGGCATCTACCGCCTGGCTCCGGCAGATCAACGTTAAGCCGCCATCGTCCTTTGCCGGTACTGGAGGGCCTCGGCGAGGTGGCGCGATTCAATGCTCGTCGAGGCGTCGAGGTCGGCTATGGTCCGCGCCAGCTTGAGGATGCGGTGGAACGAGCGGGCCGAGAACGACAGCTGGTCCATGGCCAGACGCAGCAACGAGCGAGATGCGTCATCAAGGACGTTCTGGCAAAACTCGCGCACTTCAACCGGCGTCATCTCGGCGTTGCAGGTGAGGCGCGACTCGCTGAAGCGAAAGCCTTGCTTCTTCCGCGCCTCTTCCACTCTTGACCTGACCGCTGCCGACGATTCGCCATAGCCATCGGACGACAGCTTCTCGAAGTCGACGCGGGGTACTTCGATGAAGATATCGATACGGTCGAGCAGGGGGCCGGAAATGCGCTTCTGGTAGCGCGCTACGGCGCCGTCGGAGCACGTACAGGCCCTCCCGCTATCGCCAAAGTAACCACAGGGGCAGGGGTTCATGGCGCCGACGAGCATGAAGTTCGCTGGAAAGGTCAGTGTGCCCTGCGCGCGGGAGATCGTCACAAGCCGGTCCTCCAACGGTTGCCGCATGACCTCGAGGACCGCGTGGCCGAACTCGGGCAGTTCGTCGAGAAAAAGGACGCCGCGGTGGCTGAGCGTGATCTCGCCGGGGCGCGGGATACGGCCGCCGCCGACAAGGCCGGCGTGCGAAATCGTGTGATGGGGAGAGCGAAATGGCCGTTGGGTCAGCAGCGGCGTCTCCGAGGGGAGGAGGCCGGCGATGCTGTAGATCTTCGTAACTTCGAGCGACTCGTCGGCCCTCATCAGCGGCAGGATCGACGGCATAGCGCGGGCGAGCAGAGTCTTGCCTGCCCCCGGCGGGCCCATCATCAAAACGTTGTGGCCGCCGGCGGCCGCCACCTCGAGGGCGCGCTTGACGTGCTCCTGGCCTTTGACATGGGAGAAGTCCATAGCGTCGGAGGTCTGATTGGCGAAAGCGGCCGCATGGTCGCCGTTGAATCTCTCGATCGCCGAAGTCCCGCTGAAGTGTTCGACCAGCTGGCTGAGGCTCGTCACTGGAATGACCTCGATACCCTCGACAAGCGCGGCTTCCCTGGCGTCGTCCGCGGGCACGAAGACCCGGGTCACTCCCCGTTCGCGGGCAAGGGCGACCATCGGCAACACGCCGTGCGTATGACGGACGCGGCCATCGAGGGACAGCTCACCGATGAAGACGCAGCCCTCGAGGTCCGCTACCAGCTGTCCCGAGGCAGCGAGAATGCCCACGGCCATCGGCAGGTCATAACTCGGCCCTTCCTTGCGCAGGTCTGCGGGCGCCAAGTTAATGGTCACCTTGCGGTTGGGCGGATATTGGGCGCCTGAGTTCCTGATCGCCGAGCGGATGCGTTCGCGGGCTTCCTGGACAGCAGTGTCGCCGAGGCCAACGACGGTGAGGGCGGTTATGCCTCGTGCTACGTCCACTTCAACTTCAATCAATTCGCCATCGAGACCGACGAGAGCACAGGAACGAACACGAGCCAACGGCATGAGAGCCTCCACTCTAAAGTGTCGCCATGATATCAGCGCAAACGTATGTTCGCAACCGGAGGGCCAACCGGGAAAGTGATAACCTTCGGGGAATACTTGGTGGACTTTATGGGTCGCGCTTTGGCCGCGCCCAGCGTAGCATCGTTATGTTAGGCGAAGGAGGCGTGCATTTGGACAGCGTAATCCAGAGGTTTCTCGATTATCTCGTCCTTGAGAATGGGGTCTCAGAGAACACACGCCAGGCTTATCAAAACGATCTAAACCAGTTCCACCGTTTCCTCGACAACGGCGGCTCGCCTGACAGGCGCGACTGGAACAAAGTACGTGCGGCTGACGTACGCAACTTCGAGGCCGATTTGCAGTCCCGCAAGTACGCTGTCGCCAGCGTCGCCCGCAAGATTGCGGCGATACGCTCGTTTTACAAGTTTCTCTCCAGCGAGGCACTGGTCCAGCAGGATCCCACCGAGAACCTGGCCTCGCCCAAGATCGGCAAGACCCTTCCCAAGGCGCTGACTAAGAAGGAGATCGACGACCTCCTCGAGCAACCGCTCCGCCGCGCAACGCATGAGTCGGTACGCGACAAAGCGATGCTCGAGCTGCTTTACGGCACGGGTATGCGCGTGTCAGAGCTGACGGCGCTCAACCTCGAGAGCGTACAGATGGAGACGGACGGCTGCAGGGTCCGCTGCATCGGCAAAGGGTCGAAGGAGCGGGTCGTACCGATAAACGACGTCGCCGGCGAATACATCACTCGCTACCTCGACGGCGCCCGACCGGCGATGGTGCGGGCAAGCAACGAGCGCGCACTCTTCGTCAACCGGCGCGGGCAACGACTTACCCGCCAGGGCTTCTGGCTCATTCTCAAGACCTATGCGTTGAACGCCGCGATTAAGACGCCGGTAACGCCGCACACCTTGCGCCACAGCTTCGCCACCCACATGCTGAGCGGCGGAGCAAGCATCCGTAACGTTCAGGAGCTGTTGGGACACGCCAATATTTCGACTACGCAGGTATACACCCACCTCAGCGATCAACATCTCCGCGACGAGTTTGAAAGGACCCACCCCCGCGCCGGCTGACCCGTGCAGATATCTGTGATCGGCGGCAGCGAGGCTACCGACGACGCGATCGCTCTCGCGGAAGAAGTCGGGCGGCTCCTGGCTGAGGCCGGTGTGACACTTGTCTGCGGAGGAGGGCCTGGCGTTATGCTCG
>WHTO01000239.1:0-2925 GCA_009377665.1 Dehalococcoidia bacterium
CATGTCCCCCTCGGCCAGGGTCCTTGGCCCGGGCCGCCCATGTCCATCCACTGCGCACTCACCGAAGCGGATGTGCGACCTCGCGACAGCGGCCCCACGCTGGCGCAGCCAGGACTCGGTGCGCGCGTTGACAGCAGCCTCGGTCTCGCCCACCTGCATCCGACCGAACGCCACGTCGAGCGCATCGCCGATCAGCGTGCAAGCAGCGCGGATGTGCTCGACCTCATCGGTATCCTTGCGAGCGCGCAGTCCCATGATGAGATCCCCCGCCGGCTGCGGCGTCACCCCCGCGGCCTTGAGCGCGCTGGCCCGTGCAAAGCTCAGGTCGTTCTCCTCCACGCCAACGGCGCTTGCCCCGCCCAGTTCGCCAATCAACTCCGGCATCCCGTGGGATGTGTACTCGTAGAGCACATGGTCCAGCCGCGTCGGAGCAGCCTGCACGCCCTCACGGTCCAATATCGGCGCTACCAGCGCGCCGCCGCCGTCGGCTCGCACAACGGCCGCGATGGTGCGCTCGTGCTGAAGGCCCCTAAACCCCGTCAAGTACGCGATCGACGCGCTGTTGGTGAGCACGACCGCCTCAAGTCCCGCGTTGGCGGCAAGCTCACGCAGCCGTTCCACCCGCGAGTGGACCACGGCTGCGCCGAGTGCCGACGCGCTCATCGTGTGGCCTCCCCCGGTCCATCACCAGATTCTGCTCGCCGCGCCGCTTCGCGCGCGGCCAGGGTGGCGGCCAAATCGACCGTCAAGTCCGCGCGAAGCACGACGCCGTATTCGTGCATCGCGGCGGCGCGGCTCACGTATCCGTCGAGCACGTCCTCGCGCACCCGCTCGGGGTCACGCTCAGTGGGCTGCCCGTACCCCCCGCCACCGCCCGTCCGCAGTTCGACGACATCCCCAGCGGATAGCGCCAGAATATTGATCTTGCGGAACCGCCTCTCGTCCGCACGTCCCTCGTTAGTTACCACCTCGGGACCGGCCCCGTCGGCACCGCCGAACACCCCCCACGCAGGCGTGACGAACCGCTCGAACCACGCAGAGACGCGAGCATCGGCTGCAAGCTCAGTCCGCCGGTACACACCGCATCCGCCGCGAAATCGCCCGGCTCCGCCCGTGTCGCAGCGGATCCCGTACCCCCGCACGATCACTGGATACTTCTGCTCGACCACCTCGATCGGGTAGTCCTTGAATGCGCCGTTGCCAACGTTGATTAATGCGTCGGCGCCGTCACCGACTGCCCACGCGCCCCAGCCGCCCGCGTGCGGGCCCGTGAGCAGGAAGCGCTCGCCGCGTCGGGGATCATCCCCGGTCATGCGCAGGATCATCGAATCTCCGTAGTGGGCGGCCGCCGCCGCTTCGGGCAGCACCGACGCGAGCGCGTGGATTACGAGGTCGACCAAGAGACCGCCGGGTGAGCAGGAGAACTGGCAGGGAGCTGGCTCCTGCGGCGCGCAAATTGACCCTTCCGGCGCTGTCACCTCGAGCGTGCGAAACGTACCCCCGTCGACTGGGCGATCGGGATGGATCAGCATCTTGAAACCCACCCTGCAGGCGGAGATGGTATTCATGAGGTACGAGTTCACGGGCCCGCGAGTTTGGGACGCTGAGCCGTTGAGGTCGATCCGCATGCTGTCGCCTTCAACGTCGATTCGCATCCGTATCAGTAGCGGCCCGTTTCCCAAGCCGTCGTCGTCGAGGCAACCCTCTGAGCGGTAGACGCCGTTCGGGATCGCCTCTACTGCTTCGCGCTCGAGCTGTTCGGACTGTCTGTAGATGTCGTCCCGCGCGGCGACGTAGGCGTCCTCGCCGAAGCGGTCGAGAATCTTGCGGAAGCGCGCCTCGCCGGTGCGACACGCGGCGACTTGGGCGTTCATATCGCCAACCAGCGAGAGACCGAAGCGCCCATTGTCCCGCAGCAGGTCGATCAGGTCCTCCCGGGGCCGGGCGTCCTCGTAGAGCCGCGTCGGCCCCCAGCGCATACCTTCCTGATAGAGTTCGGTGGCATCCATCGAGCCGCCCGGATCCTTCGCGCCGACATCCAGCCAATGCGCGCGTGTGGCCGAGAACCCGACCAGCCGGTTGCGCCAGAAGATTGGGGCGAAGATCGTCGCGTCGTTGAGGTGCGTGCCGGCAGCCGACGGGCTGTTCGTGTAGAACACATCGCCGGGCCGGAAGCCGTCCCAGCCGATCTGCTCGGCAGTGAGCTTCACGCTCGCCTCCAGGTTTCCTAGGAACATCGTCACCCCGACGGCCTGGGCTAGCACGTCAGCGCGCTCGTCGAGCAACGCCACGGCGCAGTCCTTGCCCTCGTAGATGATCGGCGTGTAAGAGCTCCGAATGAGCGTTGCGTTCATATCCTGAGCGCACGACAGGAACGCGTTGCGGATGATCTCAGTCGTGATCGGATCGGTCCGCGTGGCGGTCAGAGCTGTCATCTAGTCCTCCTCTGTCGGGACGTGATCAGCAGGTTCCGCAGCTCGTCGACTCGCGCCTCGTGACCCGGTGGCACCACGGTGGTCGCGCTCTCTTCATTGATCAGCAGCGGGCCCTCGTGCCGGACGCCACTCGCGAGCCGGTCGCGCGCCAGCACCGGCGTGTCATATGTGCACCCGTCGAACACCACCTGCCGACGGCCGACCATCGGGTCCCCGGGCTCCGGTTCCGGCACCGAGACCTTGCCGCGCGGCACGGCCCCCCAGGCTGCGACGCGTAGGTTCACCAGCTCCACCGGTAGCCCCGGCGTGCAGTGGCCGTAGCGCGCGCGGTGTACCTCGTGGAAAGTGGCCTCCAGCGCGCCCACGTCGACTTGGTCGGACACCTCCACCGCGACGAAGTACTCTTGGCCGACGTAGCGCATGTCCGCCGACCGCTCGAACGAGCGGGCGACGGCAGGGACCCCGTCCTCCGCCAGCAGCGCGCTGCCCT
>WHTO01000239.1:2935-3506 GCA_009377665.1 Dehalococcoidia bacterium
GCGTCGAGCGGGTGGAAGAAGCTCGATGTCACGTCATGGCGGATGTCGGTCTGCAGCATCCCCCAGGCCGAGAAGGTGCCTGGGCTCCGCGGGATGATCACCTCGCCGAGCTCGAGCTCGGCAGCCAACCAGGCTGCGTGCATCGGGCCGGCGCCGCCGAACGCTGCGAGCGCGAAATCACGCGGATCGATTCCCTGCCCCACCGTAATCGTCCGCATGGCATCTGCCATGGTGGCGTTGATGATCGCCAGTACCCCCTCGGCGAGAGACGTCACGTCCATCGCAAGTTCGGCCGCTATCCCACCCAGCGCGCGGCGCGCGGCGTCCTCGTCCAGAGACATCCGACCGCCGAGGAAGTTCGCTGGGTCCAGCCGTCCTAGGCACAGGTTCGCATCAGTGACCGTCGGTTCAATCCCGCCCCGGCCGTAGCACGACTGGCCGGGGTCGGCGCCCGCGCTGTGCGGTCCCACGCGCAGTCCGCCGCCCTCCAACCACGCCACCGAGCCGCCGCCAGCCCCGATCGTGTGGATGTCCACCAGCGGCATCAGCAGCGGCAGGCCCTCCAACTCGG
>WHTO01000240.1 GCA_009377665.1 Dehalococcoidia bacterium
AGGGAGGCGCACTGATGAATGTGTTTTCGGTCAGCAACGATTCCGAAGCGCGCCGATCCCTGCCTGAGTAACGTCTAACTAAGTAGACAGGCTCGCGGCCACGGCGCTCTTCAGCCCGTGGTCTTTTCATATCCGCAGACTCTTTACGGCCATGGAATCGCGTGGCCGTTTGTTTTGTCCGAAGGAGGCCAACAATGACTGTTTTATTCAGCCAGCAAATCGACCTGAACCTACGAACCAGACTGCTTACTTCGACAGGAGAGTCACTTGTTTCAACAGGCAACGCTGTCCTCCTCACTGGAGGACTTCTACAGCAACGACCTGATCAGCGACGTGCTGAGGGTCGTGAAGAGCGGGAAGGAGGCGACCGTTTATTGCCCCTCGCAAACCCGCGTAACCCATTAGTGCACGGCCAGGCGGTGCTGGCCGCCAAGATCTACCGGCCCGCGCAAGCGGAGGGCTTCGGCAACGACGCACTGCGGGCCGGCAGGCAGGGCGGACGTTTCCGTAACGACAGCATCTACCAGGCGGGACGTGTTATCGGTAATCAGCGCGACCGCCGCGCCTTCAAGAAGAAGACGCGGCATGGGACGGGCGGTGCAGTTCGGGGCCTGGGTCAGCGCAGAGTGGGAGACGATGAGGACGCTCTACGAAGCTCACGCCGACGTGCCGGCGCCGATCTCTCGCACGGACAACTGCATCCTGATGACGCACGTCGGGGATGAGGAGGAGTCGGCGCCGGTATTGGCCAACGTGTCGTTGGAGCGCGATGAGGCGGAGGCTACGTTGCGGCGGATCATGAAGAACGTCGAGCTATTCCTGGCGAACGACCTCGTGCACGCGGACCTATCGGCGTTCAACATCCTCTGCTGGGACGGGGTACCGACGATCATCGACCTGCCGCAGGCTGTGGACGCGCGGACGAACCCGAACGCCCTGATGTTGCTCGAGCGGGACCTGCGGAACGTCTACAAGTACTTCTCGCGATATGGTGTAGCGGCTGACCCGGCAAGGATCGCTAACGACCTCTGGCGCATGTACAAGCGGGGCCGACTCTAGCGGGCCCCAACAGATCGCCTCATCGCCTTGATTTGCTCAGCGTGGTTTTCGTCATGTGAGATGTAACGCTCGAAGACTTCGCGCACGGAGTAAACGCGGCCAGACGGGTGGAGTCCAATGCAAACAAGATCGTCATCGGAAAGAGAAGCCAGGCGGTCGATCACAGAACGGTGTGATCGGCCCAACTTCTTGATGACCTCTGACAGGCGGAGTTCTTCCGCACCGGCATGTTGCCGTTTCCACTCGTCGTCGTCGAAGTGCACGAATTGGTGGCGGGATGATCCGCTGCTGCAATTAGAGATAATCGCCTCGGCCTGGGCGAGCCAGTGGTAATCGACATCGACGAGGTGGGCAAGGACCTCCAGCGCAGACCACTCGCCGGCCGCGGGTCCAGGCTACCTGCCTCCGACAGCAGGCGTTGCCGCGATCGCTCCAGGAGTTGAGCCAACTTCGCCGCCATTTCCTTGACTGTAGTCGCGCTGAACTCTTCTTGATGGGCCGAATGGCTACGCCGGCTCGCGTGGCCGCATAAGATGCAGTGGTAATGCGTTTCAACCGGATCACTACCGACCCCGAGATGATGGGCGGGCAACCCTGCATTAGAGGCCTCCGCATTCCGGTCGCGACAATCGTGGCGATGGTTGCCGACGGACTGAATAGCGAGGAGATCGTCGGGCAGCTTCCAGACCTTGAGCCCGTCGATATCGAAGAGGCTCTGCGCTACGCCGCCGAAGCTGTGCAAGAGCGCGAACTGCCTTTGCGTACTGTGGGTTGAAGTTTCTCGTTGACAATAACCTGTCTGAGGAATTGGCCAAGACACTCGACTCTATGGGACACGAGGCGTCGCACGTTCGGGGCGTCGAGCTGCAGCGCGCGCCTGATAGGGAGGTGCTTGCCTACGCGCGCCGGGAGGCCATGATCCTCATCTCGGCCGACACTGACTTTTCCAGCTTGCTGGCGAGCGAAGCGGCCATTGGCCATCAGTGCTCCTAATTCGCCGCCTGACAAATAGACGGCCGAGGAGCTCGCCGAACTTATTGAAACCAATCTGGGCGCTCTTGAGAGTCCCCTGGCGCAAGGAGCGGTGGTCGTGATCGAGGAAGGCCGTATTCGGATACGCGGCCTACCCCTCGCCTAGCCGCGCGGCAGCTCTCCTGCGTCATGGCTGCATGTCACCATTCCCAGGTTTCATCACGGCGGCGGCGCTGTGGCGAGCGGAAGGCGTCCTTTAGAGCTTCCTTGAGGGCACCCTCGTTGGGCTCGACCTCGCCGCCGTTAACCGTCAGAGCGAAGCCCTCGCCGGTGGGCACGGCTTCGATGCGGACGTAGCTGTCGGACCAGATTTCGTTGCGGTCCATCCAGCTCAGCTCGGCGAACGGGAAGACTTCCTCGAGGCCGGAGACGTAGTCCTTCTCAACAGCGACGGTACCGCGGCCCTTGAGGAGGCGCTCGTTCATGTCGTTGAGCAGACGCTCGGTGCCGAATGATTCGATCACGGCCCACATGATGTGAGCGCGCTCGTGCGGATCCTCGGGAACGCCAAGGTGGATTACGTTGCCCTCGACGTGGGCCTTGAACACACGCTGCATCGCCTGCTTCAGCGACTCTTCGTGGGGATCAGCCATCTCGTGGCGCAGGTCTTCGAGCCAGTTGCTCACGAGGATTCACCTGCCTTCCTGGCGAAGCCGATTATGTGGGGGCGGACGAAGCAGAGCGGCGGGATCGGAGGGATCGGGCTCTCGTGCTCGATGGATACTTCGTCGAAGCCGGCCTGCTCGATGGCTTCCCAGGTGCGCCGGTTAGGGCTGCAGCCGCCTCCGAACTGGCTCCAGATCGGCCTGACCAGATCTTGAGCAAAGCCGCCGATGGGGTTGCGGTAGCGAACGTGCTCGTAGAAGTGATAGCGGCCCCCGGGCTTGAGCACACGCTTTATCTCTCCCAACGCCTTCATCTGGCTTGTGACGCTACAGAGGACGAGGGTGGTGACGACGGTGTCGAAGGACTCGCCGGGGAAGGGCAGGTCTTCGGCGGGCGCCTGTTGCAACTCCACTTCTCGCTTCAGGTCGGCTATGTTGTCCCGCGCCTTCTTGAACATGTAGGGGTCGGGCTCTACGGCGACCAGCGTGACGTCCGCTGGATAGTAAGGGAGGCCCGCGCCCGTGCCAAGGCCGATCTCGAGGGTACGCCCGCGGGCGGCGCCCTGGACGCGGGGACGGACCTCCCTCATGAACGTGCTTTCGGCTCGGCGGCTAAGGCGGTCGTAGAAGCCGGCGAAGCAGCGGTGTCCCTTCTCTTCGGTCAAGATCCTCTCCGGCAGCGGATTAACGAGGCGCTCACTTGGATGTTATAGTTCGGAGGCCTTGGAAGCTGGTGCCAGTTCCGCCTGATGGGTCTGACCTGAACGAGAGGAAGCCGCCGTCGGTCATCAAGGCTGGTTCGATA
>WHTO01000032.1:0-6441 GCA_009377665.1 Dehalococcoidia bacterium
GGGCCTGATCGCTCGACCTCGACGGTCGACAGCGCCCAGTCTTCGCGATCCGCCACGGCCAGCCGCACCATCTCGAGGCGGTGATGGGCTTCCGACACCCGCCGTCCCGCCTTGCGCCACGGGGTTCCCGCGGGGATGAAGAGGAGGCGGTCGAGCCGCAGCTGCCAGGAAGCCTCCTGCGCCAGCACCAGGTGGCCCAGGTGGATTGGGTCAAAGGTGCCGCCGAGGATCCCGACTCTCAAAGCTTCCAGGCGAGCTGGACCGAGCCAATGCGGACGGCGTCGCCGGGCTGGACACCAGCCTTCTCGAGGGCGGCGGCGACACCCATGCGTTGGAGCTGACGCATGAATTCCTCGCGCGTCTCGTCGTGGCGCACGTCCATCATGCCGGCCAGCGCTTCGACGCTGGCGCCGTGAACAGAGAACGCCCCATCGGACCTTTGCACGCGGAAGCGGCGACCGGCGGGCCGTGGCCTCAGGACGGGCACGCCGCGTTCTTCGACCTCCTCGGTGGGGGCCTGCTTGACTATTGCCATCAGCTCGTCGAGCAAGGAATCGACTCCGCCGCCGCCCGCGGCGGAGATGAAGCGCAGCTCGACGCCATGAGCGGCGAAGGCTGCTTGCAGTTCGTCCTTCCTGGCCAGGACCTCCGGCATGTCGATCTTGTTGATGGCTACAAGCTGGGGGCGGGCGCTGAGATCCGGGTCGTAGGCCGTCAGCTCGGCGTTGACCTGCGTGTAGTCGAGGAGTGGATCCGGACGGCCACCGTCGATGAGGTGCAGGAAGGCCCGCGAACGCTCGGCGTGCCGCAGGAATTCGTGGCCCAGGCCGGCTCCGCCCGCGGCTCCCTCGATCAGCCCGGGGATTTCCGCCACGACGAATGACTCGTAGCCGCGTTCGACGACGCCGAGGATCGGCTCGAGGGTGGTGAAGGCGTAATCGGCGACTCGCGGCCGTGCGGCGGTGACGGCGGTGACGAAGGAAGATTTCCCGGCGTTGGGGCGGCCTATGACGCCTATATCGGCGATCAGCTTCAGGTCGAGGCGGAGGTGAACCTCCTCGCCCAGCTGGCCCGACTGGGCGACTTTGGGCGCCTGGTTGGTTGGGCCCTTGAAGTGCTGGTTCCCCCAGCCGCCGCGCCCACCCCTGGCGACCAGGATGCGCTGGCCGGGTGTGGTCAGGTCGTCAATGACCGCCAGTGCGCCGTCGTCGCCCACAGTCTGAACGAGGGTGCCGACGGGCACGACAAGCTCGACATCGTCCCCTTTGCGCCCGTGCTGGTTCTTCCCGGACCCGTTGCCGCCGCGCCCGGCTCGATAGTGGTGCTTGTAGCGATAGGTGCTGAGCGTGCTCGCGTCCTCGGAGGCGACCAGGTAGATGCTGCCGCCGCGCCCGCCATCGCCCCCGTCCGGTCCGCCGCGCGGGACGAACTTCTCCCTGCGAAAGCTGACGACCCCGGCTCCACCTTCTCCGGCCTTGAGGTGGAGATCCACCTGGTCAATCATCCACCAATTATATGGAGGTCAGAGATCCTTGATTCAGACGGCCCTTGATGATGGTGGTAGGTCTGTGGATTGGGGATTGGGAATCGCGGGCGGCGCGATCGGCGTGGACGGGCAGGTGAAATGGTTGCACGCGCGTAGCAACCGCGGCTGTGGACATTACAAAGTTGTGGGATCTCTTGTTGGCTCCCAGCGAGGGTTCCCGCGGCGTCCACTGCTGTAAGTGCTCTGTGGGTGCCTGTCCCCGAGCGCGGGCACATCAAACGCGATGATGCTCCACCCAATGGCGCCGTAGTCCACAAGGGCCCGCCGGTGCCAGAGGATAGCGGGTGGCGTGCCCAACCCGTCCGGTGGCGTCCGCTCTCTCGCCTGGGCAACGAAGTCGAGCGACGATGCGTTGGAAGTCGACGCCGTCGACCCCGACCTCTCAACCCGTTGACGCTCGCCGGCATGGGACCCAGTTGTTCCGTCTCGCCGCGGCCCCTACCGATGACGTAGCCGATCGCCGACGAGGGGCTTTGCCTCATATAGCCCGCCTGCCTCATTAGTCATTCTTTTGCCTCATAACTCCCTCGCGCTCGTCGAACTCGAAGCTCATCGGAATCGTCTTGTCCCAGCGAGGGTGCAGCCGGTCGAGGTGCGCTGTGAATTCGTCCCAGCTAACGCTCAGTTTCATGAGCGTCACGACTGAGCCGAGGTGTTCCCGCAACTTGGGGTAGCCGACGTTCTGCGTCAGGCGCTGGTGGTAGCGGTGCCTCGGACGGCCCTCGTCGTCGCGTTCAGCGACCTGCCTTAACTCCTCTAAGACTCCGGGAGCGAGCCGCTTGTAGACGATCTCGTTCGTGACGTTTCCAAAGTACTGCGGACGTCGGACGCTGCCGTCGTATGGCAGACCCCGCAGCCGGTGCATCTCTTTATAGAAGTCATTCGGGAAAGTCTTTAGCCACGGCTGAAGTTCCTGCGCGACGAACGCCTCAAGGACTGCGGCGAGCGCGTCACGCTCACGAACCTCCTGATAGCCAGTCGCCTCGTCGACCAGCGCGACGATGCCGACGGTTGCGAGAGCGCGAAGAAGGAGATCGGCCTCGCGTGCCGTCCTCAATTGGCCGGGCGCGAGCGCGTTGTCGTCGTGGGCCTCCAAGATGATGTTGCAGATGGCTGGGAGCAATTCCGCACGGTAGCCGTTAGCGCGGTTTCCACTCGGAGTGAGAAACCGGATCGGACGGGCCTCTTCGCGAATCTCGGGCGTTAGGTACGGTTCAAGCGCTGCGCCTTGCAGCATGGGCGGGAGTTCGAGGTCACGAGTGGCCGCACGTCGGTTCCTGCCGAAGGCCACCAGCAGCCCTGCCTGTGATAGCACGCGCGTGCCGTCCTCTAGGACGTAGCAGTCGATCTCGCGATTACCTATGCGGAGCGGTGTGTCATCCGAGCTGGCGATGGCCCGAGGTACGTCTTCCCATCGTCGTGCTGCCGCACGCTTTGCGATGTCCTTGCGCTCGCTCGCGGTCAAGCTCTTTGCCCGCGCGACTCCACCTTTCGCGCGTCCAGTCGGGGTTTCACTCTGAACCATTGACGTCCTCCAGAATCTGCAATTTGTGCTTGCATTATCGGGTTGACGTCGGCATAATGCAAGCAGCGGTCGACGAATGCCTGCATTATCAGTGGCGGCCTCGGTGCTGCAACACCGAGGCCGCCGTGAACACGGAGGGTTAGCTCCATGTCCGAGTCCGATCTTACTGTCTCCCCCGATCCGAGGATGGTTCGTGGCCTCGAAATCGCCGCGCGGATGCGCGTCCGGCAAGATGGCGACGCCTGGATCGTTCCCTCTCAGTCTGGCGACGGGCGCTACCGCGTCCACCCCGACGAGGAGCGGTGCACCTGCCCAGACTTTGCGACTCGCGGCCTGCGCTGCAAGCACCAGTGGGCCGTCGAGTTCGTCCGCCAGCGCGAAGTCGCGCCCGATGGCACTGAGACCGTCACCGAGGCCGTACGCGTGACGTACAGCCAAGAATGGAGCCGTCTACAACCGGGCGCAGGTGCACGAGCACAAGCGGTTCCTACCGCTGCTCCGCGAACTGTGTGACGGCATCGAGCAGCCCGAGCAGCGCATGGACCGTCCACGGCTGCCGTTGGGCGACGTCGTGTTCGCGCTCGGCGTGAAGACCTACTCGATGCTGTCCGGTCGCAGGGCTACGAGCTTTATCCGCGATGCTGCGTCCCTTGGACTCCTTGATGCTGTGCCGAGCTACAACACCGCGTTTCGGTACCTCGAAAAGCCCGAACTGACTGACGTCCTGAAGATGCTCATCGAGGAGAGCGCGAAGCCGCTCGCCGTCATCGAGTCCAACTTCGCTATCGACAGCACCGGCATCGGCACCACGACCTATCGCCGCTGGTTCGACCACAAGTGGGGCCGCGAACGCTCTACTCAGACTTGGGTCAAGGTGCACGCCATGACTGGCACCACGACCAACATCGTGACCGCCATCGCAGCCACCGCTACCGAGTCGGCGGACACGGTTCAATTGCCCGCGCTGCTGGCTCGCACCGCTGAGAGTTTCGACATCCGCGAAGTCTCGGCTGACCGCGCCTACTCCTCGAAGTCCAACCTGCACGCCATCACTGACGTCGGGGCGATGCCATACATCCCGTTCAAGCAAGGCAGTACGGGCGAGCAGACTCACCACAAATTCGACGGGCTGTGGAGCCGGATGTGGTTCTACTACCAGTTCAAGCGCGAGCAGTTCCTGACCCACTACCACCGCCGCAGCAACGCCGAGACGACGTTCCACATGGTGAAGTCGAAGTTCGGCGGCAGCGTTCGCGCCAAGACGCCCACCGCCCAGGTAAACGAGGCTTTGCTGAAGTTCCTCTGCCACAACGTCGTCGTCCTCATCCAGTCCATCTACGAACTCGGCATCGAGCCGGAGTTCTGGAGCGACGAGGACTGCCTTAAAAGTCAGAGCCTGCCTCAAAAGTCCTGCGGATGACGGGGTTTTGAGGCAAAGCCCCGACGAGGCTACGGTAGCGGGCCAAGGGGTAGCGGAATGGCGCGGGCTTTGGTCATTGCCAGTGGGCATTAGCGCGGACTTCGGGCTTAAGCCGCATGCCTCCAGACGGCGAGATCCTACCCCGCGCCTGGAGGGAGCAGGGTAGGCGTCAGGCGCTCTGCTTGACAGGTTGGGTGAGGACCTGGCGCAGCTCGTGCAGGTCGTACCGCACCTGCTGATCGCCGGCCTCGGCGGCGCTGATCTTGTTGGCGCCGTGGAGCACGGTCGAGTGGTCGCGCTGTCCGAGGAGCTTGCCGATCCTGGCGAGTGGTTGCTGACAGTCATCGCGCATCAGCAGCATGGCGACCTGCCTGGCGTAGGTCAGACGCTTCTCGCGGGAGGGACTCTCGAGCTGTTCGAGGGTCACGCCGAAGTAACGGCAGACCACCCCGATCACGCGGTCGCAGGACGGGAGGGAGCGATTATTCGGAGAGGCGAGCCCGGAGGTTGCCTCCATTGCCAGCTCGATGGTGATCGGGCGGCGGGTGAGCCCGGACAGCGCCACCACCTGGTTATAGGCTGACTCGAGCTCACGGATGCTGATCTTGAAGTGCGACGACAGGTAAGAGATGACCTCACCGGACATGGTCACCCCCTTGTCGTCCATGCGCTTGCGAAGGAACTCCTCGCGCAGGCGCTGGTCCGGGGGCTTGACCTCGACGCAAAGGCCCCCCTCGAGGCGCGTGCGCAGCCGCTCGCTGAGCGACCCGAGGAGCTTCGGGGTGCGGTCGCAGGAGACCACGATCTGGCGCTCGCCGGTCATGAGGGCGTTGAAGGTGTGGAGGAACTCCTCCTCGGTCTTCTCTTTGCCGACCAGGAACTGGAAGTCGTCAAGGAGAAGGACGTCGAGCGTCCGGTACTTGTGCCTGAAGTCGTCCTCGCCGCGCTGGATGCCCACGACAAAGTCGCGCACGAACTGGTCGGACGAGGCGTAGAGCACATTCAGGCCGCGGGTGGCCGAGACGTTGCCAATGGCGTGGAGGAGGTGGGTCTTGCCCTGGCCCAGGCCTCCGTACAGGAAGAGCGGGTTGTAGGCCTGGCCTGGATCTTCGGCGACGGCCAGCGCGGCAGTGGAGGCGAAGCGATTGGCGTCGCTGACGACGAAGGCCTCGAAGGTCAAACGCGAGAGGAGGCCCGCTCGCGGACGCCGGGCTTGCTGGGGCGGAGCAGCGGCGTCGGGTGCCGGGCTGGCAGGACGGCCGTTGACTCTACCGTTGCCGCTGCTGACGACGAAAGAGACATCGACGGGGTTGCCGACGAGGTCAGAAACAGTTTTCATCGCTGCCCCCTTGAGCTTGGAGTTCAGCCATTCTCTGGCGAAATCGGACGGAACCTCGACGACGCATTTGTCGCCGTCGAAGCTGAGACCCTTGGTATCGCGGAGCCAGGTGTCGTAATTGGCTTTGGTGAGCTGCATCTGCAACTGTCCGAGGCTTGCCTCCCACAGACGACTGGCTTCTCCCATGCGGTCTCCTTACTTGCAATCCGCCCCGGCCGCGGGCAATAGCGATGCTTGGCCGCGGTTCGCGAGAACTCGCGGCTCCGATGCTTGCCGGAGCTAGATATATGAAAAAACTGCGCTGCCCGACCGTCTGAATCGCCTTGCGCTTTGGGATCTCTAAACCAGTCCGGTGGCCCGGAAGCCTGCGGAGGCCGGAGGTAGGGAGGTTCGCTACCACGCCGCCAGCGCATGGGCGGCCCCCGTTGGCTAGGTTTAGAGTCCTTGGAGCGCCGTGCTGGCTGCTTAAAAGGACCGGACGCGGGTCAATGTACCAGACCGCGCTCACAGCCTGTCAAGAGGTTTTCCCCTCCCCGTGCGTAGTTTTCCGGGCGCCGCGCGCGACCAAAAAAACAATTGACTTTGGCGGCCGCGAGGCGCTGCTGGAGCAT
>WHTO01000032.1:6451-21270 GCA_009377665.1 Dehalococcoidia bacterium
TCGAGACCAGGGCGCGCCGGGCGCTCGCAGAAGGCCGCGAGGCGCTGCTGGAGCATATCGAAATAGCCTATAGAGGGGCGAGAGGTGCGCCCTTTTTCCACTGGCGACGGGCGCTGGGTTTTTGGGCGGGAGGCCGGGGCGCGGGGAAGTGGACGGGCGCGAATCTATACTGTGGAGCGGCGCAGGCCGCCGCACAGTGCGGGGTGCCGGCACCACCTTTGCCCAATGCTCCTTGCTCTCGACATCGGCAACACGAACATCACGATCGGGGTCTTTGAGGACTCCCGGCTGGCGGCGACCTGGCGCATCGCCACGGACACCAGCCGGCTCCCCGACGAGTACGCCGTGGTGATGCTTGACCTCTTCCGGGTTGGCGGCGTCGAGCCGCGTTCGCTCAGCCACGCCGTGATGGCCAGCGTCGTGCCATCGTTGACCCCCGTGTTCGAGGAGGTCTGCCAGAGGTACTTCAAGATCGTCCCGCTGGTTGTGGGCGCCGGGATCCGAACCGGCCTGCGCATCCTCTACGACACGCCTCGCGAGGTTGGGGCCGACCGCGTCGTGGACGCCGTGGCGGCCCTGCACGCCTACGGACCGCCGCCCCTCGTGGTCGTCGACTTCGGGACGGCCACGGTGTTCGATGCCGTCAACGCCGAAGGCGACTACCTCGGCGGGGCGATCGCGCCCGGCGTGGGGATCGCCGCCCAGGCGCTTTTCGAGAAGGCGTCGCTCCTGTGGACGGTCAAGCTGGAGCGCCCGCGCTCCGCGATCGGCAAGAACACGGCGAACGCGATGCAGGCCGGCATAATGTTCGGCTACGTCGGCCTCGTCGAGGGCATCGTGAACCGCTTCCGCGAGGAGCTTGGGGGAACGGCTACGGTCATCGCCACCGGGGGTCTCGCCGACCTCATAGCCAGCGAGACCGACGTCATCGACCACGTCGACAAGGACCTTACGCTGCGTGGATTGCAGCTGATCGAGGAGATGAACAGGAATGGCCGCGACTAACCTGCGGGGACGGCACGTGGTGCTGGGGGTGACCGGGAGCATCGCTGCCTACAAGGCCGCCGACGTTGCCTCGCGCCTCGTGCAGGCGGGCGCGCGCGTCGAGGTGATCCTGACACCATCGGCGGTGAAGTTCGTCGCCCCGCTGACCTTCCAGAGCCTGACGGGCCGGCCCCCGGTTGTTGACATGTACGATGAGCGCTCGCCGCTGGCCGAGGTGCACGTCGCGCTGGCGCGCCGAGCCGACGTGATCCTGATAGCCCCGGCGACGGCGACCATGCTGGCGCGCCTGGCGCACGGGCTGGCCGACGATCCGGTGAGCCTCACCGTGCTGGCGAGCGTCGCCCCGGTCGTGATAGCGCCGGCGATGGACGACCAGATGTACGAGGCGGCGGTCACCCAGGAGAACGTGCGCAGGCTGCACGAGCGCGGCTACGTCTTCGTGGGGCCGGAGCGCGGACGCCTCGCCAGCGGCAGGTCCGGGCAGGGCCGGCTATCGGAGCCGGCTGTGATCGTCGCCGCCCTGCGGACGGTCCTGGGGCGGCGGGGCGACATGGTCGGACGCAAGCTGGTGATCAGCGCCGGCGGTACGCGCGAGCCGATCGACCCGGTGCGCTTCGTCGGCAACCGCTCATCGGGCAAGATGGGCTACGCGCTGGCCGAAGCGGGGCGTGACCGCGGGGCCAGCGTGACACTTGTCTCGGCGGCGACCGGACTCCCGTTCCCCTATGGCGTCGATGGCGTCCGCGTCGACACGGCCGCCGAGATGATGGAGGCCGTGGTCGCCGCCTGCGGGGGCGCCGACGCGCTGGTCATGGCGGCGGCGCCCGCGGACTTCCGCCCGGCTCGGCAAGCGGACCAGAAGATCAAGAGACAGCCGGGCGCCGGCCTGACCCTCGCGCTGACACAGAATGACGACATCCTGGCGTCCGTGCCGGGTGACCTCGTTAAGGTCGGGTTCGCTGCCGAGAGCGAGGATGTGCTGGCCCACGCCGGCGAGAAGCTGGCAGCCAAGGGCCTCGACCTGATCGTGGCCAACGACATCACGGAGAGCGATGGCGGGTTCAACTCGGATCTCAATCGCGTCGTGCTGATCGACCGGGCGTCCGCGCCCGAACACATCGCCCTGGCGCCGAAGTACGACATAGCCCAGCGGATACTCGACCGCGTGGCACGGCTGCTCGACAACAGGCGGTCCGATCTGCAAGAACCTCCCTCGAAGGAGCCGTGACGACTCCCGCTCCGAGGGCGCCGGCCGGGACGCCGGTCACCCAGGGGGTGACGGTGATCACCGACAGCACGGCGTGCCTTCCTCCAACGCTGGCTTCCGAGCTGGCCGTTGAAGTGGTGCCGGTTCCCCTGGTCTTTGCCGGTGGCGAGGAGCACGACGACGGCACGCTGACGGCTGCCGAGTTCAAGGAGCTGGTCCGCACGAAGGGCCCGGCGGCCACCAGTGCCCCTGCGCCGGGGCGCTACCTCGAGGCGATGCGGAGCGCCCGGAGACGGTCGCCGGCGGTGCTCTGCCTGACTGTGTCGGCGGCGTTCAGCATGATGCACGACTCGGCGTCGCGGGCGGCCGAGATGCTGCGTGAGGAAGCGCCGCGGACCGACGTCCTGGTCGTGGACTCGGGCAACGCAGCGATGGCCCAGGGCTTCGCCGCGATAGCCGCGGCGAGGGCGGCCCGCGGGGGAGCGTCGCTCGCCGACTGCCGCCTGGCCGCAGAGTCTGTTGCAGGAGCGGCGCACCTTGTCTTCGCCATCGACGACCTCGGACACCTCGCGCGCAGCGGGCGGGTGCCTCACGTGCTGGCCTGGGCCGCCGGGATGCTGAAGGTCAAGCCCATCGTCCACTACCACCGGGGGAACGTGCGTCTGCTCGAGCGTGTCCGCACGAAGGAGCGTGCCCTGCGCCGGCTTGAGGAGCTGGCAGGCGAGCTCGTGGCGGGTGAACAGGGTGCGCTTCATGTCGCGGTGCAGCATTCGGAGTCACGGGAAGCTGCCCGCTCGCTGGCTGAGGGCCTGGCCAGGCGCTACCAACCCGTCGAGATGCTTTCAACCGAGTTCACGCAGGTGATGACCGCGCACACCGGCCCCGGCCTGGTTGGCGTGGCCGTCTACCGGGACGGGCCGGCGTGAGTACCGGACGAAAGCCGGCGACGCCGCGGGGCATTGAACGCGACTGCATAACGCTCGAAGCGGCTATCGGCGACCTTCCGCGGCGGGCTGCCCGCCCGTTCCTGCTGGCGACCGTGGGGCTGCCCGGAAGCGGCAAAAGCCACTTCGCGCGGGGCCTCTGCGAGCGGCTGCCGTGCGTCCTGCTGGAGAGCGATGCCCTGCGCCGCTGCTTGTTCGCGCGTCCACGTCACGGCTATAAAGAGAGTGGACGGTTGTTCACGGCCATCCACGCGCTGATCGAGCGCTATCTCAGTGATGGCTACGGCGTACTCCTCGACTCGACAAACCTGCGTGAAGAGCACCGGCAGATCCTGAAGCAGATCGCTGATGACTGCGGGTGCCCGCTCCTGCTCGTCGAGGTCAGGGCGCCCGAGGGCCTCGTGATTCAGCGATTGAGGGGGCGCGAGGGTCTTTCCGGCGAAGCCGGGATCGAGGTTTACATGAGAATGCGCGGCGACGCTGAGCCAATCTCGCTGTGGCACCGCAGCGTAGATACATCCTGGGACACCACCGCTGCTATCGAGGAGATAGCGAGGGAGATTGAAGGTCTATGACAGAGCAACGGCAGGCGCGCCGCCGCCGCCGCGAAGAGCGAATGCGTCAGCAGGAGGTCGAGAAGACAGCCACTGAGCCGGGACTGGCCACGCGGGCCAGCGACTGGGCGCGCGACCACTGGATCCAGATCGCTGGCGGGACATTCATCGTCCTGCTCGTGGCCATCCTGGCCATCGCCGTCTCCCAGTCGGGCGGCGAATCGCTGACGCAATCAGAGCAGGCCAATGCGGCGGAGACCAACGACAGCACGGATTTGCCGGGCGAGTTCCACCCATCGGAGGGACGGCAGCACGTCAACGAGGACGTGGACTACGGGACGACACCTCCGGCCTCGGGCCCGCACAACCCGGTGCCCCTGCCGGCGGGCGTCTACCGAGACCCCGGATCGGCGCCCGACGAGCGGGCTGTCCACAGCATGGAGCACGCGGCCGTGGTCATCTGGTACAACTGTGAAGCCGGCGGGCTGAGCGATGCAGATTGCACGGCCATGGTCGACGAGATGCGGGACACCTACGAGGAGTACCTGCGCGGCCAGGGTGGCGGCGGCATCGTGATCATCAACTACCCGCAGGGCGAGCACGTCGTGTCGGTGACGGCGTGGACCCGGCTGCTGAACCTCGACGAGTACGACCCGGGGGCGATCGAGGAGTTCGTGGACGTCCATCGCTGCCGCTTCGACCCGGAGGGCTTCTGCTAATAACCGGATACGCGGTTTGACCCCGCCAAGCCCGCCCCGCTAAGCTTGGCAGACCAATTTAAGGCTTTAGGAATGCTTGGAAGACTCGGCCCGACTGAACTAATAATCATCCTGGTCATCGTGATCCTGATCTTCGGCGCCAGCCGCCTGGCTGACGTCGGTGGAGCACTGGGGAAGGGGATCAAGGAGTTCCGCAAGTCCGTGAAGGAAGAAGAGGGCGAAGAGGATCCGCTGCTGCCGCCCCCTGATCGTCCACCGGAAGAGCCGCGCAGCTCGACGGCGGACCGCTCGGATCCCAGCTACGTCAAGGGCCCCGGCCCGCAACACTGATAAAGGCCCCGCTCATCGCGGGGCCTTTTCTTTCCCACGAGCGGCGACGACCGGGCCGCTGTATGATCCGCCCTTATGAGCGACCAGGTCACCGGCGCCACCCTCGCGGCGGCCTCCGCTGAAGGCTCCGCCATCGCGGTGGCCACCGTGATCGGCGCCACGGGAGCGATCCCGATGGGCGCGCGGGTCGCGCTGCTCGCCGACGGCACGAAGCTCGGCCAGATCTCCCCGGACGTGGACGATGAGCTTCTGCCTCGGCTGCGCTCGGCCATCGACAGCCACCAGTCGAGCGCCCTCGTCCTGGCCGCTGACGGTGATGAGGTGGAGGTGTACATCGAGGTCACAGAGCCAGCCGCCGAGCTGATCGTCGTCGGAGGCGGGCACATCGGCCGCTCGCTGTCGTTCGTCGGGCATCACGTGGGCCTGTCGGTAACGGTGATCGACGACCGCGAAGCCTACGCCAACCGCGAGCGCTTTCCCGAGGCCGACCGGGTAATCTGCGCCGACATCGTGGAGACGCTGCGTACGCTGCAGATCGGCCCCGCCAGCTTCATCGTGATCGTGACGCGGGGGCACAAACAGGACGAGGCTGCCCTGCGCGAGGTCGTGGGCTCGGCCGTCCGCTACATCGGGATGATCGGCAGCAAGCGCCGCGTCACGGCGGTGTTCCAGCACCTGCTGGAGGAGGGGCTGGCAAAGGCTGACCTGGAGCGTGTCCACAGCCCGGTCGGCGTGGATATCGGCGCTGAGACCCCGGAAGAGATCGCGGTCAGCATCCTCGCCGAGATCATCCAGGTGCGGCGTGGGGGCAGCCTGCAGGCGATGACGAAGACGCGCCCACGCGCGGCCACGGCCCCATCCAGGCCGGCCTGACTACTGCAGGCCCGCGCGCGACGCCAGGGCCGGGATGTCGCGGATGCGGATGACGGAATGCTCGCGGGCGACGACGCCGCCGCGCTCCATGACGCTGAGCGCGCGGCTGACGTGCTCGCGGCTGCTGCCCACCATGGCGGCCAGATCCTTGATCTTGATCCGCACCTCGGGCGAGTCCTGCGAAGCCGCGACCTCGATCAGGCGCTTGGCGATGCGCCCCGGTACATCAAGGAAGATCGCGTCTTCATAGAGCTTGTCCTGGTCGCGGAGGCGCCGAGCAAGCAGTTGTGAGAGGCGGATCGAAGCCTCGGGATGGTTGCGCAGGATGCCCAGGAAGTCATCCCTGGCGATGACGAAAACCTCGCAGTCGGTGACGGCCGTGGCGTTGGCAGACCGCGTGCCACCGTCGAGCACCGACATCTCGCCGATGATCGAGGACGGGCCGAGGGTGGCGATCACCGCCTCTTCGCCGCCGGCAGACTCCAACCAGATGCGGATCTGGCCAGCCGCGAGGATGACAACGCTATCGCCGTTATCGCCGGCCCAGAAGATCGGGGTACCCCTGCGGAAGCGGCGCTGGCGCCAGAGGGCGCGCGCCGCGAGACGGGCTTCTTCAGGGAAGAGGGCGAAGACGGGTGTCTTGTCCAGGTTGGGTTCGGGCGACATTGTGCCGAGTTTACCACCGCGAGCCTCTGACTCTCATTCCGCTGGACGCGCCCAACGAACCATGACCGCTACAGTTGAAGGGTGGGCCTCGTTGGTCTTTGTGTATGGAGGCGAATGAGTGCCGCGTTTCCCCCGTGACGTTCGGCAGGAGGCTGCGGTAGTAGCATTTGTTCGGGCAGGAGGGACTGAGAAGCAGGCCAGGCGAGGCCACAGGCTCGTTAAGATGCCAAACGGAGTGATCTGCTCATTCCCCTCAGGGGTCCTGAAGGTTGGCCTGCTGAAAGCGCAAGTGCGGAGTGCGGGCTTGTCGGAGGACGAGTTCCGAGCGCTTATTGGGAGGAAGTGATGATGGACGTCTACGCGGTAATCGTCCACGAAGCCGAGGATGGCGGTTACTGGGCCGAGGTGCCCCAGTTGCCCGGCTGTGTTTCCCAGGGTGAGTCGCTCGATGAGCTCAAGGAGAACATCCTGGACGCGATTCGGGCGTGTGTGGAATCTTACGCCGAGGACGACGATGTACCGCCGCTCGGGGGGACGTTCACCTGGACTCTGGCCGTCCCGAACGGCGCTGGAGACACATCTCCGGCCCTCGGCGCCGCCCCACGAGCTTGAGCTCGCGGGGGCCGAACGGCCCCGTGAGTGGCGGGCTGCAAGCTTGCCTATAATTCGGAAGTGCCGAAAGCCCCCGCCCCCGCACGCCTGGCCCTGCTCGACGGGCACTCGCTGATTCACCGCGCCTGGCACGCGATCAAGGAGCCGCTCGTCGTGCGCCACACCGGCGAGGAAACGACCGCGGTGTTCGGCTTCACCAACACCCTGCTCAAGGTGATCGACGACCTCAAGCCGACGTACGTCGCCGTGGCGATGGACTACCCGGCGCCGACCTTCCGGCACAAGGCTGACCAACAGTACAAGGCGACCAGGCCGCGCACGCCGCCCGAGCTGCGCAAGCAGATAGCCAGGGTGCGCGACATCATCGACGCCTTCAACATCCCAATCTACGAGGCAGAGGGGTACGAGGCCGATGACGTGCTGGGCGCGCTCGCCCGCCAGGGCAAAGAGAGCGCCGAGGTCTATCTCTGCACGCTGGACACCGACATCGCGCAGCTCGTCGAGCCCGGCGTCAAGCTCTTCATGTACCGCCTTTACCAGCGCGATACCGTGATGTACGACGTCGATGCCGTCCGCGAGCGCTGGGGCTTCGAGCCGATCCAGATGGCCGACTTCAAGGCGATCAAGGGTGACGTTTCGGACAACATCCCGAGCATCCCGGGCATCGGCGACAAGACGGCGACCAAGCTCGTGCAGGAGTTCGGCAGCGTCGAGGCGATGCTCGACCGGATCGACGAGGTGCAACCCGAAAAGGTCCGGGACAGGATTGCCGAGTACGCCGACCAGATCCGCAACAGCAAAGCCCTGGCGACGATCGAGCGTGACGTCCCGGTCGAGCTCGACCCGGAGGCAGCGCGCCTCGGCGATTACGACCGCGAGCGCGTGCTCGAGCTCTTCCGCGAGCTAGAGTTCCGCTCGCTCGTACCGCGACTCCCCGAGGCTTCGCGCCCGGCCCCGACCGTGCAGCGCAACGACGGCATCGAGCTGGACTACGCATCCATAACGAGCGAAGCGGACTTGGTCGAGCTGGTGGCCCGCGCCAGGGAGCAGGGCGAGTTTTCGCTGGAGTGCGAGGCCTGGTTCCCCGAGCAGACGACCTCGCCGTGCGTCGGTTTCGCGATTGCCCTGGAGCCCGGCTACGCGCGCTACGTCCCTATCGGCCACAGGCAGGAGCTCGGCGACGCGGAACAGCTCTCCATCGATGTGGTGAGGCGCCACCTGGGCCCCCTCCTAGAAGACGCGGGCGTGGCCAAGGTCGCCCACAACGGCAAGAACGACATCGTGCTCCTTGCCAACCAGCTGGGAATCGAGCTCAAGGGCCTGTCCTTCGACACGATGGTCGCCGCCTATCTGCTCGGCGAAGGGAGCAGCGCCAACCGGCCGGCCGAGGGCGGACTGAGCCTGCACTGGCTGGTCTCAAGCAGGTTGGGGCGGGAGATGGAGCCGCGCAGTGACCTGGTGGGGTCAGGGGTCAAGGCACAGCCTGCCGCCACCTTCTCGTACGCCCAGTGCGCGCCCTACGCCTGCGCCGACGCCGACTATGCCCTGCGCCTGCGTCCCCTGCTGGAAGCCGACATGGGGACGCACTCCCTCGCCAGCCTGTTCCGCGAGATTGAGATGCCGCTGGTGGCCGTCCTGGCCCGCCTCGAGCTGGTTGGCGTGGCCGTGGAAACGGCGGCGCTGCGCGACATGTCGCAGGTGCTGACCGGCGAGATCGCCCGCCTCGAGAAGGAGATCTTCGACATCGCGGGGCACGAGTTCACGCTGGGTTCGCCACAGCAGCTGGGCCGAGTCCTCTTCGAGGACCTGAGGCTGCCCAAGACGCGCAAGACCAAGCAGGGCTATTCGACCGACGCCCAGGCGCTGGAGACGCTGCGCCAGCAACTGGTCGCGCAGACCGGCGAAGTGCACCCGATCCTCGACCTGATCCAGGAGCACCGGCACCTCAGCAAGCTGAAGTCGACCTATCTTGACACGCTGCCCGGGCTGATCAGCCCGAAGGATGGCCGCCTGCACACCACGTTCAGCCAGGTCACGGCGGCGACGGGGAGGCTGAGCTCGAACGAGCCCAACCTCCAGAACATCCCGATCCGGACCGAGATCGGGGGCCAGATCCGGCGTGCGTTCATCGCCCGCGACTTCGGTCCCGAACCGATCCTGCTGGCCGCTGACTACTCGCAGATCGAGCTGCGGATCATGGCGCATGTCTGCCAGGACGAGGCGCTGCTCGAAGCCTTCCTCAACGATGAGGACATCCACGCTGCGACGGCGTCGCGCGTCTGGGGGATGCCGATAGACGAGGTGCCGCCGGAGCTGCGGCGGCGCGCCAAGGTCTTCAACTTCGGCGTCCTCTACGGCCTCTCGGACTTTGGGCTCTCGGCGCGCGAGGGCATCAGCCGGGCCGAGGCCGCAGAATTCATCGCGGCATACTTTACGAAGTTCAGCTCGATCAAGGCCTGGCAGGAGAACATCATCAGCGAGACGCGCACACGCGGATACACGGAGACTCTGCTGGGTCGCCGGCGCTACATTCCCGAGATCACGTCGAGCAACTTCAACGTGCGCCGGGCCGGCGAGCGGATGGCCATCAACATGCCGATCCAGGGCACGGCGGCCGACGTCATCAAGATCGCCATGAACCGCGTGGACGAACGCCTGGGGGCTTCAAGCTTGACGACGCGCATGACTCTCCAGGTCCACGACGAGCTGCTCTTTGAGGGGCCCGAGGCTGAGGTCGAGGAGTTGTCGAACATGCTCTTCGAGATCATGCCGGCATCGATGGCGCTGAGCGTTCCGCTGAAGGTAGACATCAAGCTTGGCCGCTCGTGGGGGGAGATGCGCCCGTTCGCGGCGGCGGTCGGCGCACCCGCCGGGGCCGAGATCGGCGCTCGTGCCTGAGCTCCCTGAGGTCGAAACGCTGCGCCGCGACCTCGACCCCGAGATCGTCGGGAGGGAAATCCTCAAGGGCTGGATCTCGGAGAACGCGCCACGGCTCGTGCAGGGCATGCCGCCGCAGGTCTTCCTCGACAGCCTGGCGCGACGCCGCTTCACCGGCACGTCGCGGCGCGGCAAGTACCTGGTGCTGGAGCTCGATGACGGTACGGCGTTCATCCTCCACCTGCGCATGACAGGGCAACTGTTGCTGGTCGACCCGCAATCGGTGGTCGACCCCTACGCACGGGCGCGCTTCTGGCTCGACGACGGCCGCGAGCTGCGCTTCCGCGACGTGCGCAAGTTCGGGACGATGTGGCACGTTGCCGACCGCGAGCTCGTGCTGCACAGGCTGGGACTGGAGCCGCTTTCGGACGAGTTCACGACGGCCGCGCTGTATGCGGCGCTGGCACGCCGCGCCGCTCCCGTTAAGGCCGTCCTGCTCGATCAGCACGTCATCGCCGGCCTGGGCAACATCTACGTCGACGAGGCGCTCCACCTCGCCCGCGTCCACCCCCTTGCGCCGGCAAGGGACCTGAGCCGCCGCCAGGCCGGGGCGATAAGGGAGGGCGCCGTGCGCGTCCTGGAGCAGGCGCTGTCGAACCGCGGCTCCAGCTTCAGGGACTACGTCGACTCGCGAGGGCGACCGGGGAGCAACGTCCAGCACCTGCGGGTTTACAAACGCACGGGCGAGCCCTGCCTGTCCTGTGGCCGCGAGATCGTGCGTACGCTGGCGGGGGGGCGCAGTACGCACTATTGCCCGGGCTGCCAGCGCCGGCCACGGCGCAGGGCCACCCGACGGGTTGCAGGAGCCGGCGTTTGAGCTCGCTGATCGAGGGGTTCCGCATCGGTCAGGTCAGCGACCTCGAGGCGGGCACGGGGGTGACCGTCCTGCTCTGCGAGGAGGGGGCGGTTCCGGGCGTCGACGTCCGGGGCGGCGCGCCGGGGACGCGCGAGACGGACCTGCTGCGACCTGAGGGGACGGTAGACCGCGCGCACGCCATCGTCCTCGCCGGCGGCAGCGCGTTCGGGCTGGCCGCCGCCGACGGCGTCGTGCGCTGGCTCGAGGAGCGGGGCATCGGCTGGCCGACCGTGGCGGCAAAGGTGCCGATCGTGGCGTCGGCGATCCTCTATGACCTGAACCTGGGCCGCCCCGACGTCAGGCCGGACGCGGCCATGGCCTACCGGGCTTGCGACCTCGCCACCAACAAACGCCCGGCCAGCGGCGTGGCCGGCGCGGGCACGGGGGCGACGCTGGCCAAGCTGCTGGGCCCTGAGCGCGCCCTGAAGGGCGGCCTGGGCTTCGCCGAGGACCGGCTCGATAGTGGCATCGTGGTGCAGGCTGTAATGGCCGTGAACGCCATCGGCAGCGTCGTCGACCCCGCCAGCGGGGAGGTCGTGGCTGCACCGCGCGGCGAGCGGCCGGGCTCCTTCGAGGACTCGCTGGACCTCCTGCGCAGGGGCGCGGTGCTGAAGGCTTCAAAGACGATCGCGGCGAACACGGTGATCGGGATCGTGATGACCAACGCCGCGCTGACGAAGCAGGAGGCGACGCGCGTCGCGATCATGGCGCAGAACGGCATCTCGCGCACGGTGATCCCGGCGCAGACGACCGGCGACGGCGATACGGTGTTCGTGATGGCCCACGGCGATATCGAGGTGGAACAGGGCGCCCTGAGCGCCGTCGGTGCGATCGCGGCGGCGGCGGTCGAAGCGGCGGTCCTCGACGCGGCGCGCTCGGCGACGGGGCTGCACGGTCTGCCGTCGGCGTCCGAGTGGCGCGCGCGCGCCACCTGATCCGGGCAACGCGCCCGCCGCGAAGGTATATAGTGCTCTGAGAAATCAGCACAAGAGGAGGCCGCCGTGCACAAGCTGGTAGTCCTTTACCCGAAGCCCACCGACGCGGATCACTTCCGCAGCTACTACGAGAGCACCCATGCCCCGCTGGCACTGAAGTTCCCGGGCCTGCGCGGGTTCCGCTGGGCCGCGGACGTGCAGTCGATAGGGTCAGAGTCGCCGTACTTCGCGATCGCCGAGTGCGACTTCGACGACGAGCGAGCGATGATGGACGCGCTGCGCTCGCCCGAGGGCAAGGCAGCCGCCGCCGACGTCCAGAACTACGCGACGGGCGGCGCCACGTTCCTGCACTACGACTTCGACCGGTAGGAGGCTTTCGCCCCCTTGCTAGGTAGATGTGAACGGGAAAGGCCTCAGTCCGAAGCTCGTCCCGATTCGAGGTCGGCGAGGAATGCCTCGTCCCAGATCTTCACTCCGCGGCCTGCTGCAAGGCTTGTAGCTTCCGCTGTGGCGCCGGCGGGGGCGGCTACCACCGCCTGGATCTTCTGGTCTGGCGGAAGCACCCCGAGGAGTTCTCTGACGACCTCAACGCCAACCTTCCGGGCGTGGTCTTTGCACTGGACGAATATCTTCTGCTCCAACCCCACGGTATCGACTTTGGTAGCGATCAAATCCACACCACCGTCGTGGCTCCTCGCCGTACGCTCGACGGCCCAGCCGCTGCTCTCGAGGATCAGCGCACAGCGGTCCTCAAGGTCGAGGCCGTCCCTGCACTCGCGGACGGTCGCGACGATCGGTGAGGTCAACCCGAACAGTGAGAATATCTCCTCGGCGCTAAGCCGACCGCTGATGTCGAGCGAGACATCATCGATGACCTCGTCGAAAAGCTGCTGCTTCTGCTTTAGCAGTTCGTCGATCCTCTGCTCGATTGTGCCCTCACAGGTGTATTTGTAGACCGTGACCGGAAACACCTGGCCCATACGATAGCTCCGATCTTCGGCCTGTCTCTCGATCGCGGGGTTCCACCAGCGATCAACATGAAAGACGTACGAGGCTTCCTGGAGATTGAGGCCCACACCGCCGGCCTTGAGCGAGAGCACGAGCGCCTTGTGGGACGCGTTTTCCTTGAATCGCTGTATCGTGGCGTCGCGCTGAGAGCCCGACATCCCTCCGGTGAAAGTCAGCGGGGAGAAGTCGCCTATGGTGTTGGCAACGGCCTCGACCCCAAATGCGTCGTTCACGTACTGCGAAAAGAGAAGGGCGCGGTGTCCTTCCCCGACGAGTACCTCCAGACGCTCGCGGATGTCGGAGAACTTCGCCGATTCCCCCGTGCGCGGGTCACGATTGCAGAGCTGCTTTAGCCGCATAATCAGCTCTAGGACGTGCTGAACCTGGACCGCCTCGCCGCGGTCACGCAGTTGCACCACGCCTTCGCGCTCTGCCTTGTCATAGCTGGCCTGCTGCCCAGAAAGCAGGGGCAGCGAGATGGAGATGACGGTCTTGGAAGGAAGTTCCGTGAGCACGTCTGCCTTGCGCCTTCGCAGCTGGAGTTCGCGGTGGCGCGCCATTAGTTCGGGCCCCGCAGTGTATCGCCGCTGGGTCCCACCATCGGTGTGGTCGACGAACTCCATCACGGAAGCGAGATCGTCGATGCTGTTCTCCAGGGGCGTCCCGGTCAGGGCCCACGAACGCCTACGCCGGAGTAGCTTCGCGCTGCGGCTGACTGCAATATCGCGGTTCTTAATCTTCTGAGCCTCGTCGAGAATGACCACGTCCCAAAACTCCTTACGGAGGGGAGACTCGACATTGTCTGTGAAGTCGTTGCGAAACGTCTCGTAGCTGACAATCTTCAAGTACCCTTGCGCCCGCCACTGCCAGGCCCGATCGGGCGCGGTGCCCCGTATGGCGAGGACCCTGAGCTCGGGCGCCCATTTCCGGAGTTCTCGGCGCCACTGGTCAATAAGGCTGGCTGGTACGATCAGTAGCGCGGACTGGACGGTGCCTTGGAGCCACATGATGCGCAGGGCTGCTGTCACCTGCAGAGTCTTGCCTAACCCCATATCATCGGCCAGCAGAAGCTGGTCACGGGTCATCAGCGTCCTAACGCCCTCCAGCTGAAAGGGGAGGAGCTGGCCCGGCCATTCAAGTGCCCCGTCTGGCCCCTGGAGCGGGGGTACCGGCGCGGCGAGAACGAGCCTGAGGCGCTTGAGCAAGCCCGCAGGATCTTCTACAGCGTGCCCGGTTCTGCCCGGCAGATTGAGGGCCAGGGGCGGGTTGGAAAGCGTGGCTTGGAGGCCGAATTGCGCGCGCTGGTCTTCCGGGGTCCCCGCTAGCGATAGTACCGTCGTGTCGGTGACCTCGCCCCGGGGAATCGACCAGCTGTCGGGCAGCAGCGGCGGCTCAGGCGTTGTCGATAGAGCGCTAACAGTCGTGGGCGAGGGCTCCCTTCGAGGAAACCACCAACGGCGGCGGGTGTCGGGGGGTCGGCGCGAGGCCCACCACGAAGAGTTCACCCGGAGCCGAACGCCTCGTTCAGCCCAACCGCCGCTCGCTCGAAGGGCTCAGCTATCGGTCCGCGGGAGAAAAGAGATTGCAGGACAAGCCGCGCCGGAGTTCCTTCTTCCGGCTGCGGTGTAGCCCAGTAGAAGTCGGGAGTCCCGTCACTCTGGTCGGGGGATGGCGACGGGCCCAGGCGACAGAGCGGAACCTTGACTTCGAGGTCATCACTGAAGAGCGACGCCGGAACTTCTTCGGCCAGGGCGATCACGAGATCGGGCACTTGTGTAGTCGCATTGAACAGAATACGGGTTAGCGCCGCCACGGCGTTTCGTGCGGCCTCACCGCTGCGCCACAAGAATGGTGCTGCCACGTCCACGCGGCTGAAAGTGAATTCAATAGGTTGCCCGTCACCGTCAACGATGAAGAGCGCACCACGCACACCCTTGTTGCCCGGTTCGCCCAGAAAGCGAAGGAACGCCGCCAGGCCCGGCGCCACATCTTGCTCCGACACGTCGCGAAAGGGAATGGCCATCGTTGGCAGCCCTAGGGCTCAACCGCCTGGGTTTCGCCACCCTCCCCCGACTGCTCTAGGTGTACTTTCCCGGGAGGTTGGTGACACGGCTGATGGGAGGGAAGCCTCCGATGGCTGTGTGTCGACGGTGATGATTGTAGATGTGCAGCC
>WHTO01000241.1:0-1467 GCA_009377665.1 Dehalococcoidia bacterium
CAAAGATCTGGCGGCCGAGTCCTTGAGATGGCTGCGTTCGTTGCAGCGTTCGCGGCGGATGAGACGCCGAACCCCCTTGAAGGGGCAAATCCGAACCCGCAGGCGGCGCTCCGCCCGATCGTGGACGACCTCAAGACCTTCTACCAGGAAGCCGCCGCAGAGCAGCCGGGCACGGAGCAGCCGAATCCCTACGCCATGAACCGCTGGTTCTATTACGAGACGCGCATGGGCGATGCGCTCTATGAGATTCGGGACGTCTTGACGGCCCGGCAGGAGGCGCTGCCAGCCGAGAATCGGCCGCCGCCAGTTAACGTGATACCGAACATGTTCCGCGAGCGTCTTCAGAAGGGCTGACGAGCAGCCGTTGCCGCCTGACTGGCTCTCAGTTTCACGAGCGCCCTAAGCGTTGGGGGACACTGCCTCGCTCTTTGCCAGGGCGCCGTTAGCCGACGCACCGGCTTTGTGGCGTTTCCGCCTTCAAAGGCTGGTCGGTAGCCATCTCGTAGCCGGTTGTCACGACGCCGGCCCGAAAGCGCTTGCCAATGAAGGGCGCCGAGAGGATCCCGCCGCGAGGGAGGGCAAGTCCGGCCCGTACAACCAGGTCCTCTATCGTCACCTCGCTGTCGCCTGTGACCTGGGCGCGGGCGTCGAAGCCCATCGGCCTGAGGTACCCCGCGAGGACACTGGCGATCTCCGCCGCTCGGACGTCGCCTCGTGCCGCCTGGCTTCCCTACGTCCACTCGAAGCCGGGTCTCCACGCTTCGGCTCTTTGCCAAACTCGACGAGAAACACGAACGCATGGGTGTGGGAGGGAGGATCCTTGGAGAGCCAGTCGTTATCTTCCAGGGGCAGCCTTCGAGCGCAAGCGACTGATGACGCACTCTATTTCAAGATTGACCGAGCTGTCGCTCGATAACAGCTGACGGCCTGGTAAGGCTGAAGGGTTCAGGCAGGTGCTTACTCAAATCCTCGTGAGGGCTGGCTACCCTGTCGACTCAACTTGCTCAGCCCAGGGATTTGAGATGTGAGACTCCCCTTTCATCATGGCCTTCCAAGCGTAGTACATGGACCGCTGGATCGTCTCCGCGGTGGTGTGACCGATCCGCTCGCCCTCCAGCCCAAACTGCTCGGCCGTCAATTGCCTTGTGAACGTCGCGGTCTGACGCAGGCTCTTGAGCCCGGCTGATCTGTATCCCTCATACATCCGGGCGAACATCTCGATGTCGTCTGGACTACCGTATCCAGCTGGCCCGTAGAAACTCTGTTCACCCTTGATCCTCGCGATGTTTATCGCATCAGGGACATTGGGTATCGAAACGTGGCACTGCTTGATCTCCGTGCGACCAACCTCGATTGGGCGGTGCACGCGTATGTGGGCAGGGGCGATGCCAAGGTTAGGAAAGACCACAAGTCGCCAGCTCTGGCCCATGACCTCTTGAGCCCGCTTCTCACCCAGCCTGATGACGA
>WHTO01000241.1:1507-3500 GCA_009377665.1 Dehalococcoidia bacterium
CAGATGCTATGGCCATTCCCCAGGTCCAATCCACGGTTGCCCAGTTCGAGGTCATTGACATGGAGCTGGCGGTTTCCACCACCCTCAAAGGAGGCGGATCGAACTCGTCCCGGGTTGCCCCGAGAACGCAAGACCACGTCGGCTACAAGGCCGGTGATCCTGTGCATGTACCCAACGTGGTACCCCTCATTGCTGCCTTCGACCTGCAGCTTCCAGTTACCGATGTAGACGTGTTTCCAGTAACCAGTCCTACCGACGGCGAGGTTTCCGGTGGGAGAGACATCCGCCCACATGTCGATATACTTCCTCGCCATACCAAGGTGCTGTTCCAGGGTCGGTCCATCCTCGCTCAGGCTGGCGAAGATTAGCCCTCGATAGGTTGCCACCCTCGGCGCCTTATCGAGGCCCCCTTGGATGTCGTCGATTTCACCGGGGCCGAAGCCGCGCCGCAGGCTGACGCCCGCCAACGAACCATCGTTCGCGTAGACCCAACCGTGGTATTCACAGCGGAAGAAATTCGCGTTACCGGACTCTTGCTGACACACTGTCGGGCCGCGGTGTGCGCATCGGTTGATGAGGACATGAATCTGGTCGGTCTCATCACGGCTCACGATGACGGGGATGCGGCCGATGTAGGTTGTGAGGTAGTCGCCTTGACTTTCGATCTCCGACTCGTGCCCGACGTACATCCATGTCCGGTAGAAGATCCGCTGCAGCTCCTCCTCAAAGACCTCCTGGTCCGTATAGATGCTGATGTCCAGCCGGCCATTCTCAATTCGGTTTATCTGGTCGATTCGTTGTGTTGTAAGCATTCTTCGCTCCATGAACCAGACGTTCAGTAACGATTGCCTTTACGGAAGTGCCCGTCAACGTATTCTGATCTCGGACTATACTCCTCTGGCGATTTCAAGATGCTGCCTTCGCACCTGTGGCGGGCGGCCCAGCAGGAGACAGATAGCAATGACACAAGCACCTCGACTCCCCCAATCTGAAGTGCCTCTGACGGACTTGAGTTTGCCGGAGCTCCTTGCTCGGGTCGCCCGGGCGCAGCTCTATTTCCTCGAAGCATCATCCAATGACGATGCCGGCCCGGCCCTATGGACCGACCGAGACCATCTCGCCTATCTGTACAAGCTGGAGTTGGGCGGGCGGCTCTACGGCAGCGGTCCAATGGACCCTGGTGCGGATGGCCTATTTCGCGAGCTGTCGATTATCGCGGCAACCTCCGTCGAGGAAGCGAAGCAAATCGCCGCTGAGGAGCCGTTGCAAAAAGTAGGCCGCTGTCGCGTTGCCGTGCGAGCCTACACCATGAACGAGGGCGTCGCCTGTTACGTCGGAAGAGCAATGTTCAAGCGGGTCCAGGCCCAGGATACGCCGTTCGACGGCGACATCAGCGACGTGAAGCTCACCCGTGAAGAACTGCTCGGCCGGGCGAGTAACGCTCAGGTACACCTCATCATGCTCGAACCAACGAGCAAGCCGCGGCCTCCCGAGGACACGACGTCCATGGCAGCCCACTTTGCCTGGCTCCGCGAGAACGAGATGGCCGGCAAACTGATGAACTGTGGCCCGGTCCACCCGGACAAGCCGTTGGCGCCTGGCATCTGGGGTGGAGGACTGGGCGTCGTCGCGACTTCACGTCTGGAAGCCGAGCAGATCGCCTTGTAGAACCAAGCGGCGTTGCCGGCTATCGGAGTCTTCACGTAGCAGGCTGGACCCTCAACTACGGAATTGCCGCCCCAATAGGGAGGGCCCTGGCAACCCTGAATAGCCTCACATAAATGGAGGCCACAACCCCGGAGAACTGCGACCGATGCAGAAGGAGGACTGCCAGGTTCGCGGTGGAGGGGCGGGCAAGATGTCTGCCTTGCACTCTTCGCTACTGGCCCCTGCTAAGGCGGTCCATTCTGACCGCTGCCGTCGTCGGGACCGTACTGACCGCGATCAACCAGGGCAATCTGCTAATTGCCGGTGAGTTCCCAACCTCCCTCTT
>WHTO01000242.1 GCA_009377665.1 Dehalococcoidia bacterium
ATGTGCCCGCCCAGCCGCTCGCCAGCCAGCATCGCCGGCTCGAGATTGACGCGGCTGCCGACAGGCAGTGCACCGAGGCTGCTGCGCCTGTAGGTCTCGGCCATCAGGTTGGCTCGGAAGCTGCTTTCGTCCATCTCGACGATGGTCAGGCAGAGCCCGTTGACGGCCACCGAGTCGCCCAGCTTGGTGTTGCGCAGGACCTTACGGCACTCAACAACGATGTAACCGGGCCCGGCCTCGCGGACCGCTCCCATCTCCTGGACTATGCCGGTGAACATTCGGTGATCGTACCCCCGGATCGAGAAACGGTCAGATCGCGCGTCACCCCTCGGGGCGGCTGCTCGCAGCTGCCTGGCGGTCCCATGTCTGGACGTCGAAGTAGTCGCGCCAGTGCGCTATCTTGCCGTTCCGCATCTCGAAGATGCCCACGAAGGGCACGTGGACGGCGGAGCCGTCCTTCTTCACGACGTGATCGACTCGCTCCACGAACACTGAGTCGTCGGCGACGCGACCTTCTTGAGCTCCCAGCGGCTGGAGGCGGTCTGCGGAAGGAAGGAGTTGATTGCTTCGCGCACGGCGTCCGTGCCCTGGACGGGCTCCGCCGGCATGTTGTGATAGATGATGTCGTCGCTGAAGTAGGCCATGATCCGGTCGATGTCGAGCGCAGCCCAGCTCGCGCAAAAGTCCGTCACTATTTTCTCGTTCGCCTCGTTTGTCATCGCACCCCCCACATTAATGTAGGCATGAACGCAAGGCCTGCTCGTAACAACGGCTACAGGCGGGCCACTACAGGATCCTGCCGCCGGTGGAAGTGATGCCATCCGCCTCGCTCGCGCTTGACCTAACGACTGCCTTCCGCACGATTGGAGCTATGAACGAGAACGACGTACTCAACCTCAACGGTCGTGTGGCCCTCGTCACCGGCGCGAGCCGCGGCATTGGATACGAGGTGGCGCAGCGCCTGGCGACCGAAGGTGTGGCTGTCGCGCTTGGCTATCTGAGCAGTAAGGACGAGGCGGAGGGGCTGGCCGGGCGGATCAGAGAAAGCGGAGGGCGGGCGATCAGCGTCGGCGGCGACGTGAGCCAGGCTGACGACCTGAAACGCATGGTGGATAGCACCCGCGATGGCCTCGGAGAGATCGACATCCTGGTTTCTAACGCGGGCGGCGCGAAGAGGCTCACCCTCGACGAAGTCACGCTGGAGGATTGGGAAGACGCCATCAACACGCACGCCAGGGCCGCCTTCCTCCTCTCGCAGATGGTTGTGCCGGGCATGCGCGAACGGAAGTGGGGCCGCATCATCCTGCTGTCGTCGCTGGCTGCGATCAACGGTGGCGTGGCCGGACCGCACTATTCGGCGACAAAGGCCGCGGTGATCGGCCTGATGCGCTACATGGCGCGCGCCTTCGCACCAGACAACATCACCGTCAATGTCGTGGCGCCGGCCTTCACGATGACGGATGCTTTCTCGCGGATGGGCGACGAGCGGGAGCTCGAACGGATCAAGGGGCTGATCCCGCTGGGCCGCTTCGGGCGCGCCGCCGAGATCGCCGACCTCACGGTGGCGGCGATCCGCAACGGCTTCCTCACCGGGCAGACGCTCCTCGCCGACGGCGGCATCCACCCACACTGACCCACTCCCCCAGCGCGGGACGCGGAGAAAGGCAGACGATGGCGGAGACGATAACCGTCGGGGACATCAGCATCACGCCGGTCCGGGATGCGGCGATCAGGACCAAAGCCAGTTTCCTCTATCCGAAGGTGGATCCGGCAGAGTTCGCGCGCTGGAGCCAGTACATGGAGCCGGAGACGGGACGCATGGAGATCACGGTGGCGTCCTTCGTGCTGCGCGACGCGGGAAAGACGATCCTGGTCGACACCGGCCTCGGCGATAAGGCCCGCGACCGCTATCCGGCGGGCAGTCTGCTGGAGAACCTGCGCGTCGCCGGTATTCGCGAGGAGGACGTCGACATCGTCGTGACGACCCACCTCCACGTTGACCACGTTGGCTGGAACACGGTCGAGCGCGACGGCGAGCGGGCGATCACGTTTCCGCGCGCGCGTTACATCATCGTTCGCAACGAATGGGACTACTTCACGACCGATCCCGAGCGCAGGCAGATTGACTACATCCAGGACAGCGTCCTTCCGCTCGAGGGCTCGGATCAGCTTGAGCTGGTGGACCAGGCTTATGTGATCAGCCCTTCCCTGACGATGGTCCCGGCCCCCGGCCACACCCCCGCCCACTCCTGCCTGGCAATCGTCAGCCGGGGCGAGCGCGCCCTGATCATCGGCGACCTCGCTCATCATCCACTGCAGCTGACTGAAAGCGACTGGGAGGTCGTCTTTGACATCGACCCCGCGCTCGCCTGCCGCAGCCGCGAGGAGATGGCGGAGCGCCTGCTCAATGAGGGCGCGCTGGCGATCGGCGGCCACTTCCCCTGGCCGGGCTTCGGCCGCGTCGTCAAGCTCGACGGCCGCCGGCTCTGGCAGGCGCTGTAAAACGTCTGGTCGGTATGTAGCCCGGCGCGTCCTACCCGCCCACCGGCCAGTGGACCAGCGCCAGCTGGTGGACGTGGGGCTTCTTCAGCACGAGGCCGCGCTCGCTCGGCTTGAGCAGTTCCGGGATGGCACGTCGCAGGCGTTCGCCGCTCTCCGACTGCTCGCTGCCGATAAAGAGGCGGTGCCGCAGCGCGCTGAAGGCTTCGCCCTCGTCCTTGAACCCTGCAGGCTCATAGGACGGCAACATACGGACATTTGGGTAGACGCCGCGTTCCCAGAGCAGGTCGAGGAGCTCGGGGAGGGCAGGCAGTGGCAGACGCTCCACGCCGTGGACGGCGCTCCACCACTGGTCGAACTGCGAAACCGGGGCGCGGTGGGTGACTACCAGGGCCGCTGTCCCGGTGGCGTGCGCGGCGAGCTTGTCGATGAACTCGCCGACGGCCCTGATGACGTAGACGACGTGCGCGGCGAAGGCCAGGTCGGCGGGCTCGACGCGCGCGTCCTCCCAGCTCGACTGCACGAGGTCGTAGTTCTCGATGCCGTGCTGCGCCGCCTGTTCGCTGAACGCATGACACATCGCCTCCGAGGGCTCGACAGCGACAACCCCGCGGCAACGCAGAGCAAGGGGCAGGGCGAGCCGGCCAGCCCCGGCGCCGACGTCGAGCACCGTCGAGTCAGCATCAACAAGGCCGGCCAGCGCCTCGACAAGGGCGTCGCCCTCGCGGCGGGGATCATCCCGGAAGTTGGCCGTTATCGGGCCCCAGTAGTCACCGCGGTGGTCGGTGCGCAGGGCCTCGGTCTGGGCCTCCTCGGCGTCTACCATCTCCCGCCAGCGTTCGGCGGCGGACTGCGAGCGGCGGCGCGACACCGGTACTAGGTGTACTTTCCCGGGAGGTTGGTGACACGGCTGATGGGAGGGAAGCCTCCGATGGCTGTGTGTCGACGGTGATGATTGTAGATGTGCAGCCAGCGGTCGAGGGCGGC
>WHTO01000243.1:0-1594 GCA_009377665.1 Dehalococcoidia bacterium
ATGGTCGGCCCGGTCAGCGACGAACTGCGTCCGCGTGAACGCGAGATTCTCCCCATCGACGACCGCACCTTGCAGGTCGACGGCGGCCTCAGCGTCGAAGAGGCGCGCGAAGAGCTAAGCCTCGACATTCCCGAAGGTCCCTACGACACGATCGCCGGCTTCGTCCTCGCCCGCCTCGGCCACATACCGCACGAAGGCGAAACCCTGACCTTGCCCGGCTTCCAGGTCACCGTCCTGGAAATGAGAGGCCCTAAGGTCGAGCGATTGCGGGTCCTACGGCCATGAGCGAAGCCGAACCGCGGCCGCCGCGCTTTCCTACGACGCGCCTCTGGCTGGTACGCGCCGGCGACCTCGAGGACACGAGCTTTCTGCCCGACTTCAGCGGCCACAGCGACCCCGGCCTCAGCGAGCTGGGCCGGCGCCAGGCTGAAGGGATCGGCCGCGAGCTGGTGTCGTTGCCCGGCCCGACCATCACCGCGCTCTACGCGAGCCCGCTGGCAGCGGCACGGGCGACGGCCGATATGCTGACCGCGGCCCTCGCCCTCCCCGGCTTCGAGACCATCCCTGCCCTCACCACGGTCATGCCGGAGACGCTGCCACCCGGCCAGGCCGGCCTCGACTCCTTCGCGATGATCCAGGAGTACGCCTGGTCGACCGTCGAGGTGCTCAAGGAGCTGCATCCGCCGGACGTGAGCATTGTCCTCGTAAGCCACGAGCTGCCGGTCCGCGCCCTCATCTGTAAGGCGCTCTCGATCCCGCTGGAGGACGCAGAGCGCTTCCAGGTCGAAGCGGGCTCGCTCTCGGCCATCGAATTTCGCGGGCCGCGTACCATCCTCTCGCTCCTGAACGACCTTTGCTACATCGGCGACATGCGCTAAGCAGGACGTCAAGCTGACGCCTGCTAGAATTGCCGCGATGCTGGCCACCGAACGGGCAAGTCGCTGGCTGAAGTTGCTGGTCCTGGTAGCGGTCAGCGTCGTCTTCTCAGCCTATTTCATCCTCTCGATCGACATCGGCGAGGTTGTAGACGCGCTGGCAGGCGCCAACTATGCCTACGTCGTCCCTGCATTAGCGCTCTTCGGCGTCTCGGTCGTCTTCAGGGCCCTGCGCTGGAGCGTCTTCCTGGCGCCGCATCACGAGCTGACGACGCGGCAGCTTGTCCCGTCCGTGCTGATCGGCTACGCGGGCAACAACCTGCTACCGCTACGGGCGGGTGAGCTGGTCCGCGCCGAGTACCTCGCCGAGCACTACGCCGTGCCGCGGATGCGCACCTTTGGCGCCCTGCTCATGGAGCGGCTTTTCGACGGCCTGGTGCTCGCGACCTTCCTGCTCTGGGGCCTGCTGCTTGTCGACAGCAGCGCCGGCTACCTGACCCTCGGCCTGCTGCTGGCGGCGGGCACGCTGGCCGGCTTCGTCATCTGCACGGCGATCGCGAACAAGCCTCAGTTGCTGAACACCTTCGGGCGCATCCCCGTGCCTCTGCTTCGCGACCGCCTGCGCGAGCAAATCGGCTCCCTCGGCGGTTCCTTCCTTACCGGCTTCTCCGTCCTCACCAGCCCGTCCCGCTTCGGCCTGGCGATTGTCGCGACGCTGG
>WHTO01000243.1:1604-3477 GCA_009377665.1 Dehalococcoidia bacterium
CGCCTGGGGCTTCGAGCTGGCGATGTACCTGCTCGTCGCCCGCGCCTTCGACCTCAATGCTTCCTTGCTCACGATCGCCTTCGCGGGCGCGGCGGCGAACGTTGGACTCTCGGTGCCGTTGGCCCAGGGCGGCGTCGGCGCCTTCCAGATCCTCGCCACCGAGGCGCTGGTCAAGGCTCATGTCCCGGAGGCTGCAGCGGCAGCCTACTCTCTCGCCCTGCACTTCTTCCTCATCGTGCCGGTCAGCCTCGTCGGACTCGCCGTCCTCTGGCGCACGACGTTGCCCTCAGCAGTCCGAGCGCGAGGGGACAAGGCCGTCGCCGAAACCGAGTAAAAACCCCTCCTGCCAACCCCTGCGCAAAACCTTCAGCAATCCTCGCGAGCTTCCGACCTATATATGAACGAGGCCTGGTCATATCAAGGCCATCTTTTTCGTTTGACGGGTCGCAATACCGATGCAACAATGCGGGCGACCGAGGATACACCATTGAAACGATTGCTCTTTCTTCTGACGCTCGTTAGCGCTCTCATGGTGTCCGGCCTTTCGCCGGAACGGTCTCGAGCCCAGCAGCCGGACTACGTCCGCGTCTTCATCGACCTCCCCAGCCGCGCCAACTACACAGACCGCTTCTTCATCAACAACGTCGGTGGCAACGTCCGCTGGGAGTTCGAGACGTCCAACACGATCTCGGTCGAGCTGCCTCAGCGCGCCGTCGATCACCTCATGCAGCTCAGCGGCCGCTTCTTCAACATCCGCATCGAGCCGAAAGCTACCCTGGTCAACGCTATCGACTGGGGCGTCGACCAGATCAACGCCGAGCGGGTCTGGGGCGGCGCCGAAAACGCGGTTAATGTCACCGGCAACGCCGGCGCGGGCACCAAAGTAGCCGTCATCGACACCGGCTTCGACAGCGACCACCCGGACCTCGAGGTCAACATCGCCGGCGGCAGGAACTTCGTCGCCAATCCCGACAACAACAACTACGAGGATGACAACGGCCACGGCACCCACGTAGCCGGCACGATCGCCGCTGCCGACAACGGTATCGGTCTGGTCGGCGTTGCTCCGGAGGCTTCCCTGTACGGCCTCAAGGTCCTCAACGCCCAGGGCAGCGGCAGCTTTGGCGACATCGTCAAGGCGATCGAGTGGGCCACCGGCCTTGGCGGCGGCACCAAGGCCGACATCATCAACATGAGCCTCGGCTGCTTCGGCGCGGGCTGTAACGACCCGGCCCTGAAAGCCGCGGTCGACAACGCCTACGCCGCGGGCGTCCTGGTGGTAGTCGCTGCCGGCAACAACGGCCCCGGCGCCAACACCGTCGGCTATCCGGCGATGTACGACTCGGCAATCGCCGTAGCCGCCACCAATTCGAGCAACGCCGTCGCGTCGTTCTCCAGCCGCGGCTCCCAGGTTGAGCTCGCGGCGCCCGGCGTCAGCATTCGCTCCACCTACCCCAACAACAGCTACGCCACCCTCAATGGCACCTCGATGGCGACGCCGCACGTTGCCGGTCTTGCCGCCCTCGTCAAGGCGGCGAACCCCAGCATCACGGCGAGCCAGATCCGCACCCGCCTGCAGCAGACCGCGACCGACCTCGGTGCGGCGGGGCGTGACACCTCCTATGGCTATGGCCTGATCGACGCCGTGGCCGCCGTTGGCGGCGAGGCGCCGCCTCCGCCGCCGCCGAGCGCCCCGTTCGTTAGCTGCACGGCCCAGGCGGCGGTGACCAGCTCTGCCGGCGACAACAACGGCTACCAGACTACACCGGCCAACGCCTGCGCCGACGGTGGTGAAGTCGCCACGGACACAAATAGTGGCTCCGGGACCAGCACGAGCTGTACCTCGACCCAGAAGGATAAGCACAACTTCTAC
>WHTO01000244.1 GCA_009377665.1 Dehalococcoidia bacterium
AGCCTGGGGCCGAGGCCCACCAGGGTCACCCACGCGAAGGCCTTGCGCAGCGGATCCTCCCGTGAGCTCGCCACAACCAGCTCGGTGGTCCCGCTGGCGAGCGCGCCCTTGGGCGGAGCGCGATAGAGGCCCGAGGCGTCGATCGTGCCCTGCCCGGGCCCGCCGTTGATGTCACGCACGTCCCAGACGTATCCCTGGGTCGAGTTGTAGACCTGGGCCTCGAAGCGGACCTGGGTGGTCGCGACGTTGGCGGTCCAGTCGTCGCCGAAGTGGACCTCGGCACGCGCCGGCCAGACCTCGATCTCCACCTGATGACGGCAGACGATGTGATGGTAGACATCGGTGACCACGCCGCGATGTCGCCCTCGCCGATGGTGATGGACGGGCATCATTCCGACTTCTCCTTGCCGGACTTCTCCGAGATCTCGACGGTGGCCCGGCAGGCGCCCTCGACACGAACGTCAACCCCGGACTTCTCGCCGCCGATGACGCCACGGGTCACCATCTCGGAGGCTCGGATGCGCGCGTCCACCGGCTTCATATGCACGCCGAACGGGCCGATCGAGCCCGCCAGCACCCGGCGGTGCAGGAACGGGATGCGCATGTGAATGGGGATCTCGTCGAAGCGCAGATGGACATCCCCCAGCGCCAGCTCGACCGTGCCGCTGGCCGCAACCTCGAACTTGATGGGATGCAGCCGCAACTGGGTGGTGAGGTCGGGATGGCCTTCGAAGTCGATCCGCCGACGGGTCATGACGCATCCTTTTCGCCGGAGGGGACGCCCTCGGGGAAGACGCGCTGGGCGAGATCCGAGAACATGCTGTCGACGGTGTCGTTGAGCTTTTCGAAGCCGGTCAGCGCCTCGACGATCTCAGGACAGCTGTCGCCTTCTATTTCGATCTTCACCATCGGGCCCAGGTTCAACGAGATGACGATCCTCGGCATGGGTGGCCTCCTATTGCGCTTCGTCTTGCCGCGGGCGGGCCGCCGACGGCTCGGCGCCGCGCGGCCCGGCGCCGCGGGTCCGCTCGCTGTTGAGGCCGCCCTCGATCTCACGGAGGGCCGCGGCGAGGGTGCCGAGTGAGGTGGTCAGCACGTCCAGGACACTCCGCTCACTCTCGTTGACCTCGGCGTAGATCTTCTCGATGCGGTCGCCAAGTGCTGCCCCGGCGCCGCTTTTGCGGTACTCCTGGCCGCGCTCACGCAGGACGCTACCGAACTGACTGACGATGGAAAGAACCCCGTACAGGATGTCGACCGCCTGGTCGTCCTGCGGGCGGCCTCCGACGGCCTCAGCCTTGGCCTCGCCTTGCTTGGCCTCGGGCTGTGCGGACTCGTCCTGCTTGGCTTCTTCGGTCTGCTTGGCCTTTTGCTGCGGCGTGGCTTCGGGCTCCGCCGCAGCGGGCTTGCCCATGGGATTGCAGCGCGGGCAGGCGACGGCCGCGCCGTCCGTCCCGATCTCCCAAACGCCGTAGAGGGCCGAGCGCGAGGTGGGCGGGATGGCCCGGCAGCCGGTACGGTGAAGCTGTCCCCGCGCAGCGTCGAACTGGAACGGCGCCTGCCGCGCCCGTTCGCTGTTGTCGATTCGCAGCAGCGGCTGGTCGCCGGCGAGCTTGCCGGAGGCGTGCAGTTCCTGGATCCGCAGGCCGATCGTGTCGACGAGCGCGACGCGGGAGGTGGGAATGCCTTCACTCATAGATCGCCCAGGGGGAGGCCCCCTTCACCCGCTGTTGGCGGTGCTTCTCTATCCTCGTGAGGTAGTAGCGGGTGAGGAAGGCGATCAGCAGGTCGCGCCCATCGCCGTCCGGCAGCCCCGAGGCCAGCTGGCCGATGTGGGCGTGGAATAGGCGCCTCAAAGTGCGCTCGGGGTTGCCCACCTGATTCATAAAAGTGAGGCGATTGCTCTTGAGGTCGGACCAGCAGTCACCGTGGTCGTCGATGTACATGATCAGGGCGCCGGCCCAGAACATCCGCGCCAGGTAGTCGAGCCGCAGCTCCGGAAGCACGAAGGCCGACAGCACCAGGATGGCGTGGCCGCTGCGGTTGCGAGCGCAGCGCTTCAGCATGTTGAGCTGCGCGCGGGCCAGCCGACGGCCGTCTCTGCGCGTGGCCCTGAGTTCCACGTCCTGCTTCTGCGCCATGTAGAGCTGCAGCACTGCCTGCCGGACGATGGGGTGCAGAACGTCGCGCTCGGCGAACAACCTGGCCGCGATCACGAAGAACAGCCGTTCGCGGTCGGTCTTCGGGTCGAACCAGCCCTCTGTCAGCAGCGTGCCCAGTCGCTCGAGGTAGTCGCGGGTGGCCTCCTCGCCGAAGTCGTCAATGAAGCTGTCGGCCAAGAAGCAGCAGGCGCCGAACAGGCTGCCGATCATGTGGCGGCGCTCGTCGTAGTCGAAGCCGCCGATCTCCGCGCAGGCGTGACCGACCACGTTCATCTTTGCGCTGAGCTCGAGCATCTTGCGATACTCGTCCTGCTCACCCTCGAGCATCAACGGGTTGTACTGGCGGACGATCGGCTCGAGGCAAGCGCCGACGCCCGCGCGGTAGCGCTTGAACAGCGCGTTCAAGCGCTCCTGAGCACGCGGGCCAGGATCCCATCCTACGGTTGCAGAATGTCCTCCAAGAGGTTCCATGGCGCTCGTGACCTCAACGGCGACGACCGTAAAGACGACCGTCACGACCAGAGGATGAGTCAGGCGACCAGCCTGGAATCAGCAATGCTTGATCGAAGTCCGCAGGCGGGAAGCAACAAACACCCCAGCGTACGACTGCGATAGTACATGCTGGGGAACGATGATCAACTTGAGATTGGGAAAGCCAACTAAGCGGTCACAGCTACTCTCGACGCAGGCGGCGAGCCCGCTCGGTCGCTTGCGGAAGCGCCCGTACTTTGTTCGGCATACGGATACTGCAATCGTAGGACTCAAGGTATGCGCGAAAAATCCTTTACCTCGGATTGGGCTGGCATGCAGATCGCATCCATATCCCGCGGGCAGTAAGTCGTTCCGTTCACGGCTCTTTGCGCGCCCGCGGTTGGTGCATTCATTGTAGTGACGCAAATGGTGGGCGACTCTTCCCCGCGCTCGGGCCACCTCGGGGCCCGATCGGCGCGGCCATCACGAGCAACGCCGAACGGGAAAACAACATCCTTGAAAAGAACCGCGTCGCGGCGATCCTGACAAGATGGCAGGACGTCTTTTCATCTTCGGCCTGGGCTACTGCGGCCTTGAAATCGCCAAGCTTGCCCGGGCGGCGGGCTGGAGCGTGGCCGGGACCTGCCGGACGAGTGAAAAGGCAGACGAGTTGAACCAGCAGGGGTTCGAGGCGCATCTGTTCGACGGCACCGCGGCACTGCCGGCCGAGGCGTTCGGTAGGGCGACGCACGTTCTCAGCACCATCGCCCCCGGCACCACAGGCGATCCCGCACTCAAGACCTCGGCGCGCGTGCTGCGCGATGCGCGTTGG
>WHTO01000245.1 GCA_009377665.1 Dehalococcoidia bacterium
AGCCGGTCCGTCGCCCACGATCCAGGGAGATGAGGTCATTTCGCCATCTCCGTCATCCGCGCGCCGGACGGTGCCTGTAGGAGACCGGCAAGAGCGCTCGCATAGGGAGCTCGGACGCAAGTGAAGTGATCTCCGCCGATTGTTTCGACGGCGAGCGCTGTTTGGCGATTGCGCCAAGCGATGGCGGTATCCCAGAGATCGCCGGGTTGCTTCTCAGCCTGGAGGAGGCGCACCGGTGCTTTGAGTTTGGCGAGGCGCGCGTGGGACACTGCGGCGATGGTGCTGCTGAGATGGCCGGCCAACGTGTCGTCTCCACCAGAGACGGCACGGCTGAGGATGCGCGATATCGCCTCGCGGTTCCGTGCCAGCGCGCTCGGGAGAGGGCGACTGTCGATCATCGTTACAGTCGACACCGAGTCTCCTGCCCGCTCGAGCGAAGCAGCGATCTCCCATGCGAGGAGGCCTCCCGTGCTATAACCGGCGAGTCCATAGGGGCCGTTCGGTTGACGCTGCCGAATCGCCGCGACTGCCTTCGTGATATAGGCTGGAAGCGCCTCAGGTCCCTCCGCATCGATCCGGCCGGACACCGCCACGAGCGGTCGGCCCGGCAGCCAGCAATCGGCAATATCGACGACGGCACGGCCCTCGCTGAGCGAGTCCAGCACGAAGAACAGCGGCTGGCCCGCTTCGCCGTCGACGAGCGTGGTGAGGTCGACGCTCATCTCGCCATCGACCGGCCTAAGGTGCGATGTGAGGTTTGCCAGGACCGGATCGGCAAAGATTTGCCTGAGAGGTAAGGCGAGGTGATGGCGCTCGCGCAAGCCGTTGACCATACGGACGGCGAGCAGCGAATTGCCGCCAATCTCAAAGAAGTGGTCGCTCCTCTTCACCTGGTCGAGTGAGAGGAGTTCTCCCCACAGCTTGGCGAGCAATGCCTCATCCTTTGAGAGCGGCAATTCACTGACGCCAAGGCTCACCTGTTGAGTTTGGATGGTTGGAAGTTTTGCTTTGTCGAGTTTTCCGTTGGGTGAGAGGGGGATGGCGTCGATGGCCAGGATGTGGCGCGGCACCATGTAGCTTGGCAGGCGCTCGGCGAGGTGGGCGCGCAGCTCGTCGGGCGTCGGTGGAGCGGCAGGGTCGGCGGGCACGACATAGGCTGCGAGCCGTCGCGGGGCGGGCGGCGTGCCGATGGCATGGGCGACGGCGCGGGCGACGGCGGGATGGCTGGCCAGCGCGGCCTCGATCTCGCCGAGTTCGATGCGGTGGCCGGCGATCTTGACCTGGTGGTCGTCACGGCCGAGGAACTCGATCAACCCGCCCGGCCTGTAGCGGCCGAGATCGCCGGTGCGATAGAGGCGCTCGCCGGTCGCGGGATGGGTGACGAAGCGGTCCTGGGTTCGCTGCGGATCGCCCCAGTAGCCGCGCGCCAAGCCATCGCCGGCGATGAAGAGCTCGCCCGGCACCCAGTCGGGCCTGTCGTGGAAGGCGTGGTCGAGGATGTGGAAGCGCTGGTTGGCCAGCGGCCTGCCGTAGGGGACCGAATGCCAGTCGGCGGCGAGCTCGCTGTCGATGGGATGGACGATCGACCAGATCGCCGCCTCGGTGGCGCCGCCGAGCGAGACGAGCCGGGAAGCGGGGAAGCGCTCCCTGGATCTCGGCACGAGGTCGAGGGGGATCCAGTCGCCGCTGAGCATGACCAGGCGTGGCGGGTGCGGCAGATCAGGCGCGTGCTCGACCAGCATCTGCCAGAGCGCCGGGACGGTGTTCCAAAGGGTCGCGGGATGCTGGCGCAGGCAGCGGGCCCAGGCTTCCGGATCGCGGTTCTCGTGCGGGGCGGGCAGGATGAGGCGTCCACCGCAGGCGAGCGGGCCGAAGAGATCGTAGACCGACAGATCGAAGGAGAGGGCGGAGAGGCCGAAGACGCTGTCGTCGGGGCCGACCGCGAAGCGCTGGTTGATGTCGCGGATGGTGTTGAGGGCGGCGCGATGATCGATCATCACCCCCTTGGGGGTCCCGGTGGAGCCGGAGGTGAAGATCACATAGGCGAGGTCGAGGGGCGACTGGCCGGGCACCGGCAGGGTATCGGGCAGGGGCTCGGGCTGGGCGTCCTCGACGGCGAAGGCGGGCAGGCCGGTCGCCATCTGGGCGATCAGGTCGGCGGACGACAGCAGCGCGACGGGCTTGGCCTCGGCCAGGAGGGTGTCGCGGCGGACCTTGGGCAGATCCGGGTCGATGGGGACATAGGCGGCGCCGGCGATCAGGGTGGCGAGCGCGGCCACGACCTGTGGCCAGCCCTTGGGCAGGGCGATGGCGACCAGCGCGTCGGGCTCGGCAAAGCCCGCAAGATTGCGGGACAAGGCCAGGGCGCGGCCGACGAGCTCGCCATAGGTCAGCGCGCGATCGGGCGCCACGACGGCGATGCGGTCGGGTGTGGCGAGCGCCTGGCGCAGGACCGGGTGGTGCAGGAGATCGTCGGGGCCGAGATCGGCGGCGGTATCGTTGGCGGCCGCGCGCGCCGCGCGCTGCTCGGCCGGCAGCGCGACGGGCTGGACCTCGTTCCAGGCCGCCGGGTCATCGGCCAGCCGTTCGAGCAGGGCTGCATAGGCCGCAAACATCGCCTCGATCACGCCCGGCGCGAACAGGCCCTCAACGACATCCCAGTTAACACCCAAGCCGCCATCAAGCTCGAAGACCTGATGATCGATCTGGACTTGCGGTGTCTGAGTAATCCCATAGGTGGGGCGGCCCAGCATGCCTCCGGCCGTGTCGAGTTTCTGCCCGACGTCGCCGACACCGATGGCGCTGGTGAAGACGATCGGCATGGCGACGGCGGCGCGGCGTTTCTGCGAGAGATGCTGCAACACGCGCACGCCGGTGAAATCAGCGTGTTCGTAATCGGCCCAGAACTGGTCCTGGATCCGCGTCGCGCGGGTGTGGAATGGCGCGTCAGGAGCAGCGCATGCGCCAAGATCAAGAAGAAGCGTGGCGGTGAAGTCGCCCATCACGCGGTCGATCTCGGGATGGACCGGAGCGCGGTTGAAGAGGGTCAGGTTGAGTGTGAAGGCAGGGTTGCGGCTCCAGGCGCGGAGGACCTCGGCGAAGGCCGCGAGCAGCGCCACAGATGGCGTCAAGCCAAGATGTTTGGCTAGGTTCTTGAGCGATTGCCATCGCGTCGCGGGGAGATGGAGATGGCGCCGCGCGAAACGCGGCGCACCCTCGGGCGACGTCGATACGATCGGCAGTTCGGGAGCCGCTGAGAGTGAATCAAGACGCGTGAGCCAGTATCGCTCGGACGCCGCGAAGACGGACGTGCTCTCGTTTGCCTTCAGCTTCAGCACATAGTCGCGGAAGGAAAACGACAAAGTGGGCAATTCGGCCGACGGATCGGCATAGAGCTGCCCGACCTCGGCCAGGCAGATGAACATGCTGTAGACGTCGGC
>WHTO01000246.1 GCA_009377665.1 Dehalococcoidia bacterium
GTGGCGTTTCATCGTTCTCAGGAGTGCCGAGCTGCGTGAAAGGCTGGCCGAGGAGATGGGACAGGCCTGGCGGCAAGACCTCCAGCGGGATGGCGTGCCAGCGGCGAAAGTTAGCCAGCTGCTGAAGAAGTCCCGTGATCAGATCACTTCTGCGCCGGGCCTTGTATTGTGCGGGATTGTTGGTGAAAGGCTGCGGCAGTGGCCCGATCAGCGCCGCCATACTGCAGAGTGGCAGATGGCGTCGCAGAGCATGGGGGCGGCCCTACAGAACATAATGCTCGTGGCCCACGACTCCGGTATAGCTACGTTCTGGATCTCAGCCCCGCTCTTTGCGCCGGAGGCCGTTCGCGATGCCCTCGACTTGCCAGCCGAGTTTGTCGCCCAGGCGCTTATCGCTTTCGGTTACCCCGCGTCCGACTATACGGCCCGACCGCGACCGGCTGCCGAGATCGAGCAGTTCGTCCGCACGCTTTAAGTTTCAGGCCCTGACCGGTGTCGCGAGGAGGGCAGGGATCGAGTCTCTGACAGGCTGCAGTCCTTCGTAGCCCAGGCGGCGGTGCATGTAAACGCCGTCCAGGGCTGCCAGGAAGAGCCCGGCAAGGGCGGAGGCGCTGATGTCGTCACGGAAGATGCCCTCGTGCCGGCCGGCCTCGACGACCTTCTCGACCTGTCCGCGGTACCACGTGTAGGCGTTGGCCAGCTGTTCGCGGACGGCAGGCTTCTGAGACGCTTCCATCGCCAGCGCCGCCGTCACTGCGGCGAGGTCTGTGCGGTCGGTGCGATGCATGTGCTGGCGCTCGAGTAGCCTTGCCAGGGCACCGGGCGGGTCCTCCTTATGGCCCGCGGCCTCGGCAATCCACCGGGCCTCCTCGAGCTGGAGTCGGCGCAGGACTTCGACGGCCAGGCCGTCTTTACTCGCGAAATGGAAGCGGATCAGACCCTTGGAAACGCCGGCGTCCGCGGCAACTTCCTCGAGCAGCGTTCGGCGGTATCCGTGCTTTGCGAAGTGGCGGGTGGCAACATCGAGGATGGTTTCACGGGTCGCGACGCCGCGCGCCCTTCTGCCATCGTCGTCTGGGTGACCGTTCATGCTGATGACACGTTACCTAACTTATTGTCCCGCGGGACAGTTTTGTTTACGCTGTCTTCACCGTGCTCTGCAAGGCAGCATAAGGGAAGGTGAAGCAATGAGATTCGGCCTCTTCTACGAGCTACAGCTCCCCAAACCATGGAACGAGGGGGATGAAGAACGAATCATCCGCGAGACTATCGAACAGATCGAGTTCGCCGACAAGCTGGGCTTTGACTCGGTCTGGGAGGTTGAGCATCACTTCCTGGAAGAGTACTCGCATTCACCTGCCCCCGAAGTAATTCTCGGCGCGGCAGCGGCCCGCACGAAGAACATTCGCCTCGGGCACGGCATCACCCTGCTGCCACCGAAGTACAACCACCCGGCTCGGGTCGCCGAGCGTATCGCCACGCTCGACCTGCTGAGCGGAGGGCGTGTCCAATTTGGCACGGGTGAGTCGAGCAGCGAGATGGAGCTTGGCGGCTTCGGCGTAGAGCGCGCAGACAAGAAGGCTATGTGGCGTGAGGCTCTGGGACAGATCGTGCGCATGATGGTCGACGAGCCCTACGAAGGCTTCGAGGGAGAGTACTTCTCGATGCCGGCGCGCAACGTCGTGCCCAAGCCAAAACAGAAGCCGCACCCGCCGCTCTGGGTAGCCTGTTCGATGCGCGAAACCGTTTTCCTGGCAGCCCGGCTCGGTATTGGCGCGCTCGGCTTCGACTTCGTTGACACCGCCGAGTCCAAGGCTCGCGTCGATGAGTACTGGCGCATCATTCGGGATGAGTGCGAGCCCATCGGAGAGTTCGTTAACCCTCAGCTGGCGCAAGTCAGTCCGTTCATGTGTCATCCCGATGACGAAGTCGCGGTCGAGCGCGGGTTGGATGGGTCGCGGTTCTTCATGTATGCCCTCGCTCACTATTACGGTGGGCCGCCGCATCAGCCCGGCAAGGCGGATATCTGGAAGGAGTACAAGAGTCTCGACGCCAGCGCGATCGACGCCATGCGCGCCGCCCGACAGCAGGCCCGTACCGGTTACGCACCCGATGGCGATGACGTCATGCGGGGCTGTGTTGGCTCACCCGACTACATTCGCAACCGCCTGCGCAAGATCGAGGCTGTGGGCGTGGACGAGGTGATCTTCCTCTCGCAGGCCGGCAACAACAAGCACGAGCACATCATGGAGTCGATGGAGCTCTTCGCCAAAGAGGTCATGCCCGAGTTCAAAGACAGGGAGCCTGAGCACCAGGCGTGGCGTCAGGAGCAGATGAAAGGCAAGGTCCTTGCCCCGGCTTAGGTGAACTTCCCTCGTCGTTCCCCTCCGAAGGGGCAGGGCCGATTGTCCTGCCCCTTCTGTCGTTTCGCTGTCAGATGTCTGCCTTCGCCGATAATCAATGGGCTGTGAAGACGAATACGGGCCAGCCGGACAGTTCCCTCCTTGCGGCGGAGGATTTCGAACAGGGCATCCCATCGGACGAGCGCCGGGACTTTGTGGCTGTTACGAGACACCTGCTGAAGATCTTCAAGCCGGCGAGGCTGCCGGAGGGCCGGCGAAGGGCGGCCGTCCTTCTGCCGCTTTATGAGCGGGACGGTAGCCAGCACGTAGTGGTGACGAGACGAACTGACCTTGTGGAGCATCACAAGGGGCAGATTGCCTTCCCAGGCGGTGCTGTGGAGGCGGCGGACAACGATATTTTGACGACGGCGCTGCGCGAGACCGAGGAGGAGATTGGTGTTGACCGCTCCCACGTTGAGGTGCTTGGTTCGCTGGACGATATCGTGACGATCACGAACTTCCACGTGACGCCGGTCGTCGGGGTCATCACATCCTCGCCCTACGCGTTCACCCTGCACGAGCGGGAGGTGGCCGAGATCATCGAGATCCCGATCGTCCACCTGCTCGACGAGCGCAATCTTGTCGAGGAGCCGCGGGAGCGGGACGGCGTCCAATACATCAACTACATCTACCGTTACGAGGGGCACGACGTCTGGGGCGCCACGGGGCGCATCCTGCACCAGTACCTGGAGCTGTTACAGGCGGGGCTGGATGTCAACTTCGACAGCGCGCTGCCCCGTGTGGACAGGCGGAAGCCGGAGGGCTACGCCTGAGGTCCTGGGCGATGTTGCCCTCGCGTAGACGGGGCCCGTGGGGCACCGGTGGAATCGGCCCCGGCGGGCGGGGTTCCAGCCGGGGCAGGTGTCTGCATTTGGTGGCTGGGTGTGGTTTGGTCGATCGAGCGACACCTGGCCCTACAGGTCGGTGGCTCCATTCAGGGGGCAAAGGAGGGGGTGTCGTCGGGCGAGGGTTCTCTCGCGTTAGACACCATCGCGGGCTCGAGGGTGTCAATCGCCGAAGGAGAAGATGCGCGGTACC
>WHTO01000247.1 GCA_009377665.1 Dehalococcoidia bacterium
GGGAGCGGCTCCCCGGATGCCAGGCCGTCCCACTGCCCGAGGAGTCCATCGACCGGCTGTTTGCCGAAGCCGAGCGGTTGGGACAGATGGCCCTTCTGAGCTGAGGCGATGAGCGACGTGTCGCCGACATCCGTACCGCCGCAAGCCGATGAGACCGTCTACTGCGCCGTCCATCCAGACGTAGAGACAGCATTACGCTGCTCGCGCTGCGAGAAGCCGATCTGTCCTCGCTGCCTGGTTCAGACACCGGTGGGCGCTCGCTGCTCGGACTGCGGACGCGAGCCGAAGAGCGTTGCCTACGAGGTGCGGCCGTTGCTGTTTGCACGCATGACCGCGCTTGCCGTTGGCGGTGGCATTCCGCTGGGCCTGCTGTGGGCGTTCGCCTCGCCCGGGCGATCATTGATTGGATTCTTCTCGTTGCTGATCGCGGCGGGCGTTGGCTGGCTGGCGGCGAAGGGCATGGAGCGCGCCGCCGAATATCGACGTGGTACCGCTGTGAGGTGGTTCGCCGTGGCGGCCATCCTGATTGCTTACGTCGTCCGCAGCGTCTTCGTCTACGACGGACTCTTCCTGGATTTCTATGGCCTGATCGCGCTGGCGGTCGCCTCGTTCGTTGCTATCCAGACCCTGAAGTAGTCGTTGCGGCTCAGCGCAGGACGAGGGTCGCGACGACGAGGATGGCGATCATGAACGACGCGGTCAGCGCTATCCTGCGTAACTCGCCGATGACGTAGCGGTGGTCGGGCGTGCGCCTGCGTCCGGCGACGGGGGCGTCGCGGCGTTCGCGGTCGGCCATGTAGCGGCTCTTGAAGCGAGGCTCTTCGGTGCGTTCCGCAACGAAATCATCCTCTTCGATGGGAACTCCATAGTCGTCGGCAACGAGATCGCCGGTGACTCCGGGCACCAAGAGCGGCGGATCGGACTCGATAGGCGTCGACACCCGCGGATTGGCTTGCCGGGGGCTGCGCTGGGAACGTCGTCGGCTTTTACGCGAATCTCTTGGCATCGTGTGGGCTGACCTGCGCGATCAAGGCCAAGTATAAGCCAAGCGTCCCTTAGGACCGCCCGCCGGGCTTGACCGAGCGGGCCCGCTGGATCAACCTCGACAGCATGGCCCGCGTCCCTTATCGAACATCCGGCGATACCGATGGTGAGGTCTCGCAGCTTTTGCGGCGTCTTGAAGAGCGTGGGAGCAACCTCAACGTGCTGCGGGCGCTCGCCAACGCCGACGGCTCTTTCCGCAATTTTATGCGCCTGCTCAATTCGCTTTTGGAGCGTTCGAAGCTCGACCCCCGCTGGCGGGAGCTCGCGATTATGCGCGTCGCCTGGCGCAACGGCGCGGACTACGAGTGGGGACAGCACGTGGCCTTCGCGCGGCGTGCCGGGCTCACGGACGACGAGATCGAAGCCGTCAAGGACTGGACCGGGTCGGATGCGCTGGGGCCACGTGACAAAGCAGTCCTCCGCTTCACGGACGAGGTCGAGGATAGGCGCCTGACCGACGAAGCGTGGAATACCGTCGCCGAGTTCCTTGACGACGCCGAGTTGGTCGAGTTGACCGTGTCGGGCGGCTTCTGGTCGATGGTGGGACGTTTCATGCTGGCGGTGCAGATAGAGCGTGAGCCCGGTACGCCGGGCTTTGATGACTGGCGCAAGGCGGCGGGCGGCTCTTGATCACGCTCTACTACTGCATCAACCGCCTACCGCAGCTGTCGCTCGAAGAGTTCCAGTCCTACTGGCTCGACACGCACGGTCCGATAGCGGCCCGGATCGCGGGGGTGAGGCGCTACGTTCAGAATCACGCGCTGTCTCCGGCTGGGCCTCCGCCGTTCGACGGTGTCACCCAGCTGTACTGGGATTCGCTTGAGGACTTCCGCGGGGCCAAAGGAACCCCCGAGGTTAAGGCTGCTCTTAAGGATGACCGCAACTTCATCGACCTCACGCGGATGTCCGTATTCCTGGCCGAGCCGCGATTAGAGTTCGACCGCTCTCCCGAAGTAGAGGGGATCAAGGCCATCTGGCTTCTCAAGCGACGGCAGGGACTGTCGGATTCAGAGTTCGATCGCCTGTGGACCGCCATGCGGGCGCCGCTGGCCGATCGCGTCCCACAGGCCGTCCGCCATGTCCGCTCAAGGACGGTAGGTGGTGTCGAAGGTCTGCCAGTCGAGTTCGACGGCGTGGCGGAGCTTTGGTTCAAGAGCGCCGACGCGATGAATGAGGTGTTCATGTCGCCAGGAGGCTACGCGATGCTTGGCGGTGGCGCGGACTACGTCGATCTAGCGTCGTCCCGATTCCTGATGGCCGCCGAGAAGGTGGTCGTGTCCTAAGGGCAGGGCCCATGAGGGTACTGGTGTCGGCGCTGGTGAAGGAGCGGTACGGCGGGCGGCTGCGCCAGGCAGACCCCGGTATCGAGCTGGTCGGACTTGACGACAACGGCAATCTCGATGGCCCGGGTGAACGCTATGACGCCGCCTTTCTTTCGAACGATCTTTTTTTCAAGGCTGCTCGTCATTTCTTCCAGCGCATCCAGGTGCCGCTCGCGTGGTTCCATACTTCGTCGGCGGGGGTGGATCATCCGGCGTTCAGGCAGATCGCAGACCGAGGGATCCGCCTGTCGAATGGCGGGGGGGTCCCACGCGAAGCCGATAGCGCAGTGGGTCATGCTCTTCATGCTGGCCGCCGCCAAGAACCTGCCGCGGCTGACCGAGTTCCGGCAGACGAAGGCCTGGGAGTTTTTGCCGGCGGACGAGCTGACGGGCCGGACGTGCGGGATCATCGGCCTCGGATCGATCGGCCATGAGGTAGCGCGCCTGGCACGAGCCTTCGAGATGGTCACGATTGGACTGCGGCGCACGCCACGACCCTCGCCGCTGCTCGACGAGGTGGTGGGGCTAGAGGACCTCGACTCGCTCCTGGCACGCTCCGACTACGTGGTGATCTGCGCACCGCTCAACGCGCAAAGCCATCGCCTGGTAGGGCCGCGTGAATTCGCGCTGATGAAGGAGTCGTCCTGGCTGCTGAACGTCGGCAGGGGCGCCATTGTGGACGAGTCCGCGCTGGCCGAGGCGCTGCGCGATGGGGTCATCAAGGGTGCGGCGCTCGATGTCTTCGAGAAGGAGCCCCTGCCCGCCGACAGTCCCCTCTGGGCCATGCCGAATGTCTACATAACGCCGCACAACTCGGGGTCGTCACCATTCGCGCTGGACCGCGCGGTGGAGGTCTTTGCCCGCAACCTGGAGTGCTTCGCCAGGGGTGAACCCATGCCGAACGAAGTCGACCCGGCCGAGACCTACGCCACGTCGGCCTAGTTAGACGGCGAGGGTCTCGACGATCTCGGCGAGCGTCATCACCGAGTGCAGGCGATAGCCTTCGGCTGCAAGGCGCTCGCGGCCGCCCTGCTCACGGTCGACAAGGACCAGTATG
>WHTO01000248.1 GCA_009377665.1 Dehalococcoidia bacterium
GCCGCCCTCGACCGCTGGCTGCACATCTACAATCATCACCGTCGACACACAGCCATCGGAGGCTTCCCTCCCATCAGCCGTGTCACCAACCTCCCGGGAAAGTACATCTAGTAGCCGACAAGGTCGCGATGCTGATCGCCGAGAGGCGTGCCCAGGAGGCGCTCGAACAAAGCGAGGAACGCTATCGAGAGCTATTCGAGAACGCCAACGACATGGTCTACACCCACGACATGCACGGGCGGTTCACGGCGGTTAATCGGGCTTTCGAACGCATAAGCGGCTACACGAGGAGCGAGCTCCTCGAGATGACGGCCACCAACCTGATCGTGGCCGAGGGTGACTCCGATCCGGATCGGCCGCGCGACTTTGTCTCGCAGGGGCACCGACCCGGTACAAGCGAGGTTTCGGTCTGTCATATCAAGACCAAGGACGGCGCCCACGTCCCGGTCGAGATCAGCAACTGGTTGGTCTATCGGGGGTCGGAGCCCGTCGGCGTCCAGGGAATCGGCAGGGATATCACCGAGCGCCGCGAGATGGAGCGCGCCGAGCGCCAGCAACGACAGATCCAGGCGCTTAATGCGGAGATCGGCGTGGCCCTTTCGGCAGGCGAGAGCATGGGCGACAGTCTGAGGCTCTGCATCGATGCGCTGGCCGCCCACACCGACGCGGATTTCGCTCTTATCTGGGCCCTCGATGATGACGGACAGACACTGGTCCTGCAAAACCGGGGAACGGCGCCACAGCCGACAGCCCGGGTGGGCATCGGCGAACTGCTTGTGGGGCGAATCGCCCAGACGCGGCAGCCGTACCTGACGAACCAGTTGCCCCAGGAGCTGCCCACGCCGTGGATTCTCGCCAGCGGCTCGCGGTCTTTCCTGGGACACCCGCTGATCGCCGACGAACGGCTGTACGGCGTGATGGCCCTCACCGGCCGCGACTCCTTTGACAGCAGCATGGTGGAACTGCTCTCGCCGGTGGCCCATCGCGTGGCGCTGGTGGTCGCCCAGAAGCGCGCTGAGGAGGCGCTGCAAAGCCGGGAAAGACGCTTCCGAGCCCTCGTCCAGAACGCCTCCGACATCATCGCCGTGCTCGATTCCGACGGCCGCGTTCAGTACGTGAGCCCGGCCGTCGAGCGAGTCCTCGGCTACAAAGCGGGGACGCTCGAAGGCACCAATTCCCTGGCCGTGATTCACCCCGACGACCGAGCGAAGTCGGCGGAGGCGGTGAGGGATATCCTTCCCGAGCCCCGGCTCGCCGACAGCCTCGACATCCGTGTCAGGCACACCGATGGCTCCTGGCGCATCCTCGAGGTTACGGGTAGCAACCTGCTCGACGACCCGAGTGTCCGCGGAATCGTGATCAACGCTGAGGACGTCACCCAGCGCAGGCACTACGAGGACGAGTTGAAGCGACAGGCGTTCTATGAGCCACTGACAGGCCTGCCGAACCGCGCGTTGTTCCTGGACCGGTTGACTCACGCGCTCGCCTCGAGAGCCAGGAACAGGGACGGGTTAGCCGTCCTCTTCATCGACCTCGACCGCTTCAAGTTGATAAACGATACCTTCGGCCACCGCGTGGGCGATCAGCTGCTGGTGGCGGTCGCGCGCCGGCTGCAGAGCTGTCTGAGGGCGGAGGACACGATCTCCCGTTTCGGCGGCGACGAGTTCACGATCTTGCTTGAGCGGTTGCCCGAGCGTCGCTCGGCGCTCGAAACGGCCGAGCGCGTCCTCGATGCGATGCGAGAACCCTTCCAAATGGACCAGCAGGTCTTTATTACCGCCAGCATTGGCATCGCCCACGCGGAAGCCCGGCTGATGAGCCCCGACGACATTTTGCGCCAGGCCGACATGGCGCTCTACCGCGCCAAGGCACGCGGCAAGGCGCGCGCCTTGGTCTTCGAGCAACAGATGAACCAGCATGCCATCGGCCGGTTTGAGCTGGAGAACGGGCTGCGTCAGGCCATAGCCAGGCGTCAGATCGAGGTCCATTATCAGCCGGGGGTCGATCTGGTGACGGGCGAGATCCTGGGCGTCGAGGCCCTGGCCCGCTGGCGCTACAAGAACACCTACATCTCTCCTGAGAGCTTCATCCCCGTGGCGGAAGAGACCGGCCTGATCCTTCCGCTTGGCCTGGCCGTCCTCGAAAGCGCCTGCGTGCAGGGGGCGCGCTGGCGCCGGAAGTTCGGCGACCGCTGCTTCGCCGTCAGCGTCAACATCTCGGCCCGCCAGCTGGAAGACTCACGTGACTTTGTTGCCGATGTCGAGCGGGTACTACAGATCGCCGGCCTCCCTCCCGAGGCCTTGCTCCTGGAGATCACAGAGAGCGTCGCGGTGCAGGAGGCGCCGATGATCACGTCCGCTCTGCGTCGTCTCAAGGACCTGGGCGTCCGCATCGCGATCGACGATTTCGGGACCGGGTACTCGTCGCTGACTTACCTGACTCGTCTGCCGGCGGACACGATCAAGATCGACCAGTCATTCGTCAACGGACTCGAACACAGCGAGGCCAAGGCCTCGATCGTGCGGGCGCTGGTTTCGCTCGCCCAGCGCCTCGATATGGACGTCACAGCGGAGGGTATCGAAACGCAGGAGCAGATTGCTGTACTGCGCGATCTCGGCTGTCTGAGGGGCCAGGGGTTTCTCTTCGCCCCGCCGATGCCCGCCCGCCAGGTCGGCCGAGTCCTTCGCCGGCGGTCTCTGCTTCCTCGGGCTAAAGCGGCTTAGCCCCGGCGCTGTCACTCGTCGAAGCGCGGCTGGCGACGTTCGCGGAAGGCGGTCACCGCTTCACGATGTCCGGGCAATCCCCGCATGTCGCGAATGGCGCTATTCTCCGAGTCGACCACGCGACGCAGGTCCTGCTCGACGGCGTTTTGATGGATCAGGCGCTTGGCCATCCAGACCGAATCGATCGGCGAGGAGGATATCTCCTCGGCCAGCGCGAAGGCCTCCTCCAGCAGGTTCTCGGGCGCCACGATCTTCTCGACGAGACCCCGGGCAAGGGCCTCGTCGGCGTCGATAATGCGCCCCGTGAGCGATAGCAGCAGGGCGTTGGAGAAGCCGGCTACCAGGGGCAGATAGCGCGTGCTGCCGCTCTCCGGCACCAGCCCCACGCGGACGAAACGAGCCGAAAACCGCGCCTCGCTCGAAGCCAGCCGAATGTCGCAGGCGAGGGACATCGTAAACCCAACGCCGACGGCTGGCCCGTTGATTGCGGCTATCGCCGGCTTGCCATTGAACAGCGCCTGCGGAAGCCCCGGGCTGCTCCACGGCTGGAGCATGTACGGGTCGCCGGACGGACTGGTGTTGCTGCTGGCGTCGCGGCCCGCCGCCTTGAGGTCGGCGCCGGCGCAAAAACCACGTCCGGCGCCGGTGACGATCATGGCTTTGAGGGCCCGATCATTGGCTATGCGGGTGACGGCATCG
>WHTO01000033.1 GCA_009377665.1 Dehalococcoidia bacterium
TTCGCGTTACGGTGCATGGGGCCTCCTCGGACGGTGATTCGTACAATCACACGTTCCGTCGGAGGCCCCTTTCATTCACCCGGGCTGTCACCAACCTCTGTGCTCAGTACACCTAGGCCACATCCGTCGGTACCGAGGCTCCGGATCTTGCCGCGGGAATCGCGTTTGCCTAGGTGCCGGTGAATACGGGCTTGCGCTTCTCCAGGAAGGCGCTGGTGGCCTCGCGGTGGTCGTTCATTTTCATCGACATCTCTTCCCAGGCGAGGCAGATGTCCATGAGCTCGAGGACCTGGCGCCGCAGCACGCGGTTAACCGCTGCCTTCGTCGCGCGCACGGCAAAGGGCGGCTGGGCAGCGAGGGCGCGGGCGATCTCGAACGTCACGTCCTTCAGCTGGTCCGCCGGGGCTGAATGGTTAACTAACCCGATTTGGGCGGCTTCTTTGCCGGTAATTAGCTTACCCGTCATAAGGTACTCTTTGGCACGGGCTACCCCGATCAGTAGCGGCCAGATTACCGCCCCGCCGTCGCCGGCCACGAGACCAACGTTGACGTGGGGATCGCCAATCTTGGCTGCCTCGTTGGCGACGATTACGTCGCAGATGAGAGCAATCGTTGCGCCGAGCCCGATGGCATGTCCGTTGACCATCGCTATGACCGGCTTCTCGATGCTGAGGAGGCTATCGACGATACGAAACGCCTCGCCCCTGACCCCGGCGCCCTTGCGGATCGTTTCCGAGAGGGATGGCTTGCCCATTTCGTTGATGTCGCCGCCGGCGGAGAATGCTCTCCCCGCGCCGGTGATGACGATGACCCTGGAATCAGGATCGGCGTCTGCCTCGGGAAAGACGCGCGCCAGGTCGCCGTGCAGACTGTGATTGACGGCGTTGAGATTTTCCGGCCGATTGAGGGTGATGGTGAGGATCTGATCCTCGCGGTCAATGGTTAGACTTTCGTACTGCCCAAGTGCCATTCTTCTCTCCCTGTCGATTAGTCTCCCCGGCTCGACCGGACCAGACGCGCTGTAGTGCCGTTGCGGCCGCCCGGGCGGCAAAGTCCGCACGACGCCTGCGGTGACGGCTCTACCGAGGAACTGGGGGACATTATGCCAAAACTGGAGCTATTGCAGCAGCCCATAGCGCGCGTGCGGGCGGCAACGCCTGCAGAAGCTCGGCCGCAGCCAGGCCGCCCAAGGGACGCATGCCCTTGTGCAGGGCCCTGCGATGAACGCTCGAACACGACTGTGAGCGCCCGCATGAGTCTTTGCGCGGCCGGATGGCCCGGCAGCGCCAGTCAATCCGTGGAGGGGCTGATTCCTAGCCCACCACCACCAGGCGCCCGTCCTCGTACTGCTGGACGACCGGCGCGTGGAGGGCATCCCGCCCCTCCGACATCGAAAGGGTGCCGAGGATGGTGTCGAGGTCCGTGGTCGCCGCGAGGGCGTCGCGGAGATCGCCGGCGTCGGTGCCGCCGGCCCTCGTGATAGCGTCGATGAGGATGTAGACGGAAGCGTAGCCCTGGGCGGCGAACTGATCCGGCGTCGAACCGTAGGCGCTGGTGTAGGCTTCAACGAACTCCTGCGCGCCCGGTGCCGAGACGCCCGGGTTCCAGGCCGCGCCAACGTAGGCGTCCTCGACCGCGCCACCGCTGAGCTCCGCGATCTCGAGGGTGTTCAAGCTGTTGCCACCGATAACCGTCTGCTCGAAGCCAGCGTCGCGAAGGGCGGCCAGGATCGTGGCGGACTCGTCGACGAGCGGCGTGACAAGGAAGGCGTCGATGGCGCCGCCATCCAGCTCAGCCAGCGCTGCCGAGAGGTCTCCGGCTGACGCCAGGTCGATCTCGTTGGTGACTGTGCCGCCCACGGCGGCGATACCGGCCCTCATCGCGTCGGCCGAGGAACGCGAAAAGGCGTCGTTGCTGTCGAGGAAGAGGACGATTCCGTCCAGCGGCTGCTGGCCGGAAACGAACTCGATCGTCGCTGGCACCACAATCTCTTCGGTCAGGGCCACGCGAAAGATATAGTCTCCGGTGTCGGTAATGCCCTGGCCTGTTGTCGTTGCAGAGACCACGGGAACGCCGTTCTCTTGGGCGATGGTCTGCGCCTCGACGGCGCCGTTGGTGAGGGTTGGCCCGATGATCGCGGTCACACCGTTGTCCACGAGCGTGGTGAAGGCCGCCTGGCCCCCCTCAACGGTGCTCTGGTCGTCCAGGACGTCCAGCGTGATGGCCAGGTTACCAGCCGCGTTTATCTCGTCGACGGCCAGCTCGATTCCGCGCGCGGCTGGTTGCCCGTAGGCTGCGCCGGCGCCGACCTGCGATTGGACCACGCCCAGCTCCACCCGGAGCGGCGTGTCGCCGGCGCCCTGCGGGTCACCGGCGGCAGCGTCACCCTCAGGGGCGTTGAAGTTGGCGTGCGAAAGCAGCTTCCAGCCATCGCCTTCCCAGGCGAAAGTCGACAATCTCGGGGCCGGAGTGCTGGCCCAGGTTTCCCTGTCGATGACCTCGTCGACCTCCAGGAACCAGCGGGTGACGAGCGCGTCGCCGGACTGGCCAGCGGATACCTCGGTGATCTCGAACTCGCCGATCTCGGGAATGTTGGCGAGGTAGGCGTCTTTCGTTGCCGTGCTCCCATCCGCGCGCTGGATGGTGAAGGCGTCGGAGATAAACTCCTCGAGGCCCTCGACGTCATTGCCGGCGAGGAGTGAGATGTAGGTGTTCACGAGCTCTTCGGCGGTCTCGGCCGGCGCGTCCAGGGACGGCGCTCCTTCGTCGTCGGAGCCGCAGGCGGCGGAAACCACGAGCAACGCGACTGCGGACAGCAGTGAGAGACACCATGCCGTCCCGCTCCTGCCTGCCCGTCGGTGGTTACTCCACCCCGCCAGGCTGTGCTTATGCATCGGTCGCCTCCCTGCGCACCGCTAACTTGGTGCTTCATTGGGAATATCGACAGGTGCGGCGAGTGGTCGAAGGCCGGCGGTGGCCCAACCTCCACCTCTCTCCAGGGAAGCAAATGAGTCATCGCACGCCGGGGGCCAGGCGGTCAGGCGTGAGACGCCTGCTCGAGGCGGCGGCGGTCGCTGGACTCGAGTTGGAAGGTGCTGTGCTCGATATCGAAGTCCCCCGACAAACACTCGTTGAGGCAATCGAGGACGGCCGAGCCGTCGGCGCCGTCCTTGAGGACGACGTGGGCCGAGACGACGTTGAGCCCGCTGGTCACCGTCCAGGCGTGCAGGTCGTGGACGTCATGAACACCGGGCAGGCCGAGGATGTGCGTGCGCACCTCCTTGAGATCGACCCCCCGCGGCGTCGCCTCCAGGAGCACGTCGACAGCCTCCCGCAGCAACCCCCAGGTGCGGGGAATGATGAAGGCGGCGATCAGCGCCGAGGCGACGAGGTCGGCTTCGTGCAGTCCAGTGGCGATGATCACGATAGCGGCGACCAGCACCGCGACCGAACCGAGCAGGTCGCTCAATACCTCCATGTAGGCGCCGCGCAGGTTGAGGCTCTCGCGCTGCGCATCCCGAAGGAGGGCGAGCGAGACGGCGTTGGCGAGCAATCCTGCGAACGCTACCGCCAGCATCAGGCCCGTTTCAACTGTTTGCGGTTCGCTCAGGCGTCGCCAGGACTCGTAGAGGATCAGCCCGGCGACCGCGAAGAGGAGGGCCGCATTCGCCACCGCGGCCAGGATCTCGAGCCGATAGAGCCCGAATGTCCTCGCGTCGTTGGCCGGCCTTCCGGCCAGCCAGATGGCGCCCAGGGCGAGACCGATGCCGACGACGTCGGTGAACATGTGCCCGGAGTCGGCGAGCAAAGCCAGGCTGTTGGCGGCGATCCCGCCGACGATCTGGACCACCATGAAAACGAGGGTGATCAGAAAGACAGCGACGAGCCGCCGGCGGTGGGCGCGCGCACCGTGTGAATGCCCCGTCAAGGCGAACGACCTCCGGGGAGCGGGGGGCGAATTGGCTCCACAAGTCGATGCTCTCACACTGACGGTCACTGCCCTCAGCGACCGGTGTCGTCCTCAGCGCAGCGACCGAACCTGTCGCCGGCGCCGGTTTACCATCGGTATGTGGAGACAGAGCCCTCGACATCACAGGCCCAGGGCGGCCGCCTGTTCACGATCGGACATTCGAACCTCGGGCTGGACGATGTCCTGCGCGCCCTGGGCGAGTACGCGATTGAAGAGCTGATTGACGTCCGTTCACAGCCCTACTCGCGCTTCGTCCCGCGCTTCAACCGGCCGGACCTCGCTCACGCCCTGGGGCGGGCGGGGGTTGGCTACTCGTACATGGGTGACAGCCTTGGTGGGCGACCGGATGACCCATCTTGCTACGACGCGCGCGGCCACGTGCTCTATGGCGCCGTCGCCAGGAAATCCTCCTTCCAGGGCGCCATCGCCTGGCTCCGATCGGCGACCGAGGCCAGGAGGATCGCCCTGCTTTGCGCCGAAGAGGAACCCGCCGAGTGCCACCGGCACCTGCTCATCGCAAGGGTTCTTGCCGGCGCGGGCTTCGGCCGCGATCGGATCGTCCACCTAAAAAGTGACGGCGGCGCCACCGGCGATGATGAGATTCCGACCCAGGCTGCACTGTTCCCCGGGGAGGATGAATGGAAATCGCCACGATCGGCTTTACGCAAAGCTCGGCGGAGCACTTCTTCGGACGGCTCCGAGAGGGCGGCGTAAGGCGGCTCCTCGACATCCGCCTCAACAACGTGTCGCAGCTCGCGGGCTTCGCCAAGCGCGACGACCTCGAGTTCTTCCTGCGTGAGCTTTGCGCGGCGGAGTACCAGCACGAGCCTCTCCTGGCGCCAACGCCCGATCTGCTGGAGGGCATCCGCACCAAGAGTATCCAGTGGTCCGACTTCGAGGGCCGCTACCTCTCCCTGCTGGAGGAGCGTCGCGTCGAAGAGGAGATCGATCCCACCGATTTCGAGACCAGCACAGTGCTGCTCTGCAGCGAGAGCACGGCTGATCGCTGCCATCGTCGCCTCGCCGGCGAGTATCTGCAGGCCAAATGGGGTAATCTGCGGCTAACCCACCTCTAGTCCCCGGGAGAGTCGCCGATGCCCGTTGTGGAGATAATCTGCCTCGCCAACTCGTTAAAGCACCAGGGGCGCTGCGTTGCCGGGCTGAGGATGGACGGCGGCGGGTGGATACGCCCCGTCAGCCCCGGCGACGGCACGCTCTGGCAGCATCAGTATACGCTTCCGGACGGAAGCGAGGCACGGCCGCTCGACCTCCTGCGCGTCGAGGTCGGGCGAGCGCGGCCGGTGGCGCATCAGCCGGAGAACTGGACGCTGGGCGACCGTCCGTGGGAGCTGGCCGGGCGCCCGACGCCGGCGGCGGCCGACGAGGTCATGGCCGCGAACCTGGTGCGGGACGGCGCTTTGTTCGGCGACTCGCGGTCGCGTATACCCTTCACGGAGTTCGCGAGGAGGCCGGCGCCGGCGTCCCTGGCGCTGGCGGTGCCGGCGAATATCCGATGGGTGGCCAGGACAACGGGCGACGCCCGCCAGGCGCGGACGCAGTTCACCCTTGGCGGCAACGACTACGACCTTTCAGTTACCGACCCGCTCTGGCGGCAGCGCATGGAGCGGCTTCCCGATGGCAGCCACTCCTGGAAGGCGCTCGGGTTCCCGGAACAACAGCGGGCTATGCTCACGCTCAGCCTCGGCGAGCCGTACGAAGGCCACTGCTACAAGCTGGTCGCCGCGGTCATGCCCATCAATGAGGAGCTGGCGGTCAGACTGCTGGGCAACCGAGGAGGCTGACGGGTAACGTCTACCAGCCTGGGGCGTCGCTCGCCGGGAACGAGTCGACGCTCGCCTCCTCGACGTTATCCTCCGGCGTGGCTCCGTCATCGAGGGGCCTGCTCTGGCCACTCTTACCCAGCTCATCCGAGGAAAGGTCGGCCAGGTCGCCTGACTCGCCTTCCTCGCGCAGTTTCTGCACGTGGTCCACAAACCACCTCTGCATCCAGCTTAGGGGAGCGAGATCGGCCCCGACGCAGCGGGATCGTCATGAGACGAGCGGGGAGCTAGAGAACTATCTCCGCGAGCATGTCGACCTGCCTGATGTCGGCAACGGTCGGGTCGAGGATGAGGTCGGTGACGCCGGCCTCCTCGTAGGCGCTCAGCGCCCCCTTGATGGCTTCGGCGCTACGGAGCGCGTTCTGGGCGATGGTCTCGGCGAAGTCGCCGGTGAAAGCGTAATAGTCGCGGAGGTAGCCAAGCGACGCTTCGAGATTGCTGTCACCAAGCCCGTAGTAAACCAGGGCGACGATCCGCGGCTGGCGACCCTTGAAGGCAGTCTTAACCTGCTCCGCCATCTTCTTGACGGCGTCGGGAGGCAGACCACCGGCGGTCCAGCCGACGCCGAAGCGCGCCGCCCTCTGTACCGAACGCTCTGTGCCGCCGCCGATGAGGAGGGGGATCTCGTCGCGGACCGGCCGCGGTGTCACCGGCTTCGGGCTACCGGCCACGGGATCGCCCCGCCAGGCTGCCTGCATTGTCTCGATCATCCGCTCGACGCGGCGACCGCGATCGTGGAAGTTCGTGTCCGACACCTCGAAGTCGTCGGGGCGGTTGCCGACACCGATGCCCAGCGTCAGGCGACCGCCTGAAACCTGGTCGACGGTGGCCGCCTCCTTGGCCAGGAGCACCGGATTACGCGACGGCGCGACGAGGACGTTTGGGATCAGCTCCAGGCGCTCCGTTGCGGCCGCCGCCGCGGCGAGGACCGTCATCGACTCGTAGCTGGGATAAGCAAGGCGGTCGATCGTGGCCAGGCTGGTGAAGCCGAGTTCCTCTGCTCGCCTCGCCCACTCGATGAGCAGCCGCCCGGGCGTGCCTGGTATGGGGTTTGGAAGTCCGATGCCTACCTTCAACATGGCCACCTTTCAACTCGTCGAGCTCTTCTGGGCTCGGTACCGACATCAACTAACCTAATGCCTTGTTGGCGCCAGGATGAGACCGGCGGGTTGAAAGGGAGGGAGATTTGGCGGGATACATAATCGGCGACGTCGAAGTGCTCGACCGCGAAGCCTTCAAGGAGTACCAGGCGATGGTGCCCGAGATCATCAAGAAGTTCGGTGGCCGCTATCTCGTTGTCGGCGGCGAGAGCGAAGTGCTGGAGGGCGAGTGGGACCCGCACAGGCTGGTCATCCTCGAGTTCCCGAGCTTCGAAAGGGCGCGCGAATACGCCAGGTCCGAAGAGTACGGCACGGCCAAAGCAATTCGCCAGCGCTGCGCCAGGACGAATTCGGTGGTCGTCCACGGCGGCGAGGAGCAATAGAGCCCGGCGGATCAGTTACGGGTCTGGACGGCGTGGCGGGCGCTGGAGCGGCCCCTCGCCGGTGGAGTAACCTGTTGCCTTGATGGCGAGCCGGGTCCGAGTGATCCGGCCGCGAAACGAACGGAGGTTCACTTGGCCGGATACATCATTGCCGACGTGGAGATAACTGACCTCGAGGTTTACCAGGAGTACGCGAAGTTGGTGCCGCCAACGCTCGAGGTCTACGGCGGGCGCCACATCGTGCGTGGCGGCGAGTTCGAGGTTCTCGAAGGCGACCACAACCCGCACCGGCTGGTCGTCATCGAGTTCCCCAGCTACGAGCGCGCGATCGAATGGGCCCGCTCGGAAGAGTATGCCCCTGCCAGGGCCATGCGCCAGCGCTCGGCCAACACCAGCCTGATCGCGGTAAAGGGCGCCTGATTCCGCTGTCGCGGTGTGCTGGCTGTTACTAGTCCGGTCCCGTGACGAGGCCAGCGGCCTCTCGCGCCTGGACTCGCGCCGGCGGATCCGGGCGTGTGGCGGCCACGAAGAAGAGGGACCCCAGGAGCGCCATGACGGCGAGCACCGTGAACCCGGGTTCGTAGCTTCCTGACAGGTCGTAAAGCACGCCCGCGACGAGCGGCCCGCTGATCTGGCCGACCATGACGAGGAATTGCGAGAAGCCCATGATCGCGCCGAAGTGCCGTCGCCCGAAGTAGTCGGCCCGGATCGCGCCCATCAGGGGACCGCGCGTCCCCCAGGCCAGCCCGTGAAGCACTGCGAATGCCATGACCATCGCCAGGCCTGTGGCGTACGCGAGGCTGAGCAGAGCGGTCGCGTGCATGATCATGCACACGACTGAGACGGCCCTCTTGTTAAAGCGATCGCCGGCGATGCCACCGCCGATCTGTCCGCTGAGCTGGAGGATGGTCATCAGCACCACGATCAGTGACGCCTGGCCGAGCGAGTAGCCAAGCCGCTCGATGACGTGAGAGATGAGGTGGACCTGGACCGCCGAGACGACCAGGAGCGCCGAGCCATGGCCAGCCGAGATGTACCAGAACGACGGCGTCCTCATCGCCTCGCGGAGAGTGAAATCGGGGGAATCCGCGTCCTCGTCCGTCTCGGTACCCTGTCCGGCTACCTCGCCCGGCGCCAGATCCCCAACGGCGGGCCTGGGCTTATCGCGGACGAGCTGGGCGAGGGGCAGACCAACGACGATCGCGGCCAGCGACGCCGCCATGGCGGTCCCGCGCCAACCGAGCTGGTCGAGCGAGACGACCACGAGCGGTACCAGTAAGGCGCCCAGCCCGAACCCCGTAGCAGAGACGCCGAGCGCCGTGGTGCGTCGCTCGTCGAACCACTTGACGACCGCGATCGTCAGCGTGAGGAACCCGGCGAGGCTGGAGCCTATGGCGATCAGGAAGAAGGACAGGTAGAAGGTGACCGGCGAATTGACCTGGCTGAAAGCGAGGAACCCCGCAGAGAAAAAAACGATGCCAACGCGCACGACCGTCCTGGCCCCCAGGCGGTCGACCAATGCTCCCTGGATCGGGCCCAGCAGGCCGCTCTCGACCTGGGCCAGCGACGACGCGCCGGAAAGCGTCGTCTGGCTCCAGCCGAAGTGGTCTTTGAGCACAACGACGTAGGCGCCGTAAGCCTGGGAGAAAAGGCCGCTGACCAGCGCCTGCAGGCCGATGCTGGCGCCGACTATCCACCAGCCGTAGAAGATACGGCGCGGCCATCTCACCGCGGAGGCCGGTTGGCTGGTCGACCAGGGCGCGGGGTCGAATCCGCGCGGAGCGACTCGTTGGACGCTCCGCCGATGGCAATCACCAGATGCTGGCCCCGCCGTCCACGGGTAAGACCTGCCCGGTCACGAAGCTGGCGGCGGGCGAGGCGAGGAAGACCACGACGCCCTTTAGCTCGCCTTCGCGCCCGGTGCGTCCAAATACGGATAGCGCCTTCATCTTGTCCTCGACGGTCTTCATCAGGTAGTCGGTCATACGGGTGGGGAAGTAGCCCGGCGCCACCGCGTTGACGTTGATGTTGTGGCGCGCCCACTTCACCGCCAGGTCGCGCGTGAGGGCATCGACCCCTCCCTTGGATGCGTTGTACGCCACCGTGTCCTGCAGCTCGGGCTCCAGGCCCTGGAGCGAGGTAAGAGAGCTGACGTTGACGATGCACCCACCACCGCGCTCGATCATTCGTGGCGCGGCCGCCTGCGACATCATCCAGACGCCGGTGAGGTTGACGTCGATCAGTTGCTTCCACTTGTCGAGCGGGTACTCGAGGGATGGTGCGCCCCAGGAGATCCCGGCATTGTTGATCAGGATGTCGACTCCACCGAAGGTGTCAACGGCGGCCTCAACCGTCTTCTGCACGCCCTCCTGGTCGGCAACGTCCGCCTCGATGGCGGCGACCTTGATGCCCCTGCCGGCGAGGTCCGACTCGGCCCTGTCCAACCACTCGCGGCGTCGGCCGGTGATCACCACGCTCGCGCCCGCCTCGCCGAGTCCTTCGGCTATCTCCTGTCCGAGACCCCTCGATCCACCCGTGATGATGGCCACCTTACCCGACAGGTCAAACAGTTCTCTGATATGCACTCTTCAGCCCACCCTTCCTCCGACCGAGGTTAGTCACGGCCGCCTGCTGGCGGAAGCGGAGGCGCCGGCCGGACGTGCCGCCGCCGAGACGGCTGCTGTCCCTTAACCAGGTGTTGAACCTACGGCCTTTACAGGACGACCTATGATTGGCGCGAGGGGGACCTGTGACGTGAGGCTGGCGACGCTCTTTCCCAGGGGCAACCGAAAGAAGCACGAGGACGAGGCAGCAGAAGTCGGGCCGCAGCGGCGGCCCGCCCTGACCGCCCACGAATGGAGCGCCCTGGTCCTTGACGAATGGTCCCTGCGGCCATTGCACGAAGGTCCGTGGCGAAGCGTGTCCTCGCTGCTTGGGCGTGGTTCGTCGGCCGGGCCTGAGGCTGACGCTCCTGATGAATCGGTGCTCACCGGCCGGGGACTGATCGGCGGGCATCCGGTGGTGGTCGCGATCTCGGAGTTCTCCTATATGGGTGGGTCCATGGGCCTGGAGGCGGGGGACCGCATCGCGGAGGCCCTCGAACACGCGCGGCGGGAGCGCACGCCCTTCGTGGCGATCACCTGCTCGGGAGGGGCACGGATCCAGGAGGGTATGGTCGCGCTCGTCCAGATGGCGAAAACAGCGGCGGCCGCCGAGCGGCTGCACGAGGCCGGCATCCCGATGATCAGCGTGCTCGCCCACCCGACCACGGGCGGGGTTTTCGCCTCGTACGCGACGCAGGCAGACATCATCGTCGCTGAGCAGGGCGCCCTCGCTGGCTTCGCGGGACCCCGCGTGCGTGCGGTGCGGAGCGTGCCGGGCGCGGACGAGACCCTATCGGCCGACGACCTGCGCGACAGCGGACTCGTGGACGCGGTGCTCGAACTCGAGGACATGCGGGCCTATCTATCACGCGCGCTCGACATTCTCGTGTCGCCCGCAGCTCCCGATCTGAGCAAGACACAGCGCGAGGAGGTCAGCATCGACGGCCTTGAAAAGGGATGGGCAGTCGTCGAGCACGCGCGCCATCCCGGACGGCCCCGCGCGCTGCGCTACATCGCGGGTCTCTCGTCGGACTTTGTGCCGCTCCTCGGAGACCGCGGGGGGATCGACGATCCAGCCCTCGTGGGAGGCATCGCGCGCCTCGGTGGCCACAGTGTGGTGGTTGCCGCGCAGGCCGCGGCGCCCGCGACCGGCGGCCTGGAGCGCCGGGTTGGCGCCGCGGGCTATCGCAAGGCGGAAAGGCTGATGCTGCTGGCGCAGCGGCTGCGCCTGCCGCTGGTCACGTTTGTGGACACGCCCGGGGCGAACGACAGCATCGAAAACGAAGCACACGGGCTGGGCGCGGCCATCTCCGACTGCCTGGCGACGATGTCAAGCCTGGGCATCCCAACGGTGGCGGTCGTGATTGGCGAGGGCGGCTCCGGCGGGGCGCTGGCGCTGACGATGGCCGACCGCGTCCTGATGCAACAGAACGCCATGTACGCTGTTACGTCGCCCGAGGGCGCCGCCGCCATCCTCTATCGCGACCGCTCGCGCGCCGCGGAAACGGCCGAGGCCATGGGCGTGGCAGCCAGCGACCTCCTGGCACTCGGCGCGATAGACGCGATCGTCCCCGAGCCCGAGGGCGGGGCGCACCGCGATCCGGAGGCCGCGATCCGATTGCTGGAGCCCGCACTGGCCCGAGCCCTCGACGAGGCTGCCGCGCAGACGAACGACCAGCGCATGCGCGCCCGCATCAAGCGCTTGCGGCGCATCGGCCGCCTCAGCCGGCGGCTGCTCCCGCGTACCGCGCACGCGCTGGCGGCGGTGGCCCGGAAGGCCGGTGGGTTGCTGCATCCGTTGGGCGGCGGCGCGCTTGCCATGCGCGCCAGGGCGCCTCACATCTCCAACCTCGCGCGGGGCGATGGCGCGCTCTGGCGCCGCGGCCGCCGCCTCGTATCACGGCGTCGCGCGCTGCCGCGCGGCGGCGGCGAGCATCAGCCGGGCTGACGCGAAGGCCCTTCGGGAGACTGCTCTGCTCGTTGGCGGGGCGGTGCGCTGGTTAGCTGCTTGATGCGGCGCCCCGCCTCGGAGTCGGCGACCAGCGTTTCGAACCGGCGCAGCCGGGTTTCCTCTCGCTTGGCGCTCATCACCAGGTAGGTTGCCGTGCTCCGATACCAGGGCGCCTGCGCCTGGAAGAACTCCCAGGCCCGGACGTTGGCGCGGAATCGCTCATCATAGGCAGGGTCGAGCTCATGGGGGCGGCCTTCGTAAGAATAGCGCCGTTGCCGATCCTGCTTGCTTCGTTCGAAGGCCGCCAGCCCGGCCGGGTGGACCAGGCCAAGCTCGATCACTCCTCCACGCGCCTCGTGTTCAGGAGGACTCCAGTTGCTGCCGCGCCTGCGCGGCGTGAAGCGCTGGATGCGGCGCTCGTCATCGATACGCCTGGCGATTCCGTCGATCCAGCCAAAGCAGAGCGCCTCGTCCACTGCCTCTTTGTAGGTTATTCCGGTCTTTCCTGACGCCTTCTTAAACAACCCAACCCAAAGCTCCCGTGCGCTATCGTGATTGGCCTCCAGCCAGTCGCGAAAATCGGACTGGGTGCTGAAGAAAATGGCGGCCGCAGCGTCGGCGGGCCCGGGGCTGCCCTCTCCAGCCACCGCCCTAAACCAGCGGCGTCCCGGGATCGAGGCCCAGAGCGGTGCGGCCGTAGACCTCCATCGCGCCGTCGAAGTCCACGGTGGCGTGGTGGGTGGCGACGTTGATGTCGCGGAAGTAGGTCTGCAGGGGCGATCTCTCGTAGACCGAGTGCGCGCCGGCGGCCGCGTAGATGCGCTCGACCGAGCGGCGGCAGATCTGGATGCAGTAGGCGATCTGCCACTTCAGACGGACCCGCAGATCGACGTCGGCGGGCCGGCGCTCGACCGCCAGGGCGTCGAAGGAGTCAGCAGCATCGCGGAGCATCAACTCCGCCGACCTGATCTCGGCCGCGGACTCGGCCACGCGCAGCTGGATCCCGACGTTCCTGGCCTTGCTGCCCGGCACGTACATCGTCTCGCGCAATCGGTTGCGCTCGACGAAGGCGTCGAGCGAGGCCCGAGCCAGCCCGAGCACCGGGCCGGAAAGCCCGAAGGCGAGCCCGGTGATCAGGGGCATCAGATAGAGCGAAGTCGGGTGCCGAAGGGCGCCGTCGCTGCGGCCTCCGAAGAGGGTGCCCGTAGGGACCACTCGATGCGGCGGGACATAGACGTTATCGAGCAGGACGTCTTTGCTACCCGTCCCGCGCAGTCCCAGCACGTGCCAGGTGTCGTCGATCGTGCCCTCGCTGATGGGCAGAAGCGTGTGGACGTGCTTGGGATCCTCCCTGGTTGAGGTTGTCTGCGTGGCGCCGACGAGGATCCAGGTCGCATGGTCGCAGCCACTGGCAAACTGCCAGCGCCCGCTGAGACGGAAGCCGCCGCCCTCGACGGGCTCAGCCTTGCCCTGGGGCGCCAGCGTACCGGCGATCAGGACATCGGGGTCGGAGCCGGCTATCTCGTCGCCTGCTTCCTCCGGGAACATGTTCATCATCCAGGTGTGAGCGGCCAGCACCATGAAGACCCAGGCCGCCGCAGGGTCGCCGGGGACGAGCGCCGCGGCGACCCGCTGGAAGGTGCGCAGGTCCATTTCGTAGCCGCCGTACTGACGCGACTGCATGATGCGGAAGACGCCTGCCTCTTTCAGCGCCGCCATGCTGTCGGGCGCGAGGTAGCGCAGAGCCTCGCTCTGCGCGGCGTTCGATTGAAGGATGGGGATGATCTCCTCAGCGCGCTCGATCACCTCGTCGGAGGTCGGGGCCTGATGTGACATCGGCTGTACTGTCATGACCTACTCCCGTACCACCCGGATCTGTTCACCCAGGCAGTCCCGATCCGGATGCAGGTAATAGAGTAACCCTGACAGCGCTGTCGGCGTCGACCGGGCGGCGAGCCGCCGACAGATCTGGCCGGCTGGAGGTCCCCACAGCGAATAGTGCCTGCGACCGCTGTAGCCTCGCGGGGCCCACTGGGAGCGGCCCATCGACCGGCGGTCGCGCAGGTCAAGCACAGGGCGTCTCGACAATCGCTTGAAGAGCTGGTTGGGACCCGGATGTAGAAAGCAGCAGGGGCGAGGCAACCATGCCTCGCCCCTGCCAAAGAGCTCGCTACTCGGCGGTCGCCGCCAGCTCGGGCTCGATGCGACTGAGATTGTTGATGATGATCTCGTCGCCCCCGATATCGATCTGGAGGCGCTCGCCGCCCGTGAAGCGGCCCTGGAGCAAAGCCTCCGAGAGCCGATCCTCGATCTCGTTTTGGATCACGCGCCGCAGCGGACGCGCGCCGAAGACCTGGTCGTAGCCCTTTTCGCCCAGCCAGTCCTTGGCCGCCTCGGTCACTTCGAGCTCGACATCCTTGGCCGTCAGCTGCTGGGCCACGCCAATCAGCATCAGGTCGACGATCGAGCGGATGTGCTCCCTGGTCAGAGCGTGGAAGACCACGGTCTGGTCGATGCGGTTCAGGAACTCCGGCCTGAAGGTGTTTCTCATCTCGTTGAGCACCTTATCGCGCATTTTGTCGTACTGCGCCTCCTGCGTCTTCGACTCCTCGCGCTTGCCACCGAAGCCGAGCTGCGTCTCTCGCCTGATCAGGTCAGACCCGACGTTGCTCGTCATGATGATGACCGTGTTGCGGAAGTCCACGCGGCGACCCTTGGCGTCGGTCAGATGACCTTCGTCGAAGATCTGGAGGAGCATGTTGAAGACCTCTGGATGGGCCTTCTCGATCTCGTCCAGCAGGATCAGGCAGTACGACTTGCGGCGCACCGTGTCGGTCAGCTGCCCTCCGTCGTCGTAACCGACGTAGCCGGGAGGCGCGCCGACCAGGCGGGCGACCGTGTGGCGCTCCATGAACTCCGACATGTCTAGCTTCACCATCGCGTCCTCGGAGCCAAACATGAACTCCGAGAGCGTCCGGGCCAGCTCGGTCTTACCGACACCGGTCGGGCCGAGGCAGATGAATACGCCGATCGGGCGCTTGGGGTCCTTGAGCCCGGCGCGCGCACGGCGTACGGCCTTGGAGACGGCGTTGATCGCCTCGTCCTGGCCGACGATGCGCTCGTGCAGCACGTCCTCCATCTGCAGCAGGCGCTCCGATTCCTCGGTCGCCAGCCGCGATAGCGGGATGCCGGTCCACATCGAGACGACCTCGGTGATGTCGTCGTCGGTGACGATCGGGCGCTGCTCCTCGCGCTCGGTCTGCCAGCCTTCCTCCATGCGCTCGATCTTGTCCTGGAGCTTGATCTCGCGGTCGCGAAGCTCGGCCGCGTACTCGTACTGCTGCGACGAGATCGCGGCGTCCTTCTCGCGGCGCAGGCTCTCCAGCCCGCGCATCGCCTCCTTGAGAGACGGCGGGGTCTGTGAGCGCCTGATGCGCACGCGCGATGACGCCTCGTCGATCAGGTCGATCGCCTTGTCGGGCAGCGCGCGGTCCGGGACGTAGCGCGCCGAAAGCTCGGCCGCGGCTTTGAGAGCCTCGTCGCTGATGTTCAGCTTGTGATGCTCTTCGTAGCGCTCGCGCACGCCGCGCAGGATCTCTATCGATTCCTCGACCGTGTTCTCCTCGACGACGATGGGCTGGAAGCGCCGCTCGAGAGCTGCGTCGCGCTCGATGTGCTTCCGGTACTCGTCGAGAGTCGTAGCGCCGATGCACTGCAGCTCACCGCGCGCCAGTGATGGCTTGAGGATGTTGGCAGCGTCCACCGCCCCCTCAGCAGCACCGGCGCCGACCAGCATATGCAGCTCGTCGATGAAGAGCAGGCAGTTTCCGGAGTTCCGGATTTCTTCGATGACCTTCTTCAGGCGCTCTTCAAACTCGCCGCGGTACTTGGTGCCGGCGACAAGCGACCCGATATCGAGGGTCAGGAGGCGCTTGCCCTGGAGCGTCTCGGGCACGTCGCCCGAGATGATGCGCTGCGCCAGGCCCTCGGCGATCGCCGTCTTGCCAACGCCGGGCTCGCCAATCAGCACCGGGTTGTTCTTCATGCGCCGCGACAGGATCTGGACGACGCGCTCGATCTCCTTCTGGCGACCGATCACGGGGTCCAGCTTGTTGTTGCGGGCCGCGACCGTGAGGTCCATGCCCAGCTGATCGACGGTCGGCGTCTTGGTCGTCGAGCGGCTGCTCGACTGGCTGCCCTGGGGCATACTCTGCGAGAGGATGCGCTGCGTCTCCGCGCGCACCTTCTCCAGGTTGACGCCGAGGCTCTCAAGCACGCCGGCGGCGATGCCTTCGCCCTCGCGGACGAGTCCCAGCAGCAGGTGCTCGGTGCCGATGTAGTGGTGGTTGAGCCGCCTGGCCTCGTCGACCGCCAGCTCGATCACCTTCTTCGCGCGGGGAGTCAGACCGATCTCGCCGGTGACGACGCGATCCCCGCGGCCAATGATGAATTCGACCGCCGAACGAACCTTGCTGAGCTCGACACCAAGGTTGGCGAGTACCTTTGCCGCAACGCCCTCGCCCTCACGAACGAGACCCAGCAGCAGGTGCTCGGTGCCTATGTAGTTGTGGTTGAAACGCTGTGCTTCTTCCTGGGCAAGTGTCAGGACTCTCCGCGCGCGCTCGGTAAACTTGTCGAATCTGTCAGCCATATCGCTCTCCATGAGGCAAACGGATGGGAAGCGCTCCCTTGTGCCTCACATTCAGTTTAAGACTATGGAGCCTCCGAAAAGGCGTCGCAGGCATTAAATACGCGCCGTTCTCATCCATAGGTTCAGCCCGCACGGCGATCCCGGCACCCTCGTTTTCCCCAACCCTGTTCAACTAATCGGCAACCGGCGCCTTTTAAACCGACAGCACACGACAGCACAGAAGAAACGGCTGGAGGGAGGGCGCGGATTGACCGCGTGTGGATCGCGGATTGCTCCATCTAGCCGGCGCGGCTCGCCCAGAAGAGCAAAACCCCCAATGCCAGGATGGTGACTACGATTACGACGCGAACCCACCGTTGTCCCATCCAGAACACCCTCCTGAGCCAACGGGGAAAGCTTCCCCCGGCAAGCGGCGATCGCGCGGGGACAACAGCAAGTTCGTGCGTTCATCCTAGCCAAATCAGCCGGGCACGCCGCGCTGACTCACTTATGTTTGAGTTGGCGCCGCTGTGGTTGGATCAGATGCGACAAGCTTTTAGCCATCCCTACAACCGGATAAACCGGAACCTGCGGGAGAGCTTCTGGTTCGTGCCGGCGCTGATGAGCGTGGCATCGATGGGCCTGGCCTCCTTCTGACCGAGCGCGAGCAATCCGTCGACTCCGCGCTTGGTGAAGTCAGCCCCTGGATCGTCCGCGGCGACGGGCGCAGCGCCGCGAGCCTGTTGTCGACGATCGGCTCGGCGACGATCACCGTCGCCGGCGTCCTCTTCTCCGTGACGATGGTGGCCCTGACCCTGGCCTCGAACCAGTTCAGCCCCCGCATTCTGCGGAACTACATGCGAGACCGGGTGAACCAGGTAGTCCTCGGCGGCTTCATCGCCACTTTCGCCTACTGCCTGCTTGTCCTGCGCTCGATCCAGGGGAACGAGGACTTCGTGCCGGCCGTGGCGGTAACGGTGGGCGTCGTCTTCGCGCTCGCGACGCTGGCCCTGCTGATCCTCTTCGTCCACCACATCGCCCAGTCCATCCAGGTGGCAAACATCCTGCAAGGCATCGCCGCGGAGACCGTCGGGCAGATTCCTCATCTCTATCCTGATGCGGTTGGAGAGCAGGTCGAAGACGAACCGCAGCCCGGCATCATCGGGCGGGAGACGCCGAGGGATTCGGGTACGTCCAGGCGCTGAACTGCGAGCCCCTGATGGGCGCCGCGCGCGAGGGTGATGTCCTGATCCGGCTGGAGAAGCGGCCCGGGGACTTCGTGCCCCATTTGTCGGGCCTTGGGGCAGTATGGCCGGCTGAACGCTGCTCCGACTCCCTGGCCGGGCAAATTCGAGACGCCTTCATCCTCGCCCCGTATCCCTCGATCGAACACGACATCGAATTCGGGATGCGGCAGATGGCCGACATCGCGGTCAAGGCGCTCTCGCCGGGCATCAACGATCCAACGACGGCGACCAACGCGATCGACCTTCTTGGCGTCGTCTTGAGTCACGCCATCGGCAGAGAGATTCCCTCGCCTTTGCGCAGGGACGGCGACGGGACGTGCGCTTGATCGCGGCCGGTCCCGACTTCGGGCACATGCTCCACCTGGCCTTCGACCAGATCGTCCACTACGGCAAAGGCGACCGTCGGGTTATGGCGCGAATCCTGGAATCGTTGCTGCACCTGTCACAGCTGACCGACGAACCATCGCGGCTGCGGGCACTCAGCACTATGACCGAGCGGGTGGCGAGGGCGGCGGAGACGGGCCTCGACGACCCGGACGATCGAAGGCAGATCGAGGAACTCACGGAGCGGCTGGGACTGGCCCTCGCGGGGAGGCTCAGGGCGTGACGAAGCTGCAGCGGGCGGAGAAGTTGCCGAGGTCCGTACGCACCCTGACGCCCTCCGAAAGCACTCGATCCTCGCGGTAGATGCCCCGCGCCGCTATGACGTGCGCGTCCGCGCCAGGTCCGCTCTGGTAGATCTTTCCCTCCCCGGGGCCTATAACCCTGTCGTTCGCCCGGATCCTGATCCGCTGTCCGGAGATCAGTGGGCTGAGGGAAGCGACGCTCAGAGGGGTCGAGCCCCGGTTGTCGATGATCGTCAGCTCGGGGTCCGTGTGACAGATCACCCTGACGCCAACGTTCGCCGCGGGCGGACTGATCTTCGCCTCCCCGCCGTCCCCACAAGCGGCAACGCCCGCGACCAGCGCGATCAGGGTGAGCGAACAGGCCGCCGTCCGAAGAGACACGTCAACCAAGAGAGGCTCCGCGCGGGTCAACGGGGTGTCAAGCGGGGCGACTACAGCCCGCCAGAAATAGAATTCAGGTCAGGGCGCCGGCAGGAGGCGACGCGCGGCAGGCGCGGGCCGGTCGCGCGAAGCCGGGCCTCCGACGAGGGGAAGGAGCGACCGTGGGTTTCGAAGTACCAGAGCACGTCCGTCCAATCAGGGAACGGGTCCGGCAATTTGTGGAGGAGCGAGTCTACCCGGTCGAGTCCTTCCTCTTCGAGCGCAATCACGACGCCGAAGGCCGCGCGGCGATGACCGAGCTGATGGACGAGGCCAAGCGCGAGGGCCTCTGGGCGCTCGGCCATCCGAAGGAGATCGGCGGCCAGGGCCTGCCTTTCATGGACTACGTGTACGTCAACGAGGTTGTCGGGCGCTCCGAGCAGGCGATGATCGCCCTGGGCACGCACACGCTCCAGGACTCCCTAATGCTCCACCAGCACGCGTCGCCGGAGTGGCGCGACCGCTACCTGGCGCCGCTGGTGGCCGGCGAGATCTACCCGAGCTTCGCCATGACCGAGCCTGCCGTCGCCAGCTCCGACCCGACCCAGCTGCAGACCACGGCCGAGCTGGACGGGGACGAGTGGGTGATCAACGGCCACAAGTGGTTCACCACTTTTGCCAACCGCGCGGCCTACACGACCGTCATGGTCAAGACCGAGCAGGACGCCCCGCTCCACAGATCCTTCAGCATGATCGTCGTGCCCACGGATAGCGAGGGCTACAACATTGTCAGGGACATCCCCGTGATGGGCATGGTTGAAGGGCACTGCGAGGTCATCTACGACAACGTCCGCGTGCCGCGCACCAACCTCCTGGGCGAACGCGGTGAAGGCTTCACCATCGCCCAGCGGCGGCTCGGACCCGGCCGCATCTTCCACTGCATGCGCTGGTTGGGACAGGCTCAGCGCGCCTTCGACCTGATGTGCGACAGGGTCAACAACCGCGTCGCCTTCGGCGAGACCCTGGCCGAGAAGCAGCAGATCCAGGTGATGGTTTTCGACAGCGCCGCCGAGATCCAGGCCTGCCGCCTACTCACCCTCGACGCGGCCCAGCAGATGGATCGCGGCGAGCAGGCTCGGGTCGAGATCAGCGTGATCAAGGTTGTCGGCGCCCGCATGCTGCACAACGTGATCGACCGAGCGATCCAGGTCCACGGCGCCGCCGGCGTGACCAGCGACCTGCCGCTCGAGCACATGTACCGGGCGGCGCGCTTCGCCCGCTTCGTCGACGGGCCCGACGAAGTCCACCGCTCGACGACCGCGAGACGCATCCTGCGCAGCTACCGCGAAGGCGAGGGCTGGGACTTCGGGATGAGGAACTGAGCGCCGCGGCGTCATCGATAGGATTGAGAGCGTGAGCACGGATCCGAGCATCCTCGACTGGAGGCACGCGGTTGGCGAGAAGCTGACCACGCCCGAGGAGGCCGTCCGCCTCGTCAAGGGCGGCGACAGGGTGGTGATCGGGATGATGCACCTGACGCCCATCGCCCTCTGTCGCGCCCTGGCCGCCCGCCACGCCGAGCTCTGCGACATCAGCGTCGACGCCTCGCTATCGACCTTCACCCGCTGGTGGCCCGAGGAGGGTGAGGGCCCGTTTGCGGTCGAGACCTTCTTCCTGCTTCAGCAGGACCGAGGACTGTTCCAGCAGGGCCTGCTCGACTACCGGATCGCCCCGCCCCATCGCCAGGACGAGAACCGCTGGACGACAACCGGGCCGATAGACGTCTTCATGACCCAGGTGTCGCCGCCCGACGAGCGCGGCTACTGCAGCTTCGGGCTATCGCTCTGGGGCGCCAGGGGGGCGGCCCGCGAGGCCCGCACCGTCATCGCCGAGGTCAACCCGAATCAGGTCAGGACGGGCGGCGACAACCTGATCCACGTCTCAGAGATCGATTGCTTCGTCGAAGCCACCGCGGACTGGAGGGCGCTGCGTCCCCCCGTGCGCGACGAAGAGGAAGAGGCCATCGCCCAGGTGATCTGCGCGGTGGTCGCCGCCGAGTTAATCGAGGACGGCGACACTCTGCAGATGGGGACCGGCAAGATCCCTGCCGCGCTCACGCTGTTCCTCGACGACAAGAAGGACCTCGGTGTCCACACCGAGCTCATCTTCGGTGGCATTCCGCGGCTGGTCGGGTCGGGCGTGAT
>WHTO01000034.1 GCA_009377665.1 Dehalococcoidia bacterium
TTCGCGTTACGGTGCATGGGGCCTCCTCGGACGGTGATTCGTACAATCACACGTTCCGTCGGAGGCCCCTTTCATTCACCCGGGCTGTCACCAACCTCTGTGCTCAGTACATCTAGGCTCTCACTTCGTCAGCCGACACCGCGGTGCTCCTGCCATCCGTCGTGATCCAGACGCACTGGGCGGACGGACAGACAACCATCTTCGGAAGGTTAGGTCAAGCCAAGTAAAAACGTGCCGGCAATGGCAACGGACAATAGGAATAGTATGGAGAGAACGACGGTTGTGACGAGCGGCAGTCCCACCACTCGGAAATAACTCAGGTTGACGTTAAGCCCAAGGCCGGCCAGGGAAACGACGAAGAGGAAAGTGCTGATGTCTTTGCTTGCATCTGCCCAGTCCAATCCGATCACGCCAATGGATCGCAACGCAGCAAGTAAGAGAAACCCGGCGACAAACCAGGGCACCAGATGCACGTGTCCGGGTTGCTTTGCGGAGATTGAGCGGCGGTAGGCCAGCCCAAGAACCAGGACGAACGGACCGATGAAGAGAATGCGGACGAGCTTTACCAGGGTGGCGACCTGACCGCTTAGGGCGCTAACGGCGAAGCCTGCAGCTATGGCCTGAGGGACGGCATAAACCGAAAGGCCGGCGACGACACCATACTGATAATGCGTCAACGCTAGGCCCGGCACCAGCAGTGGGAGCAACAAGACCTGGATCAGCCCCCAGATGGCTGTCACGCTGATTGCCGCGGCGACGTCCTCTTTGGAGGCCTCGATTGAAGGGGCCACAGCCGCAATAGCGGAATTACCGCAAATGGAATTGCCAACAGCAACCAGTATGGCGAGCTTGGGATGCAGTCCGAAGAGACAACCCATCAGCCAGGTCAGCGACACGCTTAGCAGCACTGTCACGGTGATCAGAATGGACAGGGATGTGCCCGCACTGAGGACCTGAGCGAAATCAACACTTGCTCCGAGCAGGAAAACAGAAACTTCCAGAAGCCACGTCGCCGAGAACTGTGCACCCTTCTCAATCGACCCTGGCAGCAGGAGGAACCTGCGGGCGAGAATCCCGAGGACCAACGCGAGGATTATGGGCTCAACAAGCTTGTCCCCCAGAGTAAGGCCCTCGGTTGCACCGAGTAGAGTCGCCACCAGTGCAAGGGCAAAGCACAAGGAAAGGCCCGGTAACGTCGCTTGAACAGTGCTGCGAAACCGTCGCGCTGTTGAGGCCGTCCCGTCCTCAACATCAGCCGGGGCGGAAGTCGTCCGCACTGCCTTACGCACCGGGCGTGCGGTTCGGGACCAGTCGGCGAGCTTTCGCAGGCTTCGTCGCCCAGTTCCGGCAGGCTACACATCCACCCACTCGAGCACGCACTGTGCCATCATATCGATGAACGTCGGCGCCGAGAAAAACTCGAAGGATTCCCTTAAAGCGACCCTAGTCCTGGTAGCATTCGTTCACGTCCTCGGCTGAAAGAACTCGATTGAATGCCGGAGGAAGAGACCTGCAACAGGTGACAGCGGACGCAGATCACTCCAGCAGACCTGGAAGTTGCGGCGAATACTGAAGTCCCTGGTGGGCCGCGAGCAAAGCTTTCCAAACTGGATGTCGGACTCCACGGCGGCTCTCGGCACAAATGCTATGCCTAGGTTTGCCTCGACCGCCCTCTTTACGGCCTCGGTCCCTTCAAACTCAATCGCGGCCCTCACTGTTGCGCCAGCCTCTTGAAGTTGCTTCTCAACCGTGGCACGAGTTCGAGAGTCGGGCTCCGGCAAAACAATTGTTTCCGGCCGCAGATCTTCAACCGAAACAATATCCATCCTCGCGAACCGGTGGTTGACAGCGCTGATGAGCACCAGCTCCTCCGGGAATAGTTCTCGAACTTGAAGGCCTTTCCCTCCCAACGGGGCGCCCGCAAAAACGAGGTCCACGCTGCCCAGCTGGAGCTGGTGCAATAAGTCTCTTGTGGCACCGATCACTAGATTTACCGAGGCCAGTTCATTCCCATTTCGGAACTCGCGGATCGCCTCTGGGAGGAGGTACATCCCGCCGGTAGTGTTCGCTCCCATCGAAACAGATCCCAGATTCCCCGTTGCGTAACTCGCTGTCAGCTGCCTGATACGCGCCGAAAGCCGAAGGATTCCATCGGCCGCATCGAATACGTCTCTGCCAGCCTCGGTCGGAGCGATTAAGCCCCCGCTGTTTCTCTGCCAAAGCGCGACTCCAAGCTCCTTCTCCAGCGATCTCACTTGCAACAGGACGGCAGATTCAGTGACGCCCAAAGTAGCGGCTGCCTTTTTCAGTTCCTTCGTGCGGAGGACTGCGAGCAGGATCTCGAGTTGGCGAAATGTCATAGCTCCTCACGCAGGCTAACGAGTTGCATGCCAGAGAATGCTAAGGAAAGCCGGCGAACCGAAAAGGTTTACTTAAGGGCCACCGACCCAACAGATTGACAGTGCACTAGATGAGAAACAGTGTGTGGATAAGCTCGGAGAGTTGCCAACAGGTCCGAGGCGAGCGGAGGAGGTCACGCTGGTGAATTCGCACTGTCCCTTTTTCAGTTCAACGACGAGGCCAACGAGGGAGCAATTGAGGAAGTGTCGTTGGGCAACCCTCGTCTCCCTCTTGTTGATCGCCGTCTTCGCTCTTCTGGCATCGAGTTGTGGCGACGACGACGACGACGACGATGGCGATGGCGAGGCTGCGGCAGAGGCAACTGAAGAGGCTGGCGAGCCGAGGCAGGAAGAAACCTCCCCAGCTGACACGCCACCAGAGGAAGGGCCGAACGAAGAGGCAACGGGCGAGGAAACGGTCGTAGACCAGACCGCCACGGAACCGACAGCTGAGTTCGATGAGCAGGCCGTCGCTGACTTTTATGCGGACCAGACGGTGCGGATCATCGTGGGGGCCTCCGCTGGCGGGGGCTACGACCTCCAAGCAAGGCTGGTCGCGGAGTACCTGGGGGAGTACATTCCTGGGAACCCCACGGTGATCGTCGAGAATATGCCGGGGGCCGCCCAACTAATAGCCGGGAATCACGTCGCCAACGTGGCCCCGGCTGATGGTACCGTGATTGGCTTAATCGCCGGGGCTCTCGTCGTGGATCAACTTCTTGCGAACCCGAACGTGGAGTTTGACTTTCGGGACCTTCAGTACTTGGGCGTAGTCTCACAGGACGAATACATCATTCCGGCAACAGAGGCGAGCGGAGTGACCAACTTTGAACAGATCCTAAATGGCGAGGAGCTCACTATCGGTGCACTTGGCTCGACAGGTCCCAGCATCGACGTTCCGATCTTGTTAGAGGAAGTCCTGGGAGCAAACTTCAACATCATCCCCGGGTATGGTGGGGTTGCAGACGTGGCACTGGCAATGGATAGCGGGGAAGTCGAGAGCGTCTTGGCGATCGTCGCCGCTGCCCGAACCGTTTACAGAGAGCAGTTCGAGACCTCGTGGAACGCCCTTGTGACTCTAACGGAGGAGCGGGTCGACGACATGCCAGAGGTCCCGGCCGTTCTGGAGTTCACAGAGACCGAAGAACAAGAACAAATTTTGAGGCTCGGTGCAATCGGCCCGGGAAGGGTGAGCAGACCGTATTTCGTGGCAGCCGATGTTCCCGAGGATCGAGTCGCGGCCCTCCAGAATGCCTTCCAGCAAATGCTTCAGGACGAGGAATTCCTGGCGGCTGCTGAGGCTCAGGGCGTTAATCCACTTACAGGTCAGGAGGTGCGGGACATCTTCGCCGGGATATTGAATATGCCGGAGGAGACGAAGAACCGGCTGCAAGAACTGCTCCCGAGTCGAAGCTAGGACTGAGGGTACGGTCTAACGGATTTACCCGCAGCGGGCGTCGGCATCAACCATCTTGATTCGAGTTCGCTCCTTTGCAAGTCAATCTTCCTCGATTATCAGGCGGGACTCCTTCCCGTTGAGTAGCGAGGTTGGAAGCGGAGACGTGCCCAAGAGCGAAGGCAAGGGGGAAGGGCATGCAGGAAGTTGTTTCGCCGGCGAGGAGAGAAGTGACGTGACGCTGATTTTGAACAACGAAGAGGTGAGGCAGGCCGTCACAATGGCTGATTGCGTCGAGGCCATCGAGGAGGCGTTCATCGAGGTCGGTCGCGGTTGGGCGATGAGCGACCCACGCACGGACAGGTACATGCCGGCATCCAGGGAGCAGATCGCCGCCGAGCTGGGCATCCCGTTGAGCGACCTGGAGCGAACAATCATTCACGAGCGGATGGCCAAAGACGCCCACGTCGAGTCGGGGGCACTGGACGCCCCCCTGGCCTACATGTTCAAGACGATGTTCGGGGCGATCCATAAGACAGGAATAGCGGCCCTGCGGACAAGCTCGGAAATACTCAGCAGGCCGGTTGTCAACGGCAAGGCCCGGCTCGCCAAAATCCCTGCCGGTCCCGGCGGTCGCTACACCTCGCTGATTCAGCTTTTTAGCACACGCACCGGGCAGCTTCTGTGCATCATGCCGGATGGCCAGATCCAGCGTGACCGGGTGGTCGCTACGGGCGCTGTCGGCACCAGGGTGCTTGCCAGGAAGAACGTCCGCACGATGGGTCTGTTGGGGTCGGGAATGATGGCAGGCGGATCGATCGAAGCGACGCTGGTGGCGCGGCCGGACCTGGAGCTGGTCAAGGTGTACAGCCCAAACCGGGCGCACCGTCACGACTTCGCCCGCCTGTGGTCCAGCCGATGTGAAATCGAGGTCCGGCCAGTCGAAAGCGCCGAGGAGGCCGTGGCTGACGTTGACATCGTAGTGGGCGCGACCAATTCGCGTGAGCCTGTTATCCGCGGCGAGTGGCTGCGGCCGGGGATGCACCTCAACATAACCTCCAACAGTGAGATTGACGAGGCCTGTTACAGCCGGGCTGACCTGTCCGTAATTACGTGGCGAGCAGCCGGCGACGCGACATGGCGGATACAGAACTACGCGCTGCCGGCTGCTCCGGAAGCGGAGGACGCAGGGCAGGCGATTTCAACTAACGACAAGCAACTGCTCCAGAAGTACGGAGCACGTATGCCGGAGTTGAGCGATCTACTGACGGAGCGTGCGGCCGGCCGAGCGGACGACGAGCAGATCACCCTGCACATAAACCTGTCGGCAGGAGTACAGTTCGCCGCCCTCGGGGGGCCCATTTTTAAGAACGCACGGGCGAAGGGCCTGGGCCGAGAAGTCCCGACGGACTGGTTCCTCGAGGAGATGCATCCCTAGCTGACTTTCTTGCGAGAACCTCTAGAAACAAGTTGTAGGAAAGGGAATCGAATGAGTCTGATCGGAAAATTGGGCAAAGGCGCGAGAGTATCGTTTCTCGTCTTCTGGCTGGTTGCTGTTGTCCTCGCGCTGATGGCATCAAGTTGCGGTGACGACGATGACGATGGCGAGACCGGGGCAGAGGTTAACGAAGAGACTGCCGAGCCAACTCAGGATCAACCGCCCGCCACGGACACGCCAGCAGAGGAAGAGCCGGGCGACGAGCCAACGGTCGAGGAGACGGCCTCGGAAGAGACGGCGACGGAGGAGGCGACAGGCGAGTTCGACGAACAGGCCGTCGCTGACTTCTACGGCGGCAAGACAGTAACTTTGCTCGTGGGCGTCGGCGCCGGCGGCGGCTTTGATCTCCAGGCCAGGCTCCTGGCTGAGTATTTGGGCCAGTACATTCCGGGTAACCCGACCGTGATCGTGGAGAACATGCCCGGCGCCGGCAGCCTTATCTCCTGGAACCACATGTACAACGCTGGCCCCAAGGACGGCACGCTAATCGGATACAACGAGGGTGGCCAGATCCTCCAGCAGGCACTGGGCAACCCCGCCGTGGAATTCGACGCCGAACAGGTCCAATACCTGGGGACTTTGGTTCAGGATGAGTACCTTGTGCTTGTAGCGCGCGCAAGCGGCATAACGCGCTTCGACCAAATACTTCCCCCGGAGCCCGAGGAGGAGCTGACGTGGGGAGGGATCGCGGCCGGTTCGACTGGGGTCGACGCGCCGGTTATCTTGCAGGACGTGCTGGATGCAAACATCAACCTGGTGACCGGCTACGACAGCAATTCGAACATTGCACTGGCTATGGACAGCGGTGAGATCGAAGGCTTCCTGGCGGCACTAAGCTCGGTGCAGTCGGTATTTGCGGAGCAGTTCGAAAATTGGAACACAATAGTCGCCCTTACAGAGGAGCCGCTGGACGACCTCCCGGACGTCCCAACTGTGCTGGAATTCGCCCCCGACGAACTGGCCGAGCAGGTGATTACATTCGGAATCATCCGCCCGGCGCAGTTCGCTCGCCCTTTGGCGGTGGCGCCAGAGGTACCGGAGGACAGGGTGCTTGCTCTCTCTCGGGCGGTCGAGCAGGCCCTCGAGGACGAAGAGTTCCTGGCAGCTGCAGATCAAGCTGGTGTCCCGTTGGATCCCCTAACACGGGAAGAGTTGCAGTCGCTCGTCGAAGACTTCTTCGGAATGCCGGACGAGGTCAGGACCCGGCTGCAGGAGTTGTTGCTTCAATAGGCGCTGTCCCCCGGGAGGGAGCCGTTATGCCAGGTTAGACAAGGCCGTCTAATCCATCACGTTGCCGGTGCAGGCGGGGCCGGGGTTATAGACACACCACAGCCGATCACGTTTGAGCAAGCAGCGAAAGGGCTAATCCCTGTTGTCGAGGCCCTCGTTGAAGGGGTGTACCCAGAATACGCCCCACTCACTTGACTGCTGACGACGCCCCTCTGCTATCGACAGGCCGGGAAGTATTCATCTGCTAACGCTTGGTCAGCAGGATCATCGGGGTAAGAGACGGGCGCGCAGCGAGGGATCTCATTGCCGCTCTCCTCATCGCGATCGTCCGGTCCGCCCAGCAAGGTGCTCGCCAGAATTAGTCCGCCCCAGAAGCCTACGCCCACTGCTGCGACGGCGAGCCGAGCGCGCCCATAATTGCGGCCACGACTTTGCGCATAAGACTGTCTTCTTGCCGTTTGAGATCTCTAAACTCCTTCGAGGCGAAGAGATCGGCGAAGCCATCACGACCCGATTCCATGGCTGGACAGTGATAGAGTAACGCGGTGTAAGACTTTAAAGGCCTAGCTCCTCCCGCCGCCAGCCGGCGAGATCCCCGGACCACGGATCGGCCTGGTGGCTCTCCTTGGGGATCCCCGGCACCTTGGGGATCCCCGGCCCGATCTCGGCGTTCGATGAGCGCTGCGAACAGGTCCTCCATGCGGCGTTGGCGGTGTTTGGACAGACATTCCGCCAGTGATTCGCAGGCGGCCCAACGGCTTGGGTATCCCACTGCTTGAACGCATTATTAAGGCGAGCTCTCTGCTAGGCGATGTAGTACTTGACGCCTTTTGCACGTGGGACGTCTTTGGAAGCAGCCGCAAAACTAAAACGGCTCTTGGATTGGCATTCGATTTCTCGCCCACAGCTTGCAGCGTCATCACTCTGCGGCTGGAGGATCTGGGACTGGCCAAGGGCGTTCACTTTCAGGTACACGAGATGCCGAAGGACGAAGAAGGACCTCCGCCCGGATGCCGCACGGCGTCGAGAATTGGGCGGTCCTTGCGCTGGGCGGGGTACCTTAACCGGGTCAAGGTAGGAGATTCGGGATCGATGCAGCTTGCTCCGTCCGAGCTCGCCGTCACGATGCCGTGATAGTTGACACAGCGCTGTCGGCTGCATAGTGAATACCATCCGTCCTCTGAGACGGAGGAGTCAGAGGTGCGAGCACCTTCCCGCGCACTATCACCTCGTTTCTCACTGGCTGGAGCCCTGCTGGCCCTCGCCGCCGCGCTTTCACCGTCCGTACCGGGGCGGGTACCAAGCCCACGCCGGCGGTCCGGACGCGCCCGAGGGCGAGCTTACCATCGGGGAGCTTGCGGCTCAGAGTGGAGGCGCTGTCTCCGTTGGGTAACCAATTTCCAGTCTCGTTGGTTTGCCCACCGGCTTGCTTTCTTGCCGAGGACCAGCGCTCATGGTGATGAGCTTCGGAGGCAGGAATTGGTGGGAATCGACGAATTGATAGGCACCTACCTGACCGCGTGCGCGGTCGAGGGCAAGAGCGCGAACACGATCTTCAGCTATCGCGCGTCACTGGCGGACTTTCGGCGCGTGGGTAACCGCCTCGGCTTCCCCGACAGCCCGGACGGGTACACCGTGCGGGAGGTCTACGCCTTCCTGGAGGAGGTGCAGCGGAGGGAAGCGAAGCCGGCCTATCAGTACCGACGGCACAGGGAGGTAAAGGCCTTCTTCTCGTGGTGCCGGCGGATGGGCTACGTCGAGGAGAACGCCTTCGCGCGCGTACCCCTGGTCAAGCTGGAACAGCAGATCGTCCAGCCTTTCAAGGAGCAAGAGGTTCAGCGGCTTCTCAGCAGCCAGGACACGGCCAGGTACACAGGCTGCCGCAACTACGCGGTCTTCCTGTTCCTTCTGGATACGGGAGTGAGGGCCTCAGAGTGCGTGAGCGTCCTCCTGGAGGATGTGGACTGGGAACGGCCCGGGTCCGGGTGCTGCACGGGAAGGGGAAGAAGCAGCGCTGGGTGGGAGTAGGCGACATAACAATGACAGCCCTTCAGGAGTACATAGAGCGCTTCCGGGGCGGGGAGCCGGGGACGCTGTTCCAGTCCCGCGAGGGGAGAGCACTGCCGTCGCACGCCCTGAACGTCCTCATGAAGCGGATCGCCGACCGCGCCGGCCTCAGCAAAGTTCACCCGCACCGTTTTCGGCACACCTTCGCGACCTGGGCGATCCGGGCGAAGGCGAGGGAGATCGACGTCCAGGCCCTTCTCGGTCATTCCTCGCTGACGATGGTTCAGCGCTACGCCCGGACCTATTCGTCGGAGCAAGCGGTGGAGGCCCACAGCTCCTTCAGTCCCGTCGGCCAGCTCGCCTCCTAGTTCTCTGGGAAAGTCCCGTCAGCCTGCGTTTTCCCTGCAGTTTCCCTGCCGTTTTGAATCTGAGGTCGTGACTCATAAGCCCTTGGCCGCAGGTTCTAATCCTGCCCCCGCTACCACCTTCAGGTCGCCTCTTAACGAGAGCCGCACCTGGTCGTGTTCCACGCCTGGGCCAAACTCGTCCCGACATCTCCCGCTGACCAGCGATTTAGCCCGCGCAACGGTTTACCCCACCGGACGAGGCAGCCGACTTCACAGATCCCTTTGTCGTCCTCAGCCACCTCGGCATCGCTGCGCCGGGCGCCTCAGATCATCGAGCCGATAGACGCGTCATGCCCCGATGGCTGCCGGACTGCGCTCTGACGGGTTGGTCGAGGAGGTAAGGTAGTCGATGGTGTCATCGACAGAGACGACGTCGGCGTATTTCTGGTTCATGTCGAAGAGGCTCATGGCGTGCGGTGCCTCCTGGCGGTCGAACACACACTCCTCGACGACCATCATCCGCAGCAGGGCGGAGGAGCCGTCGACCACGCTGGCGCGCACGCAGCCGCTGGTGCTCTCACCGCCGACTATCAGCGTGTCCACCCCCAGGCGGATTAGCTGGCTCATCAGAGGCGTCCCCCAGAAGGCGCTCGGCGCGGCTTTGCGGACGAAGACCTCGCCCTCTTGCGGCGCGAGGTCCGCAACGATTTGCAGGGGGTGCGGCTGTGAGGACTTACTGCGATCGCGGTACGACGCCTTCGTTTGCCAACGGATCGTTGCCGACTCATCGCCGGTGACGTGGATGATGGGAATTTCGGCCTGGCGGGCGGCGGCCAGCAGACGTTTGAGGTGGGGTAGCGCCTCCCAGCCGGCAAGGCCGCAGCTGGCCGGCCAGCGCTTGATCGCTTCAACCAGCGGTTCCGGCCGATCCCCGAAGACCCAGGAATAGAGGTCGATGTAAAGCAGCGCGGGCCGCTGGCCAAAACCGATAGGCGGCACCTCCTTCCCCCCCAGGTACGCTTTGTCCTGTTCGGTCAGATACTTGTCCCAGATTCGTTCCCCCACGTCAGTTCTCCTTTCAGGAGTTATGCGCTATTGCTGCCCGCCACGGTCAGCGATTCTTCCTCGGCGGCCTCTGCCTCCGCCTTGATCAATGACCAGAGGTAGCCGCGATACTCGGCAAACTGGGCCGTTGCCCGCGTGTCGTAGTCGCGGGGACGCGGGAGGTCGATAGGCACGACCTCCTTGATCCGCCCGGGGCGGCGCGACATAACCACAACGCGATCGGAGAGGAACACTGCCTCCTCAAGGCTGTGGGTGACGAAGATGACTGTCTTCTTGTCGCGCTCCCAGATGGAAAGCAGCTCAACCGCCATCATGTCGCGGGTCTGTGCATCGAGCGCGGCGAAGGGCTCGTCCATCAGGAGCAACTCAGGGTTGGCGACCAGGGCCCGCGCGAGGTTCACACGCTGCTTCATTCCCCCCGAGAGCTGCCCCGGGTGGTGGTTGGCGAAGGCCCTCAGACCGACCATCTCGACATAATGGAGTGCCCGAGCACGCAGGTCCTGCCGCTGGCCTCGAGGCCGCATCTCGAGGCCGAACTCGACGTTGCGGACAACCGAACGCCAGGGCAGGAGTCCGGCCTCCTGGAAGACCACGGATCGGTCCGGTCCGGGGCCGCGAACGGTCTTGCCGGCGATCATGACCTCGCCCTGCGACCGCTTGAGAAGACCGGCGATGAGCATCAGCAGGGTGGTCTTTCCGCAGCCCGACGGGCCGAGGAGGGCAACGAACTCCCCAGGGTCGACGGTCAGGTTGACGTCGCTGAGAGCGACGACGTTACCCATTTTTCCTTCATAGGTTAGCCCGACGTTCTTCAGTTCAAGGTGTGGCATTACAACTCCCTGGGAGCGATTGCTCGGTCAGATTCAACGGTCTTGCCAGCTCGCGAACCGGCTCTCGACCGCGCTGAAGGCAAAGTTTGCTGTGACGCCAAGGACAGCGAGCCAGACCACAACTCCGTACATCTCCTTCGTATCGAGGTAGTTACCATAAAACGCCAGCTGGTAGCCGAGCCCGACGGCGCCCGCGAAGAGCTGCCCAGCGATCACGCCGTTCACCACGCGAGGGATAGCCAGCCGGATGCCGGCGACGATCGGCGGGATGGCTGATGGGATCAGGATCTTGAGCGCCATCTTCCACCCTGTTGCGCCGAACACCTGCCCGACCCTTACCAGCGTGCTGTCCACCTGGCGCATGCCCGTCGCCGCGTTGATCGCGACGTACGGAAAGCCTCCCACGAACCCCTGGGCTATGACCGCCTCGGACCCCAACCCAAAAAGCGCTATGAAGATGCCAACGAAGGCGATGTTGGGAGCCGCGATGATCGCATAAACGAGGGGCTCGGCGAGCTGTGCTATCAACTTCGAGCGTGAGATCACCACCCCGAGGACGACTCCTACGAGAATCGTCCCGGCCAGGGATACGCCGACCTGTTGAAGCGTGACATTGATGTGCTCGTTCAGCGTGCCGGTGAACAGCAGGTCGAGCGCGGTTGGAATTACATCCGAGGGAGGCGGCAGGAAGACGCTGTTGACTCTCTCGGTCTGCGAGGCCCACTCCCAGAAAGCGAGCGGGGTTGCCAGACCGAGCACGCGAATCAGCGTGTCCTGGCCGAACTGCAGGTGATGCTGCCTGATCATCTAGCCTTCTTTCCAGCCCGAGAAGGCCCGCTCCGCGAGCCCCACGATCGAGATGAAGGCGATGCCGACTAGCGCTGAAAGGATCGTGACGAACATCAGCAGGTCTGGCGACAGGGCCGTGATCGCCAGGCGGAGCCAGCTTCCGAGTCCGGCATGTCCGACGTAAAGCTCGGCAACCAGAACCGCGACGAAAGCCCGGCTCATGCCCAACCGGATACCGGTCATCAGGTAGGGAAGAGAATGCGGCGCAACCACCTTGGTAAGGAAGGTAATGCGATTGCAGCCGTAGGTAAGCCCAACGTTCAGGAGAACGAGCGGCGTGCTGCGGCTGCCCGCAGCTCCGTTCCAGATAATAGGAATGGACGCGGCGATCGCGGCTATGAAGATCTTTCCCTCGATACCAATTCCAAAGAGGAGGATTAGCACGGGTGAAAGCGCCACGGTCGGAATGCCGTTGAGGACGATCAGCGGCCACTCGGTGAACAGCCAGCCGGGGCGCCAGCGGCCGATGATGAGCCCGACGGGTGCCCCGATCAGCACCGCGAACAGGAGTCCCTGCCCGAGGGATCGGCCTGTGGCAAGGCAGTCGTCGATCACCTTGCCGCGCTCGAACTCGAGGACGGCGCGGTCCCAGACGTTGGCCGGCGTGCTGATGACGCCCTCACTCACGAGGTCGAGGCGCGTGGCGAGATCCCAGAGGACGATCACTCCAACGAAGCTGAGCAGTGGAAGCAGAGGATTGATCAGCTTCATGGAAAGCCGTGGGTACGCCCGCCATAGCTGCCGCTGCTTGGTCGTACGCGAGGCCGAGACGCTCACAGAATCACCCCTCGTTTAGCGTCCTGCCCCGGGAAGGTAAGCATCGCCATCATTGAGGCTCTTCGGCTACGTCAGCTAGCGCCTGCCTTGCTCCCCTCGACGACGGCCTGGCGCATGGAGATGTAAAGGTACGGGAACTCATTCTTGGCCATCCGCTCGAAGAAGTAGCGGATACCCGGCGCGGCCCTGAGCATTCGGGACGGCACATCACTTTCGTTGACGTGCTGGTGCACGGTCTGCGGCCCCTGGATGTGGAGGCTGCTGCCCTTCCGCCAGGGGATCTTCTCGCCGTCGGCAATGGTATAGCCCTCGCCGTCGAGGATGTAGAGGATCGCCTCCATGTGGGCGTGGGTCCCACCGTACTCACGGGGCGAATCCGTCAATATGCCACTGAACTCCTGCTCGAAGACCTTAAAGTCGTTCATCTCTTTGCGAGTGCTCATGAAGTCGACGTACTCAGACTTGTGGTGGGCCGCCATCTTCGCCATGCCCTCCGTGTCACCCAGGATCATCGGCTTGTTTGGGTCCAGTACTGGAGGCTTCTCCCCTTCAGCCCCGCGCCGCACGGGCGCGTCCGCATAGTGGAGGACGATCCGGCGTCCCTCATCGTCCAGGCCGTTCGCAGACGCTGGGACGTCGGGGACACTGCCCGTCTCGCCGCATTCCTCGAGCTGGGTGGTGCGATGAATTCCGACGAAGTGCTCGAGATGGGGTGACAGCAACGCGTAGTAGCGGGCGGTGGTACTGCCGGTGTTGAAGTGCTGGTGCTCAACGCCGAAGGGAATGGCCATCGTACTCCCGGTCTTCCAGTCGTATCGCTTGCCATTGACGACGCTGAAGCCCTCCCCTTCCACGAAGTGGATGGCCTCCTCTCCGTGCTTGTGCTTGCCTGTGTGCCAGCCGACCGGGATCTCGGCGAGCATGCTGGCTGTGCCCCAGGTACGAAATCCGGTCTCGGGGGCGATGAGTAGTGCGACTCGCCGATCCTGCGGAGTACTAACCCACTCGAGCTCATCCTCGTGGATGGACTTTCGCGCGGCCTTTTTCTCGGCGGCTGCCTGGTCCCACATCTGAAGCCAGTTGTCGTAGAACGTCCTCATTGAATCTCTATGCCTCCGGGTGTAATTGGAAGCGGGGGACGCGAAGGCGTCCCCCGCCTGGTCAGTCGCCGCTAGGGCTGTTTGTCACCTGTGAAGTTGAAGTTGAATGTCGAGATGACGAACTCTTCCAGGTTGTCGGTTGTGATCTGGCCTTCGTCGACGTAGGCCTGTGCCATGACTTCGGCGCCTTCGAGGCTGATCTCGTCGGCGGCGCTCGGCCAGCTCGGGATCAGATACTCGGTGAAGCCCTCGCGGAAGAATTCCTCGTCCTCGGGCGAAACCTGCTCGTTCTCGATCGTGAACTGGACGGTTTCGTCGACGTTCTCACGGGCCCAGTCGGCCGTGGCGCCGATGGCGTTGACGACCGCCTGGATCGTGTTGGGGTTCTCCTCGATGAAGCTCGTGGCAGCCCACGCCACCTCGAACGGGAAGTCTGGAATCACGTCGCGCATCTCGAGCAGAGTCTGCGCGTCTTCCGAGCTGCGAATCTTGACCGAGCCCGGCGGCGTCACCGAACCGAGGTCGATGCTGCCGTTCAGAATCTGGTCTGCCTTCTCGGTCTGACCCAGTCCGGTCACGAACTCAAGAGTGGATGGGTCGATGCCAGCAGTTTCGAGCAGGACGTGCGTGACGGTCCAGTCTAGGCCACCCGGCGAAGACGTGCCGATGCTACCGCCCGCCGCAGACGCCTCTTCCAGGCTGTCGTAGGTGGTCGAAATGATGCTGTAGCAGGGGCAGGTGGACTGGACGTAGAAGGCCTGTCCCTCCTCGCCGGCGCCTGCGGCAATCAGCAGACCAGTATAGGCGCCGACCCCGACGTCGATCGCGCCGGTGAGCAGCGCTGTGGCCAGGTCGGACGAGGACTGGAAGGGCACTACCTCGACGTCCGTCAGGCCGTACTCTTCGTAGAAGCCTTCTTCCAGGGCCAGGTCGACCGTGGAGAGCACGCCGCCACCACCGCCGGAGACGCCTATCGAGATGCTGGTCTGCTCAGGCGGGGCGGCATCCGATGCTTCCTCGGTGGCGGCGCCGCCGTCGGCCGTAGCCTCAGCCGTCACTTCGGCCGTCTCCTCCGTCTCGGCATCGGTAGCCGTGGCGTCGGACTCAGCCTCCGTCGCCGTTGGGTCAGAGTCATCGTCGTCGTCGTCGCCACAGGCCGCCGTGAGCGACAGGACAAGCAGCAGGCTGCATAGGGTGAGGCCCCTGCCCCATCGGACTCTACCGATGATCGGTGTCATTTAACTCCCCTTTCGTGCTTGGTACGGTTGTCAGACCTTTCGGTCGGGAACCCTCGGTCGCCGGCTGCTCCGCTCGACGCGGCACTCATCGGCTGAAGATCTCGACAACGACCCCCATCGACGCACCACCACCGGCGTTCTGACAGAGTCCTATCAGTGGCGGCTCCGCGATCTGTCGAGGCCCCGCGTCGCCCAGGAGCTGCAGGTAGATCTCGGCGATCTGCGCGGCGCCGGTGGCGCCCAGCGGGTGGCCGCGGCTCAGCAGGCCGCCGTCCGTATTGACGGGCAGACGGCCGTTGATGGCGGTCTCTCCCCGCAACGTCAGGTCGGCGGCCTCGCCCTCTCCGCACAGACCGAGGGCCTCGATACGGCTCAACTCGCCCGAGGTGAACGCATCATGCAGTTGGGTGACGCCCACGTCGCCGGGCCCGACGCCGGCCACTTCGTATGCCTTCTGGGCAACGCGCGTCGTTGTAGCGTCGTGGAGGTCGGCGTCCGTTTCGGTGTTGTGCTGCAGGTCCGCAAAGCTCGGCGCGGCCATCTCAGCCGCCAGCACCCGGATGGTCGTGGAGCCATAACGGCGGGCAGCAGAATCGGACATAACGACAAGCGCCGCAGCGCCGTCGCTGGTGGGGCAGCACTGGTAGAGCGTCAGGGGTTCAGCGATCATTCGCGAGCCCATAACCTCTTCCAGGGTGAGTTCCTTCTGATGGTGGGCGTTTGGGTTGAGAGTGCCGTTACGGTGCGCCTTGACCGAAACGGCCGCGAAGGCGTCGGCGCTGGCCCCGTATCGCGTCTGGTAGTCGCGGGCCTTGAGTGCGTAACGAGGGGGCATCAGCCCCGCGCCAATCGCCTCTTTATAGGTGCCCTCGTTGATGGCGATCACGCCCTTGCGCATCCGCTCGTAGCCGACGACCAGCGTCACATCGGCGGCGCCAGCCAGGATAGCCATGCATGCCTGCTTGAAAGCGGCCGAGCTGCTGGCGCAGGCGACGTCAGTCGTGAAGATAGGGACCCCGGTCATTCCCAGCTCAGATATGACCTCGAATCCGCCGCCACTGGCGGTTTGGACGCGGCCGCAGAATACCATCTCGACGTCACTGAATGGCACGTTGGCCGCGGCGAGCGCGTCGCCCGCGGCCTTGCGGACCATGTCGCCGGCCGTCAGATCCGGCCAGCGGCCGAATGGATGCAGTCCCACGCCCGCTACTAAAGGATTCGCACTCATTGGATACCCCCTGATCCGGCCTCGATCGGCCGATAGCGATAAAACAACACCCGCTCTCCATCAAGAGGAACTTCGAGCTCGCTTAGGACGAGCTCGACCCTGGTGCCCGGTGGCAGTGCGCCAGAAGGAGCCAACGGCCGAACTGCCACCGCCTCGATGACAGGTCCGCCTTCATCGAGCTGGATGAGTCCTATCTGGTAGGGGCACTCGATAAGCAGGCCAACGGCCGGTTGAGCAACCAGCGTGCTCACAACGACCGTACCCGTTTGTGCCAGGAGGGCATGTTCGGTCGCGCGCCCGCACCCTGGGCACAGGGCGCGAGGGGGCTGAAACTTGCGTCCGCAGTCCTGGCACGAGCTGCCCAGCAGCTGCCAATCGTCGAGGGTGTCGCCTGTCCCGATGAGGCGTGGGTCTAGCAGGTGCTTCAGGCTGACCGAGGAAACGCTTTCCACTGGCACTCCGACCGCTGAGTTGTTGTATACGGTATACACCATGCCGTCCACTGTCAAGCCGAGAGCCAGCCGCGCGCGTAGGGGCGGAAATCGAGCGAGACAGACTCGTGATCAGGGCTAGCGCGAGAGCCGGGTTGGGAGCCCGACGGCCGCTACTCCGCGGCGGCGGACACCTCGCGGTGGCGAATCCATGGGAGCGCATACCACTCCATGACCCTGACGCTCTCCATGGCCAGGAGGCCAAACAGGCCGATTGGGATGATGATGGCGTACAGCTCCTCTATCTGGAATGCCCCGCCGTAGCGCTGGATAAGCCCTCCGATGCCGACGAGGCCCACGACCTGCTCGGCGATGATGATGCCCTTGATGCTGCGGCCCACGCCGATTCTGACGCCGGTAAGCATCAAGGGCAGGGCGGCGGGAAGGACCACGCGGCGGACAAGCTGATGTTCCCTGGCGCCGAACGACTCAGCCATCTCTACGAGCGAGTTGTCGACCGAGCGCACGCCAGTGAAGGTGTTAACGACGACGACGAAGAAGGTATAGACAACCACGATGGCGATCACCGCGCGTTCGCCAAAGCCGAAAAGTAACAGGAAGATCGGGATAAGGGCTATCAGCGGTAGCGACAGGAATAGATTGACGTACATGTCGAAGGCCCACTCGGCTACGCGAAAGCGCCCCATTAAGAGGCCGACGGCGATGCCGCCGGTGATCGCCATCGTGAAGCCGATGGCGAGAGAGCGCGCCGTGTCGAGGACGCTTTGCTGCACATCGCTTCGTCCCCAGACGTCGACCATGGCAGAGATCACATCACTCAGCGGCGGAAGCATGAACGACACTTCCAGGTGCCCGGCGATCTCCCATAGCACTAGGACGACCAGGACGCTCCAGACGCTCAGGGCGCCGTTACTGAGCAGCAGTCTGCGCCATTTCACCCCTGCACACTGCCACCGGCAAAGGACGCATCGCGGTCCATGATCTCGCGCAGGGTCTCCCATAGATAGGCCGTGAGCTGGGCGAACTCTGCGGTCTGGCGCGCGTGCCTGTCACGCGGCCGCGGGAGAGGGACTTCCACCATCTCGCGCACACGTCCAGGATGCGTGTCCATGACGAGTATCCGATCCGAAAGGTATACCGCCTCGTCAACGCCGTGAGTCACGAAGATTACGGTCTTTCGCTCAGCCTGCCACAGCTGGAGGAGGTCGTCCTGCATGAGCTGGCGCGTCTGCGCGTCCAGGGACCCGAACGGCTCGTCCATCAGTAGTATGCGGGGATCCACGGCCAGTGCGCGGGCTATTCCCACGCGCTGCTGCATGCCGCCAGACAGTTCGTAGGGGTAGTTGTGCTCGAAGTTGGAAAGGCCCACGCGAGCTAGCTCCGTGCTCGCCCTCTCCCGGGCCTTGCGTCGGGGCACGCCCCGAAGCTCTAGACCGAACGCCGCGTTGGTGAGTACGTCGGCCCAGGGCAGGAGCACAAAGTTCTGGAACACCATCGCCCGCTCGGGTCCTGGGCCGCGGACAGGCCTGCCGTCGACGAATATGCCCCCCGCCGAGATCCTCGTTAGGCCGGCGAGCATTTTCAGCAGGGTAGTCTTGCCGCAACCGCTCGGCCCGATGATCGAAAGGAACTCATTCTCCCGTACGTTGAAGCTGACATCGGCCAGTGCGACGAACTGGCTGCCGTCCCGCTTGTTGAAGGACTTGCCAACGTCGCGGGCAGCGATAATTTCGCTCATCTCTCGGGCCTCCAGCGCAGAAGTCTACGTTCGAACCGGCGCACCAACTCAAGGAGGATGACACCAAAGCAGGACAACGCCAGGACCGTGGCGAAGAGCTCCGCCGTCTGGAACGAGCCCTGAAAGCGGCCGATCAATCGGCCCAGGCCCACGGAGACCAGCAAGAACTCGACCACCACCATCCCGATCACTGCTCTGCCTGTGGCTATACGGACGCCGGCCATTACACCGGGGGTCGATCCCGGCAGAAGCACTCGCAAGAACAGGCTGCGCTCCCTGGCGCCGAACGACCTCGCCATCTCGACCAGTTGCCTGTCCACGTAGCGCACGCCGGAAGCGGTGTTGATCGTCATGTCCGCTATTGCGAACAGAAACACCACAGCCACCCTCGAGGTCATGCCGATGCCCAGTGCGATTACCACGACCGGGATGACCGCCGACATCGGCAGGGCCTGCAGGAAGGCAAGATAGGGACGGAAGATCGCCGATATGGTCTGATAGGTCCCGGTCAGCAGTCCGAGGACGAGCCCGATTGAGATCGCGAGCAGCCAGCCATAAATGAATGGAACCAGAGTCTCCTGGTAGGCCGACCAGAACTCTTGCCGCTGGACCAGGTCTACGAGAGCGGGGATGACCTCACTGAGAGGGACGAAGGACAGGGGGTTGTCCTGCGCCCTCCCATAGATCTCCCACGCCCCCAGCAGCAGGGCCAGCGACCCCAGGCGAATGGCCCAGGGGAGTGCAGCCGCGGGGCCGGTCCTGCCCGGTTTCGCGGCTGCACTGCTGGACTGCGTCACTCTCGGCCGAGAGCGTCGAGCGCTTGGTTTAGAAGGTCAATCGCAAAGTACTTGTTCAGGTCTGCGGTGGCCGGGTCGACGTCGACCTGGCCGAACTGGGCGTAGAAGTCGAGCGTGGCCTGGGCGGTTGCTTCAGTCACGAAGCCGTTGGGGTCCCAGAGTTCACGTTCGAGATACTGGTCGACGACATCCTCGACGACCTGCGGGTCCTCTTCGGGCAGAGCTTCCTGAGCAAGGCTGACCGCGTAGTCACGATCGCTGCTCAGTCTCCTCAGGCCCTCGACCATCGCCTTGGTAACTTCGAGCGCGATCTCGGGGTTCTCATCTGCCCAGTCGGCATCAATGAACGTACCGCCGGAGATGAGGTCGCCGAGGCTCTCGCCGAGCGTGGTAACCACGGTGAAGGAGTCTGGGCTGACCTGGGAGATCCTGACGACGTCCGCGATGTCGATGATCGTGGAGTCGATCTCTCCGTTTGCCAGGGCCTGCGCCCTCACCTCGCTGCCGGGGATGATCAGCTGGTCCATCTCGATGCCGTATTCTTCCGCGAACCAGTCGGCGACCGTCTTTGTAAACGAGACGTCGCTGTGGACGGCGATCGACCGACCCTGGAGGTCCTCCAGGGTCGCGAACTCGGGCCTCGCAGCGAGGGCCCAGCTCATGCGCTGTGCACCCACTACCTCTTTGACGTTCACACCCTGTTCGGCCGCCGCCACGCCGGTGTTCGCTGCGATGTTCGTGGCTATCTGCGCCTGCCCCTGCGCGATTGCCTGGATCGCGGTGGCGCCATCCTCAACGTATTGCTGCTCTACATGGATGTTTCGCTCTTCCAAGATGTCCCACGCCGCCAGTGTGGGCAGCGCGATGAAATCGGGGCTGCTGCCGTGGACGGCGACCAGGTCGATCCGCTCCTCGGCGACGAACGTGCCCTCCGCTTCTGGGCTCGTGGATTCGACGGTGCCCTCTGCCACTGCCTCGGTCTCTTCGCCCGTCGGCTCAGTCGTCGCTTCGGCTTCTGCCTCCTCGGTGGATTCAACGCTCGTGGCGTCATCGTCGTCGTCGTCGTCGCCGCAGGCCCCGAGCCAGCCGACAGCGAGCAGGGCCACTGGCAGCAGTAGCCACACAGGGACACCCAGGAAGCCGCGGGTTCTAGGTTTCAACGTCTTTCTCCTTGTTTGAGCTGCGGCGAGGTCGGCCGCAGCGCGCTAGGTGCCAGTTGGTATACTGTATACCGCATGCGTCAACTGTCAACAAGCGGCGCAGCGGCTGGGAGGACAGCGAGGAAGATGATCATCGACGCCCACGCACACCTGTTTGACGCAGGCTATTTCCCTCCTGCATGGCACGATCGCACAGCACAGCGCTGGGCAAAGGCTGTCTACCCACCCCGCGATCCGGCGGACATCAGGCCAAACATCGAGCGGGGCTTCGTCGATAAGGATGGTTCGATCTTGATGGCGGAGCTCGATCGCGCCGGTATCGACGCCGCCGTCTGTCTGACCCTTGACTGGGCGCTGGTAGTTGATGACCTCAGCGGTGTCTCGCCGGCCGAGATGATGCAGCACTACGCGAAGATCGCCGAGATGTACCCAGGCCGCTTCTACGCCTTCGCCGGCATCGATCCGCGGCGGCCGGACGGGCTCGAGGTATACGAGCGGTCGGTGCGCGAATGGGGGATGCGCGGCCTGAAGCTCTACCCCCCGTGTGGCTATTTTCCTTACGACGATGTCTGCCTGCCTTTCTACGAGAAGTCGCTGGAGCTCGGCGTGCCCGTCGTGATCCATACGGCAATGGTGAGCTGGCCGATGAATGGCCGCTTCGCCCATCCGACGGGCGTGGCCGACGTCCAATCGAGGTACCCGGACCTGGAGATTATCTTCGCTCACTCGGGCTATCCGCTCTGGGCAGAGGAGGCTATCCACACCGCGGCCGGGCATCCCAACTCC
>WHTO01000035.1 GCA_009377665.1 Dehalococcoidia bacterium
AAGCCCTTCAAGTTCTCCAGTGAGCCCTGCTGGTCCTGCTTGACGACGGCGAAGTCTGGGGCTCGGACCGTGTCTGGATTCGAAGTCAGCCTGAACCCGGCATCGGCAATGAATGCGCGCCCCAGGTTGGAAGCGCGAATGTGCTGCATCACATAGAAGGCAATGTTTGCTGCGATCGCTCCGTGTTCGCCAGAACTGGGCGCCATCGTTCGAAGGACTCCCTTCACGAGCTCGTGGCGCATCCCGTCGTCGGGCATCGCGGCCAGTTCTGCCGCGGTCATCAGCTTCTCGCCGGTCGTAACCATCTCGACTCAAGCATAGCGATGATCGACAGAACTCTGATGCTTTGGAGGCTAGGAGAGGTCAGCTCCGGGAGTCAGCGAAGAACTCGGAGATGCGGCAGCGGAACCCGGGCAGCACGTCGCCGCCGTCGATCTCGTCGTCCACGCCGAGAAACTGGGCTTCGCCGCCCTGGCGGTAGGCTGTGACCGTCCGCGTCTCGGGATCGACGACCCAGATGAGGCTGGTGCCGGCCGCAAGGTAGTCGCTGATCTTGGCGTTAACTTCGCCCGCGCTGTTGGAGGGTGACAGGACCTCCAGGACGAAGTCTGGGGCCACCCGGGCAAATCCCTTGCGCTGGCCGGGCGGTCGCACCTTGTCATGCCGGACGAACGAGAGGTCAGGGGCGCGGACGGTATCTGGATCAGTTGCGAGTCTGAACCCGCCATCGGCCGTGAGTATCTCGCCGAGGGCGTCGAGTGCCTCGTGGCGCGCGATTTGCTTTGTGACTCTGCCGGCTACGATCGCGTGTTCCTCCGAGCTGGGTGCCATCGTGGTCAGGACTCCCTTCACGAGCTCGTGGCGCATCCCGTCGTCGGGCATCGCGGCCAGTTCTGCCGCGGTCATCAGCTTCTCGCCTGTCGCAACCATTTCCAGCCCAGAATAGCCGAGGCGGACTGCGTCGCGGGCGTTAAGGAGGGCCTCGCCCTTATCCGGGGAGGCCCTTGTGGATCCCTGACGGGCGGGCAGGATCAGGCGGCGAAGTCCCAGCCGGCGCCGTTCTTGAACGAGCGCAGGACGCGACGCGCCACCACCATGCGGTGGACCTCGTCGGGGCCGTCGTAGATGCGCGCCGGACGAGCGTGCCTGTACATCGACTCGAGCGGCGTATCGCCCGAGACGCCCATGGCGCCGTGCACCTGGATGGCGCGGTCGATCACGTCGTGCAGCACCTTGGCGCCGAAGAACTTGATGATCGAAACCTCGACGCGCGCCTCGTCGCCCTGGTCGATCTTGTGGGCGGCGTGCATCGTCAGCAGCCGGGAGGCCTGGATCTCGGCAGCGGAGTCGGCGATCCAGTTCTGGACGGTCTGCTTGTCGGCCAGCAGGCCACCGAACACCTCGCGCTTGAGCGCGCGGTCGACCATTAGCTCGAAGGCCCGCTGGGCCTGTCCGAGCCAGCGCATGCAGTGGTGGATGCGGCCGGGGCCGAGGCGGCGCTGGGCGATCCTGAAGCCATCGCCGACCTCGCCCAGGACGCTGGTTACCGGGACGCGCACGTCCCTGTAGTAGATTTCGCAGTGGTCGCCCTCGGTGTCGCCCATGACGGGGACGGGCCGGACAATATCGAGCCCGGGAGTGTCGATCGGCACGATGATCTGGCTCATCCGCCGGTGCGGCTCGGCGTCGGGGTCGGTATTGCACATGACGATGGCGAAGGCGGCGCCAATCGCGCCGCTCGTGAACCACTTGTGTCCGTTGATCACCCACTCGTCGCCGTCGCGGACCGCCCGCGTCTGCAGGCTTGTCGGGTCGGCGCCTGATACCTCAGGCTCGGTCATCGAGAAGCAGGACCGAATGTCGCCGTTGACCAGCGGCACCATCCACCTCTTCTTCTGCTCCTCCGTGCCGAACTGGTGCAGGATCTCCGAGTTGCCCGTATCCGGCGCCTGGGCGCCCATGGCGCGTGGCGCCATCAGGCTGCGGCCGAGGATCTCGTTGATGAAGGCGTGCTTGAGAAAGCCGATACCCATGCCCCCGGCTTCCTTGGGCAGGTGCGGCGCCCACAGGCCCTGCGCCTTGGCCTTGGCCTGCACGTCCTTGTAGATCTCTTCTCGGCGCGGCACATCGCCCTCGATCCACTCGGCCTCGACCGGGTAGATGTAGTCGTCCATGTAACGGCTGACGCGATCGCGCAGCTCTACTACATCTGGCGACATCTTGAAGTCCATACTTACCTCCCCTTGTGCAGTTTCAGAGTGTAGTTCCCGATCGTCTGACCGGACAGTAAGGGCGGCACCCGTCTATGGCGGCAATCGGCCCGGACCGAGCGGGGAGGATTTGCGGCCACCTATGCTGGTTAACGATTGATGGCGACGAATGCGATGGTCGTCGAGGCGGCGGGCAAGGAGGTGCGGATCACCAATCCGGACAAGATCTTCTTCCCCACCCTCGGCAAGACGAAGCAGGACCTGGTGCGTTACTACCAGGCGATTGCCGAAGGGGCGCTGATCGGGATCCGGGGCCGCCCCATGATCCTCAAGCGCTTCGTGAACGGCGCCGACGAGGAGCCCTTCTATCAGAAACGGGCCCCCAACGAGCGGCCGCCGTGGTTGAAGACGACCACGATCCACTTCCCAAGCGGGCGCAGCGCCGACGAGGTTGTGTGTGAGGACGAGGCGGACCTGCTGTGGGTGATCAACCTCGGCTGCATCGACCTCAATCCGTGGCCCGTGCGCGCCGCCGATGTCGACCACCCCGACGAGCTGCGCGTTGACCTCGACCCGACACCGCAGGCCAGCTGGGACGACGTGAGGCAGGTTGCGCTGGTGGCCGGGCAGGTGCTGCGCGACCACGGGCTCGAGGGCTTTCCCAAGACATCAGGGTCGCGCGGCATCCACATCAACGCCCGGATCGAGCCGCGCTGGCCTTTCAGCGAGGTCAGACGCGCGGCGCTGGCGCTGGCCCGCGAGGTCGAACGCCGCGTCCCCGAGATCGCCACCTCGGCCTGGTGGAAGGAGCAGCGTCACGGTGTCTTCATCGACTACAACCAGAACGCCCGGGACCGCACGGTCGCCTCGGCCTACTCAGTGAGACCGACGGCGGACGCCCGCGTGTCGTGTCCCCTGCTGTGGGACGAGGTCGCGGGCGTCGACCCCGCTGCCTTCACGATTGACACCGTGCCGAAACGCTATGCCGAGATCGGTGACCCGGGCCGTGGTATCGACGCTGCCCAGGGCAGCCTCGAAGGGCTGCTCGCGCTGGCCGCGCAGGATGAGGCCGGTGGGCTGGGAGACGCCCCGTGGCCACCCCACTTCCCAAAGGCCCCCGACGAGCCGCCGCGCGTCCAGCCCAGCAAGCGCCGGCGCGCGGAGTAGGGAAGGGAGGTAAGCGGCGGTTAGCGCCTGCTGAAGATCTGCGCCAGCTCGTAGGGCACGGCTGCGGTCAGCTGGTCGTAGGTGCACTGCTGCGGGGGCTTGTCGGGGCGCCAGCGCAGGAAGGTGGCGGCGTGCCGGAAGCGCCCGCCCTGTAGATGATCGAAGGTGACCTCGCAGACCAGCTCTGGCCTCAGTGGTTCCCAGTTGAGATCGCGGCCCTGGTTCCAGCGGCTGGGCCCGCCGGGGGTCCGGCCCCTACCGAATCCCGCCTCGCCCGCACCTTCTCTGTAGGGCGCCAGGAACTCGACGAGCGCGGCCTTCTCGGCCTTCTTGAAGCTGGAGGTGTGCCCGACGTGATGGAGCACGCCGGCGCTGTCGTACAGCCCCAGCAGTAGCGACCCCACCAAGCGGCCCTCCTCGCCGCGGTTCCAGCGGAACCCGCCGACCATGCAGTCGGCGGTGCGCTGGTGCTTCACCTTGACCAGCGAGCGCTGGTCCGGCAGGTAAGGCAGGTCGTCCTTGCGGACGATCACGCCGTCGAGGCCGGCGCCCTCGAAGCGCTCGAACCAATCGCCAGCGGTGGCGGGATCGCTGGTCGAGGGCGTCAGGTACAGGGGCGGCGCCGGATCGCCCAGTATCTCCTGCAGGCGCTGCCGGCGCTTGGCCTGTGGCAGGGCCATCAGGTCGTTGTCCCCCGCGGCCAGGAGGTCGAAAGCCACGAACGACGACGGTGTCTCGGCTGCCAGCTTGCGGACGCGCGACTCGGCCGGGTGGATGCGCTGGAGGAGCGAGTCGAAGTCGAGACCATCGGGGCCGGCGATCACAACCTCGCCGTCGACGACCACGCCTGGCGGCAACACGCCGCGCAGGCTCTCTTCGAGCTCGGGGAAGTAGCGGCCGAGGGGCTTCAGATCGCGGCTCTGGATCAGCATCTCGTCGCCGTCCCAAAAGACGATTGCGCGAAAGCCGTCCCACTTCGGTTCGTAGAGCCAGCCGTTCGGCGGCGGCATCTCGCGCGCGAGGGCGGCGAGCATCGGCTTGATCGGGGGCTGGACCGGCAGCTTCACGTCGCTACCGAATCATCGGGGCCGGGACCGCGGAAGGATCGTTCAACGTCATCCTGCCGCCCTCGGGTCGTCACCTGGATTGACCCGGGGGATTTCCACGCTCCAACGCCGCCGCGCTGCCAGTCAGGCGTCCCGTGCGCGCACCGACCGGCGCCGCTCCTCGCGGCGGCGCTGCGCCCGGCTCGACCCGTCGTCGCGGCCTTCCGGCGCCTCCCACTGCGGGGGGCTGTAGCGCATCAGGAAGTACACGATCGGCAGGAGCCCGATCAGGGTGGCCACGGAGACGATCTGGGCCGACTTCAGGCCGAGCCAGACACCCGCGTCACCGAAATGCTGGTCGAAGACGTCCATGCCACGAAACTCGCTCGTCACGAACCGCAATACGGAATAGCCAAAGAAGAAGGTGACCGTGACCCATCCCTCCCTCAGCCACGCCATGCGTCTCAGCATGAACAGCAGCACGCCCATCAACAGCAGCAGCCCGATCATCTCGTAAGCCACCGAGGGATGGTGGGAGGGGAGCAGGAACGCCGGGCTGTCGGGGTGCCCGTAGGTCGTGGCCCACGGCAGGCTGCTCGCCGAGCCGATGTGCTCGCCGTTGATGATGTCGCCGATGCGGCCTACGGCCAGGCCAAGCGCCAGGCCGGGCACGATCACGTCGCCGGTGCGCGCCCAGGGCAATCGCGTGAATATCAGGTAAAGCCACACGGCCAGGGTCCCGCCGACTATCGCTCCAAACACGGAGATGCCGCCTTCGGTGAGCGCAAAGATCTCCATCGGGTCCGAGCTGAACTGGTCCCACTCTTCGATCACGTACAACGTGCGCGCGCCGACTATGCCACCGAAGACAATCGGCAGCGCGCCGTTGTAGATCTCGTCCACGGGTATCCCACGCCAGGGCGCGATGCGGGCGATCATCGCCACGGCGCCGATGATGCCAACCGCGGTGAAGAGCCCGTGCCAGGTCAGCAGGAACGGCCCGATGTCGGTCAGGTTCGGGTCAATGTCGATGTTGATCGCGAGCAGGGCCGGGAGAATCAGTTCGTTCACGTCTCGTCCTCATCTTCGTCCTCATCAAGCTTGACGCCAACAACGCCGGCCTCCGAAGCAATCCTCCGCATCTCGCGCTCCACGTTCACCAGGTGCGCGGCCTGCCCGGCCATCTGGATGCCCCCCGGAGTCAGCCTGACCCACAGCCGCCGCCGCGGCACGTAGAACGTCACGACCAGGCCGCCCAGCAGCATGGCGACCCCGAGCCAGAGGATGTTTGTGCCGGGATCCTTGCGCACGGTGACTCCGGAGAAATCACGAGATCCTTCAAAGCTGTACTCGTAAGGTCCCAGCTGTGCGCCATCGCCATCTTCCAGGGTTACGGCCTGCGAGGCCTCACCCAGGCCACTGATCGCGAGATACGGGGCCCCTCCGTCGTGGCTCGATAGCTGGACCAGCACGCCGTCCGGCCCAACGCCGGGCACGCCATCGATGACAGATGCCGGCACCCCGCTGACCCCGGCATAGTGGAAGGTCATCTCGCCGAGCTCCATCTCCTGCCCGGGAAACATCGTCGCGTTGAACGGTTGCCGGCCATCCGGAGGGTTGGCCTCGACGATGTCCAGGGGCCAGGCGTCACCCTCCTCGCGAAGCTGAAGGAACACGCTGGTCTCGCTCCCGGGTATGCCCAGGAGGCGCCCCGGACCGGCGGCGCCCGGAAGGATCTCGGGCGTCAGCACCGCCTCCGACAGCACCACGTCGTCGGCGGTCGTGATCGTTAGTACGGGTGCCGCCTGCCGCTCGTCGAGCAGCAGCGTCTCGTCGTACAGCACCCGCCCCGATTCCGCTTCCACAACGCGCAGCCCCGCGCCGTCGCTCGAGTAAGCCGTCTGGTGGATGCGATAGCCGCCCCACTCCATCGGGTCGTTTACGGTCGAGGTACCGCGGGCGGCCTCAGCGCCGTCCTCGTAGATCACGAGGTCGGTGCGGAAGTCCAGCGCATTGCCATCGGCGTCGAACTCGCCGACGGCGTCGACGGCTTCGATCTGGAAGTGCTGGGGGTCGTCGAGCGCGAAGACCGGACGCGTCGAGCCCTCGGCGACAAACACGAACTCATCGATCGCGAGCAGCCTCGATGTGAAGCCGCCGATCAGAAGCATGACGATTGCCAGGTGCGACACGAACGTGGCCATCTGCACCCAGGGATACTTGTCGGCGAACAGGTAGCGCCCACCGGGGCGCTCGAACTCGGTCAGGCGGTAGCCGTTGCGCAGCAGCGCCTTCTCCATCTCCACACCGGCGGTACGCGGGAACTCGGCGTGATGACGCGCGGTGTCGAAGTAGCGGTCGGCCACCAGCTTGCGGGGCCGGAAGGCGTTGCGCCACGTCGGCTGCCAGCGGTTGAAGGTGCACACCGCCACGCCGATAACCAGCACGGCGAGCCCGGCCAGGAACCACCACGAGCTGAAGAGGTCGAAGAGGCCCACCCGCGACATCGGCTCGTACCAGAACCCGAAACGATCCCGCTGTTCGGCGAACCATTCGGCGCGCGCCGCCGGGAAGGCACGGCGTTCGGGGGGGAGCTGCGGGACAATCACACCGATCACCCCGGCGAGCGCCATGAAAGCGATGATGCCCAGCGCGAACTTGACCGAAGTCAGCACGCGGAAGATTGGCCGGAACGGGTCGGGGACAAGCTCCCAGCGTGCCGGGCGGGTGGATTGTGCCTTAGCCATCAGTGACCGGTCCTCGAGGGATCTACGTCTGCCTCGGAGGGCGCAGTTCCAGCTTCAGGGCCAGCCGACCCTCGCGCAAAGACGGCCGTCGTTCAAAGCGACCAGGTGAAGTAGGCCCACACACCAAGCGCCACGGCCGCCACCAGCAGCAGCGGGAAGATCACGCTCCACCACGCGCCGCCCCATTCGCGCTGCTGCTGTGGGTAGTCGGCGGGCTCGTCGGTGCGGTCGTCCTCGTCAGGCACGCAAGCCCCCCGTGCCTTTTCTGCGCCCCGCCTCCGCTCGGGCGATGCCCGCGGCGACCTCGTGCGCGCGCTGTTCGGGGCTATCGTCCAGGGGCGGCAGGTCCCCTTCCCCGAAGCGCCTCGCCAGGGCGAGACCGATCAGGTGGTCGGTCAGCCAGGGGTTCTTCGGCAGCAGCGACCCATGGATGTAGGTACCGAACACGTTGCCGACACGCGCCCCTTCCCAGCCGTCGCTGCCGTTGTTGCCGTATCCCGCCACGACGCGTGCCAGCGGCGTGGCCGATGGCCCCAGGGTCGTGCGTCCACCATGGTTCTCGAATCCCACCACTTCGTGGCCTTCCCAGTCGACGATCGCGTTGCCGATGAGCCGCTGCGACCCCTCGCCGGGATGCTCCGTGTGCAGGTCGAAGATGCCCACGCCCCTGATCTCCCCGCCGGCCTCGTCGCGGTAGTAGTGCCCGAGCAGCTGATAGCTCCCACAGACGGCCAGGATCACCGTCCCCGCGGCGGCGGCTTCCCTGAGGGCGGGGGCCTTGACGCTCACCAGGTCGTCGGCCACGCGCCGCTGCTCCCGGTCCGGGCCACCGCCCGCAAAGACCAGGTCGCAGGAGGTGGGGTCGAAGGATTGGCCGATGCCGGCTTCGCTGAGCTCAAAGCCGATCCCGCGGCGCTCACAGCGGTACTTCAGCGCCAGGATGTTACCCCGGTCGCCGTAGAGATTGAGCAGCGAGCCGTAGAGGTGGAGCACGCGCAGCGTCCGCGTTGCCGTCACCGCGCGCTCTCCCAGTAAGATTCCACGCCGGCCCAGCGGGCGAGGAGACCTCGGGCCTCCAGCATCGCCGTGTAAGTTGGCAGGACGTAGAGCGTCTCGCCTTCGGGCGTGCGGGCGATGGCGCTGCGCAGCGCCATCGCGATGTCTTGCTCGACATCCGGGTTCTCCACTACCTCGCCGTAGCGCAGGCGCAGGGCGAGGTCGCCGGCCCGTCGCCCCGAAACGAGCGCGCCGGCCACCTGTCCCCGCAACAGCTCGAAGTCAACATCCCAGATCCACGAGACGTCGCGGCCGTCGGCGATGCCATCGTTCAGCAGGAGTACCAGGTGCTTCGGCGCCGGTACCGACGTCAGCGTGCGCAGGAGCTGATTGAACCCTGCCGGGTTCTTGCCCAGGAGGACCACGACCGTGCGGCCCTCCACCGCGAAGCGTTCCTGCCGCCCGAAAGCCGGCTGCGTCGCCGCCAGGCCGGCCTTAAGCGCCTCGACGGGCAATCCCAGCGCGCTCCCCACTGCCACCGCGGCGGCGGCGTTGTAGACGTTGTAGACGCCGGCGAGGTTGATCCGGCCGGAGAACCGTCCCCGAGGCGTCGCGAGCTCGATGTCCGCGCCCTCGAACCCGTCCTGGGTGGCGCCGGTAACGGCGACCTGGAGCTCCGGACGCTGAAGGCCGCAGTCGGGGCACCGCCAGCGGCCGATGTGGCCGTAGTACACGGGCTCGTACTCGAAATCGGAGCCGCAGCGCGGGCACCAGCGGATGTCCGAAGCGTGCTCGGCCTGCCCGGCGAGCTCGCGGGCCTCCACCCCGAAGTAGAGCTTCGGGCAGGACGCGTCGTCACCGACCAACGCCACCGTGGGGTCGTCGGCGTTCAGCACAAGCGTGGTGTCGGGTCCCAGCGTGGCCACCATCGAGCGCCAACGAGCGGCGATGGTGTCTACCTCGCCGTAGCGGTCGAGCTGATCGCGGAACAGATTCAGGAGGGCGATCACCCGCGGGCGCGTGGCTTCGACAGCGGCCGGCAGTGCGGCCTCGTCCAGCTCGAAGACGCCCAGCCGACTGCCAGCGTTCGGCAGCCTCCCCGTGGGGCCGGCTTCGGCGACGAAGGTCGCGGCCAGCCCGCGCATGAGGTTCGATCCAGAGCGGTTGTGCAAGGGACGGTAGCCGGCCGCTTCAACCATCGCGCTGACCATGAGCGTCGTGGTGGTCTTGCCGTTCGTCCCGCTGACGGCGCAGGATCCCTGGCCGAGCTGGAGCGCCATGTCCTCGACGAGCGCAGGCGCTACGCGCCCGGCGACCAGTCCCGGCAGCGCCGTCCCGCCGCCGCGGCCGAGGCGCTTGCTCGATGCTGCCGCCAGCTTGCCGGCGTTGACCGCGACCGCATTGCGGACGCCGCGCAGCGCGCGGATCATCGGCGGCCTACGAACGCCCGTTGACCAACCGGTCGATCTGGTCGCTGGAGACGACGCCGGCCAGCTTGCCACCCTCGATCACGGGCATCGCGCTGACGGTTGCCTCGTCCATGCTGACGAGGACGTCGTAGAGATGATCGTCGCTATTGACCACGCGCACGTCGCGCGCGGGGGTCATAATCGATTCCACCGTCGTCTGCGGGCGCTCGTCGTCCGCAACCGCGCGCGCCGCCGCGCGCGAGAGCAGCCCCACGACGTGCGAATTCTCGGTCACGAAAGCGAAGGATTGGGCGTCCTCGGCGAAGACTTGCTCCATGACCTGCTCGACGCTGACGTCGCTTTCTATTAACTCGTATTCCCTCGCCATCACGTCGGCCGCGGTCCGCGACGCCAGGAGGTCGTTGATCATCACCTGCTGATAGGAGTTCCGTGCGGAGTTCTCGATGAAGAGCCCGATCAGGATGAGCCACAGCTCTAGAAGCGGCCCGGCGTCGATCGGCCATCCTGGAAACTGGGCGAGCGATGCCAGGCCGATGATGACCAGCGCATAGCCGAGACCCTGCCCAAACCAGCCTGCGATCCGGCTGGCCGTCTGGAAGTTGCCGGTCAGGCCCCAGAGCGCCGACCGCAGCAGGCGTCCGCCGTCGAAGGGCGATGCCGGCGCCAGGTTTATGACCCCGACAGCCAGGTTGATAAGCCACAACCACTCCCAGACGATGCTGCCGGTGCTGTCGGACGAACCCGTGGCCACCCAGATGACGAAGAACAACGCCGCAAGCAGAAAACTCATGAGCGGCCCAACCACGGTTATCGTGAACTCGGCGGCGGCGCTGCGCGCTTCACGCTCGATCTGGGCGACACCACCGAGCACGAAGAGGGTGATCCCGCTCACGGGGACCTTGAAGGCGCGGGCGACCAGGGCGTGGGCCATCTCGTGCACGAGGACCGACGCGAAGAACGCGAAGGCCGTGGCCAGCGACAGGCCCCACTGCACCGCCGGCGCCTCGTTGGGCAGCATCAGCGGGAAGATCTGGAGGCCCAGGAAGAGCGTGATCAACCCCAGCGTCAGGAACCACGAGTAGTTGATGCCTATCGGCACGCCGAAAATGGAGCCGACCGTCAGGTTGTTGCGCATGTTGTTGTGCGGGGCTTCGAGCCTGTTCCGGGAGTCGTATTACAACAATACAGCGACCACTTCTAAACCGTCGGGACGTTAGGCTCAAAGGGAATCCCTGCGTGATCCCGGGAGCTGTCTGGCCATGAGTGAGCGGTCCTTCAACGTTGCGATAGTCGGTGCGACCGGCGCGGTCGGGAAGGTCCTTTTGGACGTGCTCGAAGAGCGGCGATTCCCCGTCAGGACGCTGAAGCCGCTCGCCACCAGCCGCTCGGTCGGAAAAAACGTCCGCTTCGGCAACGAGGACATCGCGATCGCCGAGGCGACCGAGGAGGCACTCGCCGGCGTCGACTTCGCCTTCATCTCGGCCAACGACGACGCCTCGCGGCACTGGGCGCCGATCGTCGTCGCCAACGGCGGCGTCGTCATTGACGATGGGGGCGCCTTCCGCATGGAGCCCAACGTCCCGTTGATCGTCCCCGAGGTCAACGCCGCGGATCTCGACGCTCACGAGGGCATCGTCTCCATTCCCAACTGCACGACCACGCCGCTGGTGATGGTCCTCAACGCCATCCAGAAGGCGAACCCCGTGCAGCGCGTGGTCGTCGACACCTATCAGTCGGTTACCGGCACCGGGGCAAAGGCCGCCGCCGAGCTTGAGCATCAGACCAGAGCACTGGCGGGCGGCGCGGTGGAGGTTGAAGCCGTGGAGTATCCCCACCAGATCGCCTACAACCTGATTCCACAGGTGGCCGGCTTTCTGGAGAGCGGCTACACCCGCGAGGAGTGGAAGATCATCCACGAATCGCGCAAGATCCTGCACCAGCCCGACCTGCGGATCTCCGCCACCTGCGTGCGCGTGCCCGTCTTCGTCAGCCACTCCGAGGCCGTCCACATCGAGCTTGAACGCCCGGCCAGCGCCGGGGAGATCCGCGACCTGCTGGCAGCCGAGCCCGGCATCGTGGTCGAGGATGACCCGGCCGCGCGGCGCTACCCGATGCCCCTGCAGGCGGCGGGCAAGGACGATGTCTTCGTCGGCCGTATCCGCAAGGACGAGTCGGTCCCGGCCGGTATCGCCCTCTGGTTGTCGTGTGATAATCTGCGCAAGGGCGCCGCGACGAACTCGGTGCAGATCGCCGAGGAGATGATCGGCCGCGGCCTGGTCTGAGCCATGCCTGATATTGGCCGCGTAATCACCGCGATGGTGACGCCCTTCCGCGAGGACGGGGCTGTCGACTACGAAGGGGCCGGCCAGCTGGCCCTGCAACTGGTCGGGTCGGGGACCGAGAGCCTGGTCATCGCCGGGACCACCGGCGAGAGCCCCACCCTGAGCCACGCCGAAAAGCTCGACCTGTTCGCTGCCGTGAAGGACGCCGTCGGCGATAGGGCCGCGGTCGTCGCCGGCACCGGCAACTACGACACGCGCGAGAGCGCCGAGCTGACCGCCGCCGCCGAGCGCTCCGCCGACGCCTTCCTGCTGACGGTTCCCTACTACAACAAGCCGCCCCAGGAAGGCCTCTATCAGCACTTCAAGGCGATCGCGGCGGTCACCGTGAAGCCCTGCGTGCTCTACAACGTGCCGTCACGCACCGCCCTGAACATGACCGCCGAGACCACGATCAGGCTCTCCGATATCGAGAACATCGCGGGGGTCAAAGAGGCGAGCGGCGACCTCAGCCAGGTCTCGAAGGTCATCGCCGGCGCACGCGCCGGGTTCAGGGTCTGGAGCGGCAACGACGAAGACACGTTCGGTATCGTCTCGCTCGGCGGTTACGGTGTCGTGGGCGTCATCACCCATCTCGTCGCCAACCAGGTCGGCGAGATGATAGACCTCCTGCGCGGCGGCCGCAGCGAGCAGGCCGCGGTGATCCACCGCCGGCTTCTGCCGCTGCGCGACGCCATGTTCTCGGTCACCAGCCCCATCCCCATCAAGTGGACGCTGCGCCGCCTGGGCGCCCGCGTCGGTCCGCTGCGCCTCCCCCTGGTCGATCTTGACCAGGCCGCTGCCGATCGCATCTGGGCCGAAGTCGAAAAGCACGCCCTCGACCTGCAGGTGCGTCGCCCCGTCAAAGTCTCCTAGGCCGCAGCCGCTTCCGGCACGTGGGCTGGTCAGGTACTCGCGCCCGCTCTCAGTCGCTCCGTACGTTCGTTTGAGGCCTGTTCAGCCGCCGCCGCGCCGTGTTGGCGGCCAGCTGGGCGGCGCAGCGCGCGTTGATCATCCCCCAGGCCGCGGCGTCGCGCAGTGAGTTGCCGCGCCGGTAGGTCGTCCAGTAGCGCCACATCCCCCGATGGCGCTCCCGGATCGTGCGGTTGGCGAGTCCTCCTGAGCTGGCGCTGATCTCGTGGACGACGGACACATGCGGGTAGTACACAACGCGAAATCCCGCCCGGTGCAGGCGCTGACAGAGGTCAACGTCCTCGAAGTAGATGAAATACGCTTGATCCATCCCGCCCACCCGCTCGAAGGCCTCCCGCCGTAGCATGAGCGCCGCCCCCGACAGCCAGTCGACGTCGAGGGTCGATGCGTGGTCGAAGTCCGCCATGAGGTAGTCGCCCGACAGCGCGTTCGAGGGAAGCAGCCTTGTCAGCAGCGACGTGCGGTTGAAGAGCCCGCTCCACATCGTCGGGAAGCGCCGGCACGAGGCCTGCAACGTCCCGTCGGGATGCAGGACCTTCGGTCCCACCGCGCCGAGGCTCGGGTCGCCAGCCATGAAATCCGCAAGGTCGCTCAGCACACCCTCGGTCAGCACGCCGTCCGGGTTGAGGAGCATGACGTATTCGGCCGTCGTCGCCGCGACACCGTGATTGACGGCGGCGGCGAAGCCCAGGTTGCGCGCCTGCGGGAGGACGCGCACCCAGGCAAACCCTCGCTCTATCAGCTCGCGGGTGCCATCGCGGGAGGCGTTGTCGACGACGACGACCTCGGTATCGCTCCCTTCATGGCGCCGCACGGACTCGAGAAGCGCGCCAATGCAGGACTCCGATTCGTAGGTGACCGTGACGATCGCGGCGCGGCTCAAACTCAGCCTCGGCCTCGACTGGAGCGGGCAGCCTCGCGGTAGACCTCCAGCGTCTTCGTCGCCGTCTCCCGCCAGCTGAAGCATGCGGCGCGGCTCAGGCCGCGCTCGATCATGCCCCGCCGGGCTTCCTCGTCCTCAAGGACCTGGCGCAGGCCGTCCGCAAGCGACGGCGGACTCCCCGGTGTGACGAGCAGCGCCGCGTCCCCGGCCACCTCCGGTATGGCCGAGCTGCTGGTGGCCACGACCGGTGCGCCGCATGCCATCGCCTCCAGCAGTGGCAGGCCGAATCCCTCGTACAGAGAGGGGAAAGCGAACACGTCGCAACCCGAATACAAAGCCGGCAGGTCCTCGTCGGGGACGTAGCCCAGGTAGCGGGCGCCGTCGGGTCGGGCTTCGACTCCCCACGCGGTCTGACCAGCCACCACCAGATCGTGCTCGAAGCCGTCGGCGCGCAGCGCGCGCATGGCCGCCGACAGGCTCTCGCGGCCCTTGCCGGGCTCTATCGAGCCGACGCTGAGCACGTAGCGCCGCCCCAGTGCGTAGCGCCGCCGCACGTCCTCGATCTGAGCCCGCGTGGCGGGTGTGAACCGGCGCCCCGCCGCCTCCGGGATCACCCTGATGCCCGGCCGCTCGAGGCCCAGCCGCTGCACGAGGTCGCCGGCCACGCACTCCGAGACGGCTATCGCCAGCCCGGCTTTCTGCCGTGCGATGCGCGCTGCAGCCCTGTAGTAGGTGCGCCGCAACCACGGGTAGCGCTCACCAAAGATCTCGTAAGTCACGTCATGGAAGGTCACGACCACGGGCACCCCGGACGTCAGCAACGGCGCCTGAGAATGGGGGACGTGCAGGACATCCGGGCGATCTTTGCGCAGGCGCAGAGGCAGGACGGCCTGTTCCCAGCCGATACGGGCGGCGCGGGAGCGCGGCAGCCCCTCGTCGATGACGAATCTTTGGTCGGCGCGGGCAGCGCTCCGGTCCAGCGCGCCCGGCGGCGAGAACACAACGAAGCGCACGCCGTCGTCGGGCAGCGAGCTGAGGCCATCCAGCAGCTCCAGCGCGTAGCGCGCAGCGCCCGCCGGACGAGGCGGCAGCCAGCTCAGGTCGATCGCGACCCTCATTCGCGCGGGTGGGGCAGATAGCGGCTGGGTCCGGTTACGCCTTTGAAGTAGTCCGCTACGCCCGCCCACATCGCCCGTACCCGCGCCGTATCGAGCCGCAACAGCAGCGGCAGCGTCTTGATCACGCGGCCCGGAAGAAAGTAGGCAAGAAAAAGGGCGAACTGACGGCTGTTCTTCACGTGCTGGCGGACCAGGTGCATGCGGTTGCGCGTCGTGTAGTAGGTGAAGAAGGGGCTGCCGCCGCCACTGGCCGCCGACTTGCGGTGCTCTATCACCGAGCGCGGCTCCAGCACCACTTCATAGCCCGCCGCCTGCGCCCGGTGCACGAAGTCGAAGTCCTCGTAGTACATGAAATAGCTCTCGTCGAGGAACCCTGCGCTTGCGAACACAGATGTCGGCGCCAGCATGCAGCACATGCTCGCCATGTCCACGGTCTGTCGCGCCTGCAGGATGTGCGACTCGGGTTTGCGGAAGATCCAGTCGCGCCAGATTCCCCGCTCCCAGTCGAACGTCCCCACGGTGTCGTCGAGCCTGGTCGTGCCGTAGAGCAGCACTTTCGGCGTCACCAAAGTCGTTGGTTCAGCCGCCTGCACGAGGTAGTACAGGAAGTCGGGCCGCACGACCGTGTCCGGGTTGATCAGCACGACCTGCTCGTACCCCTGCTCGATGCAGTGGCGAACGCCGGCGTTGACGCCCGCCGCGTAACCCAGGTTGTCGTGCCTGCTCAGGACGGTCGCCCGCTCGCCGAGAACGGCCCGCGCCATGCCCCCCGACCCGTCCCACGAAGCGTTGTCGACCAGTACCAGCCGCCAGCTGGGGCGCGTAACCCGGTCCAGCGAGCGCAGGAACTCCTCGAGATAAGCGCCGCCGTTGAAGTTTACGCAGACGATGCCGACCGGGACTTCCATTACTTGATTGGCGGAAGCGCCGTCCAGTCGTAGCCGATGCTGGGGTCGTCGTGGGCAACGCGCCCCTCTTCGTCGATGTCGTAAGTGCCCGAGGTCAGATAGATCAGGTGCGCCGTGCCCCCCAGCACGCGACAGCCGTGCGCCACCCCCGCCGGGATCTTCAACAGCTGGGCTGCGTAGTGCTCGCCCAGGAACAGCTCGCTCAGCTTCCCGGAGGAAGGCGAGTCCTCGCGCAGGTCGTACATGGCTACCTTCAAGTCGCCGGCCGGGACGTACCACCAGTCGATCTGCGTCTTGTGGACGTGCCAGGCCTTGGCGACTCCGGCGTGCATCAACGAGTGGCTGACCTGGGCCCAGCCCTCGGCCACGATGCCATCGTTGTTGCGGGCGATCTCGCGGAAGAAGCCGCGCTCGTCGCTGTGCGTGACCAGCGCCTTGATTTCCACGCCTTCAATCTCGGGTTCGCTCATCGTCTAACCTCCGGTCGCCTCAATTGGACTGGCGCATGAAGTTCGCCACGGGGTCGTCCTCGCGGTCGTGGACTCGATAGAGATACTCGTTGATCACCGGCTCCGGGTCGCCGTCGGCGATCATCCGTCCGTGGTCGATCAGGATCACGCGGTCGCAGAGCTTCTGCAGCGTGAAGATGTCGTGCGAGACCGTCACGATCGTCGTGCCGTGGGAGCGCAGTGTGTCGATGTGGTCGTAGCAGCGCTCCTGGAATTGGGCATCGCCCACCGCCAGCACCTCGTCCACCAGCAGGATCTCGGGGTCGACGTGCACCGCCACGGCGAAGCCGAGGCGCAGGTACATGCCCTGTGAGTACATGCGCATCGGCTGGTCAGAGAACTCGTTCAGGCCCGAGAACTCCATGATCGCCGGCACGCGCCGCTCCGCCTCGGCCCGGCTCAGGCCAAGCAGGACGGCGTTGACGAGTGCGTTCTCGCGTCCGGTGATGTTGGGGTGGAACCCCGACCCCAGCTCGAGCAGCGCGGAGATGCGGCCGTTGCTCTCGATCGTCCCCATCGTCGGCGGGGAAAGGCCGGCCATCATCCGCAGCAGGGTCGACTTACCAGAGCCGTTGTGTCCGACCACGCCCAGGAACTCGCCGCGATGCACGTCGAGGTCGACCTCGCGCAACGCCCAGAAGGGGTTGCGCGAAGCCTGCCGCGTGCCCTGCCAGAACGAGCGCAGGTTCAGCACGGTCGTCTTCAACTCCAGCGGGCGGAATGGGTTCAGGAAGTAGCGCTTGGCCACCCCACGCAGGCTCAACGCCGGCCGGCTCTCAGAGGACATCGGCAAAGTGTCGCTCCAGCCGCCTGTACATGAAGGCTCCAGCCGCCAGGAGGACCGCGGAAAGAGCTACGGCGGGCCAGAGCTCAAGCCCGGGCAGGCGATTGTCCACCAGCACGTCGCGCCAGCCCTCGATCAGGCATGTCATCGGGTTTATCAGGAGGATCCACTGATAGCGGTCCGGGACCAGATCGAGCGGATAGATGATCGGCGTAACGTAGAAGAGAAGCGTCATCGCAACCTCGGTGAGGTGCTCAAGGTCGCGGAAGAACACGTTGATCGTGGCCACGAGGAGCGACAGGCCGCTGATCAGGACGACCTGGATAAGCGAAAGCAGCGGGATGCCGATGATCCAGGCCCACCCGGGCGCGTCTGCAAAGATCAGCGAGAAGGCTGCAAGTACCGGCAGCGACAGCGCGAAGTGCACGGAGTGGTTGGCGATCATCGAAAGCGGCAGGACATAACGGGGAAACGAAACCTTTTTCAGGAGATTTCCGTTGCCTGTAAAGGAGCCTATTGCCGACATCACGCAGGTCTGGAACCAAAACCAGGGGAAGAGGGCGGCGAGGAGGAAGAGCTGGTAGTTGGGGACGTCGAAGCGCACCACTTCGCTCAGAGCGAAGTAGAGCACCAGGCCCAGCAGCAATGGCTTGGTCACCGACCAGAAGAAGCCCAGGATGGTGCCCTGGTAGCGCACCTTGAGGTCGCGCCAGGTCAACAGAAACAGGAGGTCGATGGTCCAGGCCAGGCCCCCGCGCGATCGCTGGGTCGACCCTATTTCCGCGGCCGCCGCGGCCGGGTTGGAGGTTGCAGTGCTCAAACGGCTGGAGCGCTCCTCGGGCGCGGCTCTGCCGCGCCGCCGCTCAGAGTCTACCAGCAGCCCCTGTTGGCCTCGATTGCACGCGCGTTGACCCTCGTGAACCCCGTCCCTAGCCTCAGTTCGGGCGGGCACATTCACCTGGCGCTTCCATGATCTCGACTTCTGTCCTCAAGAGGTTGCTGGCGGTACTCGCCTGCCTGCTCTTCGCGCTCTTCTCGGCCTGGCCGGCGCTCGTCGTCTACACCAGGGTCGACGGCGTCCTCTTTCCCGGCAGCGAGCTCAGCTTTCGGATTCCGGGCAACGTGGGTGGTGTGGAGATCATCCCCGACGACATCGTCGAGACCCTGCCCGGCGTCGAAGGACAGCAGTTCCAGTTCAGCGATCCCGCCAACCGCATCAACATCCTCGTCCTCGGGCTGGATACCCGTCCCGAGGACGCCACTGGTGAGTCCGCTCAGCTGACCGAGAGCAAGCTAACCGACACGATGTTCGTCGTCAGCGTCGACCCGGCCTCCAAGACCAGCAGCATTATCAGCTTCCCGCGCGACCTCTACGTCGAGATCCCGTTCTCAGAGACGCGCATCCTCGAGGACCGCATCAACGTCGCCTACGAGTGCGGAGTGGGTCCGCCCAGCTGTCGCGAGCCCTATGTCGATGGCGGGCCAGGCCTGGCCATGGCCACGGTCGAGTGGAACTTCGACATCAACATCGACCACTACGTGATCATCGACTGGGAAGGTTTCAAGGATCTCATCAACACCCTGGGCGGCGTCGATATCGACGTGCCCGAAGAACTTGGGCCGCCGCCGGCGGGCAACGACGTCTTCGATGCCTTCGACGATAAGATCGTCCCAGGGGGTCTCCAGCACATGAACGGCGACCAGGCCCTCGGCTACTCGCGCTACCGCAACGGCCCCGACGGTGACTTCGGGCGGATCCGCCGCCAGCAGCAGATGATGTTCGCCGTCCTCGACAAAGCTGTCGGTCTCCAGATTCTGAATCCCGCGCGTCTCCAGGACCTCTGGGGACAGTATCGCCGCACCGTCATCACCGACATCCGCGACGTCCAGGTGCCCGGCCTCAGCCTGCTCGCACCGGACATTGGCAACGACGACATCTTTACCTTCGCCATCACCCAGGACGACATCCGCGAGACGCTCACGCGCCAGGGCGCCGAGGTCCTCCTGCCGATCCATGAGAACGTCAACCTGGTGATCGCCGAGGCCCTCGCCGACCCCCAGGTCCGCCGCGAGGGCTCGCGCATCCTCGTGCGCAACGCCAGCGGCGACCCTGTGCTCGGCGCGCGTGTCTACGAGTACCTGGTTGACCAGGGGGTACCCATCGGCCAGCTCTTCCTGGAAGAGACGGCGGGCGTCGAGGTTTCAGCGAGCTCGACGCTGACCGCGATCCAGCAGTTCCGCCCCGCCGAGTACACGCTGGAGCGGCTGCTGAACCTGCTGGGGCTCAACGAGACCACTGTGCAGCAGCTCGCCGAAGCGGAGGCGCCGCGGGTCGAGGGCGGCCGCGCCCAGCTGGTCATCGTCGTCGGCGAGGACTTCCCAATCGATGCCATCCAGTAGGGTTCGCTGCGGGCGCTTCGCCCTACAATCCCGGACGTGAGCCCCGTCACGCTTTATGGCCGGCCCGGCTGCCACCTCTGCGAAGAGGCGCGAAGCATTCTCGACGCGCTCCAGCCTGAGCTGGGGTTGCGCGTCGAGGAGGTCAACATCGAGGACGACGACGACCTCCTGAAGCGCTATCAGTGGACGATCCCGGTGGTCGCCCTGGATGGGCATGACGTGATCTCTGCTCCGTTCAGCAGCGAGAGCTTGAGGGCCGTGCTGGCGGCTGCGTTGGAAGCGTCTACGGACGGTCGTTGACGGGCAGCACTGTCCTCGCCGGCGCCCTGAACCGGATCCGCGCAGACGAAGATGGCGGTCAGAGTTGGTTGCGCTCTTAGCTCGTCAAGCTCGGACGGCAGGAACTGAAACTCCGGGGCGCACGGCTCCGACGGAAAAGGGTCGGCGAAATCGAGGCTCCGACCCGCGGGAGGCAGGTGGCGATAGGCCTGCACCGAGCCGTATCTGGCCCGCAGCTTCGCCTGCCAGTCACCGGCGTAAAGGTTTGTACGGTGGTAGCGGAGCGAGCGCTGGTGGGCCATCGCCTCGCTGTCGGTGATCGGGGGCACGGCGATAATCAGCGTCCCGCCGGGGATGAGATGGCGTGCGACACCATCGAGCGCCGCGTCAACGTCGTTGAGGTGCTCGAACATGTTGGAGCTGACCACTACCTCGAAGGCACCGAGGCCGCCGTCCAACCTTTCGGCATTTCCTGCCTGGTAACGGGCGCGGCCGGCGGCGAAGCGCTTCCGGGCGTACCTGATGTTGTTGCCGTCGAGGTCCACTCCTACCGCTTCGGATGCGCCCGAGTCCGCCAGGTGAGCGGTGCCGTAACCGGACCCGCAACCCAGGTCCAGCACCCGGCGGCCGGCCACGTAGCCCGCGAAGAAGAGATAGATCGAGAGGTGCGCCCAGTAGAGGTCGTTCTTGACCTCCGGCGAGATGTTCTCGCCAAAGAGAGTCAAGCCTGCGAGGCGCCGCCTCACGACGTTGAGACCGCCGCGCTGGTATCGCCGAAAGCGCCTCCAGGCGTCAGTCATGGAGGGCGTCCCTGGCGATGATCGACTCGACGCCTGCTGCCATCTCGTCCTCGTCCGGCAGGAGCGACGCCAGGGCAACGCCTTGGCGCGATAGCTCCTCCCGCATAGCTCGGTCGTCGAGGACCGCCTCGATCGCCTCGGCGATGCCCGCGGCGTCGGCGTTCGCCAGGACGACGCCCCCGACCGTCTCGTAGGGGTGAGGCAGGTCTCGCCCATCTCGGTCCGCGCCGGCATCCGACCGGGCCCTGTAGTTCACGCGGTTGGCCTCGGTGTCCAGGTCTATCTGGCCGAGCTCC
>WHTO01000036.1 GCA_009377665.1 Dehalococcoidia bacterium
CGGCAAAGCGTCCGGTCGGCTCGCCGGCGCGGGCCGAGAAAAAGAGGCCGTTGTTGCAGCGCGTGCAGATACCGGCGTCGGCGATGCGCGAACCGGCCACACCGGTTCTGTCGAGCTGCCTTGCGGCGACGGCCACGAGGTCGAGGAAGGCGCGGTCGCCGCGGCCGGTGCTGTACTCCGCCCTGGCGGCGCCAAGGGCGCCGATGACCTCGGGTCCTACCTCGTAGCAACAGGCGTGGATCGCCGGGCCGACGCCGACGATGAGGTTGCCGGCGGAGCTCCCGAGTGACTCAAGGGCATTGATAGTATTAGCTATCACGCCAGCCGCCAGCCCCCTCCAGCCGGCGTGGGCGACGGCGCCGCGGTGGCCCACGCTGTCGTAGAAGACCAGTGGCAGGCAGTCGGCGGCGACCACCATGGCCGCGGTGCCCGGCCGGCTGATCACGATCGCATCGCCGGGGGTTACGCCCTGCTCGACGTCCTCGAGGGCATGGACCTCTCCACCGTGGACCTGCCGTCCGATCACAAGCTCATCCGGGTTCAGCGAGAGCTCCGCCGCCACCCGCCTTCGGTTCTCGGTTACGTTTTCGCGGTCGTCGGCCGTGAGATAGGCGAGGTTTAGGCTGTGGAACGGCGGAAGGCTAACGCCGCCAGCCCGCGTGGAGAACCAGGCCCGCGCCGGCAGGCCGCGGAAGGCCGCGAAGGGTTCGTCGAGCAGGGGATTCAAGGGCAAAAAAGGAGGCCTCGGGCTCCGCAACCGAGACCTCCAGGTGAGGCGCTTCGAGAGCGACCTTGCGGCCGCTCGAACCACCCCGCCGCGGTCAATTCAATCACAGACGGGGCCATATGGGAATGGCTGATGTCGACGTTTTTGTCCACGCCTCGTCAAAATCGCGTTACGAAGGTCCGTCGCGGCCGGTCACCAGGGTCGTCGCACCACGCCTCACGGCGCCGATCAGGCCGTTCAGCTTGATGAATGGGGAGGCTACACCGTCCGACGCTCGGTCAACGCCACGCTCTGCCTTGACCAGCATCTCACGAGCGGCGGACACCCTTGGGCGCGTCTCGGCCAGCTTGGACCGCACAACCCCACGCAGCTTAAGGACCGCGAAAAGCAGGGCCCCCGAGGCGACCAGCAGGGCGAGCAGAACGAGCAGCAGAAGCACTGCGAAAATGACGAAGGCCAGGTCGCGCCAGGTTTCCAGATCCAATTTTCCCTCGGCTCGGTGCTGCCTTCATCCTACAGCCCGCCGGGGCATGCAAAAGGGCCGCCCGTGGCGGGCGGCCCTCCCTGCTGACGCCGGGCAATGCTCAGGCTTTGAGCGTCTCGACCTGGGCGCGCGCCGCGTCCTTGTCCTGATACCACAGCGCGTTCAGCGGGATGTACTCGGCGAGGGTGTCCGGGGTGTCGTCCTCGGTGAATATCGCCGTGACCGGACACACGGGTTCGCAGGCCCCACAGTCGATGCACTCATCGGGGTCAATGTAGAGCATGCGGTCCTCGTCCTCGGCGTGGATGCAATCCACGGGGCAAACCTCTACGCAGGACTGATCCTTAACGTCGATGCAGGGATCGGTGATTATGTAGGTCATGGTGTGATCTCCTCCGCCTTTCAGGGATGGCCGGGGGATTTAGCAACTACTTACTTATTAAAGTTCTTCTTTCCCTGACCCGCCAACATCCTAAAGGCCATGGTTCGGAAGTGACAAGGCCGATCTGCTCGAAGCGCGTTAAGTTGCTTCGTCGGCGGCCTCATTACACGATCCCAGCGGCGAGCCGGCGGTTTATCTCCAACCGCGTGGCTTCCACATGGTCGCGGCCATTCCTCGTCGAGCCATCTGCGCCGGCGTCGTTCAAGCCCTCAAGATCCAGACCGGGTTGCGACAGGCCATGCCGCGCCGCGACGGAGTCTAATCGCGGGGCAGGCCCAGGCCACGCGTGGCAATGATGTTCCGCTGGACCTCCGACGTTCCGCCCTCGATGGTCGCGGCCACCGTGCGCAGGTAGTTGTAGTTGTAGCGTCCGTTGACCGCGAGGAGAGCCGGAGGGTTGCCAACGGCGCCGAGCTGCCCGTAAAGTCCAGCGACGTGCATCTGGCTGCGCGCCACCCGCTGGTTGAGCTCGGTGCTGTACAGCTTGCACATCGAAGCCTCGTAGTTGGGGATCAGGCCCCGATACTGCATGCCGGCGATGTGGTAGCTCATGAGGATGGCGATCTCAGCCTCGACGGCGCGATCGGCCAGTTCGTAACGCAGCGAAGGATTGTGCTTCAGACGGCTGAAGTTGTCCTGCTCGCGGGCGAAGCGCAGGATGTCCTCGACCGTCTGCTGGATGCCGACGGCCGACCCCACGCTGGAGCGCTCGAAGTCGAGCGTGGTCACGGCGCCATACCAGCCGCGGTTGACCTCGCCGATGATGTTGTCCGGGGTGACGCGCACGTTGTCGAAGAAGACCTCGTTGAACTCGTGGCCGCCGGTCATGTTGATCAGCGGCCTGACCTCAACGCCGGGCGCCTTCATGTCCACGATGAAGTAGGTGATCCCCTTGTGCTTCGGAGCGTCGGGGTCGGTGCGGGCGAGCATGATCATGTACTTCGCCATGTGGGCGAGGCTGGTCCAGATCTTCTGGCCGTTGATCAGCCAATCGTCGCCGTCTCTGACGGCCCGCGTCTGCAGCGAAGCGAGGTCTGACCCTGCCTGCGGCTCCGAGTAGCCCTGGCACCAGATATCCTCGCCGCTCAGCATCCCGGTCAGATACTTCTGCTTTTGCTGCTCGGTGCCGAGCGTGATAATCGTCGGCCCCGCCATACCGAGGCCCATGATCATGTGCATGGGGCGCGGGGCGCGGTATCGGGCCATCTCCATGTTGAAGATGAACTGCTCGATGGTCGTCATGCTGGCGCCGCCATACTCCTTCGGCCAGGCCGGGGCGATCCAGCCCCGCGACGCCAGTTTCTTCCACCAGTCCGTCAGGTTAACGAGGCCGTCGAAGTCGCCCATGATGCGGTCGCGTCCGCGTTTGGGGGCTTCCTTCTCGATGAACGCGACCACTTCCTCGCGAAATGCCGCCTCGGCCGGTGAGTCTTTAAAGTCCACGTATTCCTCCTTGGATCCTCGAGGTGTTGCTGTCGCGCAGCCTACCCCTCCCCCGGCCCCTCCCCTAGCAGGGCGGGAGGTTCCGGTTCGTTGACAAATCCATCTGCTTAGCCCCTGGGCATTCCCAGCCCGCGCATGGCGATGATGTTGCGCTGGATCTCAGAGGTCCCGCCCCCGACGGGACTGGTCGTTGCGTACATATAGCTGCGTCCGATCGCTCCGCCAAGTGGCGCCCGGGCGCCACTGCCCCGCAGCAGCATCCCGTGCGGGCCGAGCATCTTCAGAGCCGTGCCCCAGATGCGCGCGTCAAGCTCAGAACAGTAGAGCTTGGCGATCGACGCCTCCTTGTTCGGAATCAAGCCTCGGGTCTGCATCGAAACCACCTGCAGCGACATGAGGCGCCCGATCTCGGCTTCGACCTTGCGGTCGGCCAACTCACGACGGGTGCGGCCGCCCGATTTGGAGTGGCCGGCCAGCTTCACGAGCTCGCGCACGGCGATCAGGTGGCTGACGTTGAGGGCAATGCTGGAGCGCTCGAAGTCGAGCGTTGCCGTGCTGATGTACCAGCCGCGGTTCTCCTCGCCAATCAGCGCCTCGGCCGGAATACGGACGTTGTCGAAGAACACCTGGTTGAAGTCGTGACTGCCCGTCATGTTAACCAGAGGCTGGATCGTGATGCCGGCGGACTTCATATCCACCAGGAAGTAGCTGATACCCCTGTGCTTCGGCGCGTCGGGGTCGGTGCGGGCAATCACCACGCACCAGTCGGCGCGGTGGGCGAGGCTGGTCCAGATCTTCTGTCCGTTGAGCAGCCAGTCGTCGCCGTCGCGGACGGCGCGGGTCTGCACCGAAGCCAGGTCGGACCCCGAGCCGGGCTCGCTGAAGCCCTGGCACCAGATCGCCTCGGCCGCGGCGATCGGCGGCAGGTGCTGTCGCTTCTGCTCGTCGCTGCCGTAGACGATCACGGTCGGGCCAACCCAGCCGGCACCCATGCCGCCAAGGCCGCGGGGGGCGCGCGCGAGCGCTATCTCCTCGTTGAAGATGAACTGCTCCATGACGCCCAGGCCGCCGCCGCCGTACTCGGCCGGCCACGCGGGCACCGTCCAGCCACGCCCCGCCAGTTTCCCGAGCCACTGACGCATCAAGTCCGGATCCCCCGTATCGAAACCGCCGCCACCGCCAAACATAGCGCCGGGCATTCCGCCCTTGGCGAGATCGTCCGGAAGCTCGCGGGCTATGAAGGCGCGGACCTCGTTGCGAAAAGCGGACTCAGCAGCGCTGTCCCGAAAGTCCATTCAGCCAGCTTCCTATCAATTCCCCCGCCGAGCCAGCGCGGGCTTCACCGCACCGCTGGCACTCGGGTGGGATCGAACTCATGATGTTGGCACTCCACCGGGCAATCCTATCGCCACGCATCTCATTCCTGAAACCCAGGAAGGTAAGGACGTTTGCAGCAAGCTCTCGGGCGCGCGCGATGCTCGGCCTCTTACCCAGTCGTCCATGATCGCATAGTGAGGCGGGGCAAGAATATGACTAATTAAACTAAGTCCATTAGACTAGCTCAATGCTAGTCAATGTCCACGCCGCTAAGACGCACCTTTCCCGCTTGCTTGCGCGTGTCGCTGAGGGCGAGGAAGTCGTAATTGCCCGGGCTGGCCGACCCGTCGCCAGGCTCGTCCCATACCGCGCACCGTCCGCGACTCGAGAGCCGGGTGGATGGGAAGGAAAGGTGTGGATCGCCGACGACTTCGATAACCTCCCGCAGGAGATGACCGCCGCCTTCAGGGGCGAGCGCGCTTGAGGCTCCTCCTGGACACGCACGCGCTGCTCTGGTGGCTGGCGGCGGATACCGCCCTGCACATCGAGGCGCGGCGGGCCATCCAGGGCTCCACGTCCGAAATCTTCGTGAGCGCTGCCAGCACGTGGGAGATCGCGATCAAGCGCGCCCTGGGCAAGCTCCGTACGCCTGGCGACCTGGAGGATCAACTGGGCCGCCACGATTTCCAGCCGCTTCCCATAACGATCGGGCACGCGGCCATCGCCGGGGGCCTTCCGCGACACCACGACGACCCCTTCGACCGCATGCTGGTCGCCCAGGCCGTCACCGAGGGCCTGGTGATCGTCACACGTGACGCCAGGCTCGCCCTCTACGGCGTGGCGACCCTCGCGGCCTAACGTTGGGCTGGTGCTGGAACGGCACGATCTGCGTCCCCGCTTTCCTTCGAGCCGGCTCTTCGTCCCTTTACCTGCTCCAGAGGAGGCCCGCGTTTTCGCCATGCTCAGCGCGGTTGGATAATGGCGGGGTGAAGATACTTGTCACGCTCGACGGCTCGGAGCTTTCGGAGTCGATCCTCAATCCTGTCCTCGACCTCTGCCGCGCGTCGTCGCTGCAACTGAGGCTCTACTCGGTGCTCGATCCCGACGACGTGGCGTACCTGGCCGGCCTGCCCACGGCGGGCGGCTCGCCGCCACCCGAGAAAGAGCCCCACGGACAGGCGCAAACCCGCCTCCTCCAGGAGATCCAGGCTCGGCTTGAAGAGCTGGCCGGGCGTTTCCGGGCGGCCGGCGCCGGCGTTGAGACCGAAACCGCGCTTGGTGACCCGTCCGATCTGATCATCAGCGAGGCCCGGCGCTGGCAGCCCAGGTTGATCGCGATGGCAACGCACGGTCGCACCGGGTTCGCCGAGCAGCTCATGGGAAGCGTTTCGGCCAGCGTCCTCAAGTCCGGCGTCGCGCCGGTGCTGCTCGTCGGCCCGCCGCCCGGCGAAAGCTAGGCGATCTCCGCGGTCAGGCGAACCGGCTCAGGACCTGCTCGGCGATTCTCTCGTAGATGTCCGTGCGCCATGGGCCCTGGGCCATCTGGATGAAGAGCTCGACGCCGATGTCTTCGTACTGCCTGATCACGCCATAGACATGCTCGGCGTCGCCGATCGGCAGTTCGCGCTGCGCCTCAGCGGTCGTGATCCCGTACCTGTTGGCGTAGACGCCGAGGGCGCGATCGAGCAAACCCTGGTTCTCCGTGACGATCAGCGCTGACTGAATGGAGATGGCGATCTCGGCCGGGTCGCGGCCCACGTCGCGGCAGTGGGCCGCCAGCACGTCGATCTTGCGTTTGACGTGGGCGGGCGTGCCCGCGACGTTCACGATGTTGGCGAAGCGCGCGGCCGTGCGCAGCGTCCGCTTCTCTCCACCACCTCCGATCAACAACGGGATCGGCCTCTGGATCCCGGGCGGATTGATTGGCGCCCCGTTGACGCTGTAGTACCTACCCTTGAAATCGAGCCTGTTAGCCCCAGAAAGCATGCCACTCAAGATCTCGGCGGCCTCTTCGAGGCGGTCCATGCGCTCGCCTGTCGCCGGGAAATCCCAACCGAAGAAACGATGCTCGGGCTCGTGCCAGGCCGCGCCGATTCCGGCTACGACCCTGCCCCGGCTGATGTGGTCGATGGTGGTGGTCATCTTGCCCAGCAACGCGGGGTTGCGATAGGTAACGCCGCTGACCAGGCATCCGATGCGTACGCGGGTGGTCTGCGCGGCCAGCGCGGCCAGTGCGACCCATCCCTCGAGGGCGGGGCCGTCCGGGTTTGCTGTCGGCGGGACAAAGTGGTCGTACGTCCAGATGCTTTCGTAGGGCGTCTGGTCTTCGAGGAAGCGCCAGGCGTCTTCGACCTGTTGCCACTCCACGCCGTCGAGGAAGGTCTGGACTCCGAATTTCATTCCAATGCTCCTGCAGATCTTGCCCGCTTCAGCGAAGGAGATTAATGGCTGGCCTTCCGGGCGGCGACTGCCACGATGACCGCGGTCTAAGATCCACCCAATGGCCGTCTCGATTGACCTCGCGGACCGCGAGAGCCGGCTGCTGCAACTGGCGGTCTTCTACCTGCTGGGCCACCCGCGCTGGCAGTCGGACCGGGCGACGGGCGGCCGCCGCCAGGAGCTGCTCGACGTCCAGGCCCAGCTGGAGGCGCGGACCGGCACGCTCAGGGTCAATACATCCAGCGTTGCCCTGCTCGATAGCGCCCTCGGCCGCGTGCTGCCGGAGCTCAAGACCTACGACATGCTTGCCGCCGCTTCAGCAGGCAAACGCGACGCCTCCACCGTCGAAGGCTTCGATGAGGAGATGCGAAGGCTGTTCCCAGAATCCGCCTCCAACCCCGACTGGATAGACGACGCTCTGCCGGAGCTGGTGGAGCTGCGCCGGGACTTCGCACGCACGGCGCGGCAGATCAAGTCCTCCCCCGCCACGGAAGCGCCTTCTGGCCAGTCCGACGCGCCGAAATGGCAGTTCTGGAAACGCCGGTGAATGCGCCTAACCCAGGGGCACCGACGGTACATCCAGTGCTCACTCAAGGCACCGCCGGCACCGACCTCGGCACAAGCTGCTAGAAGGGATGTGCTCCCGCCGCAAGTCCGGAGGCCAGGCAGTTGACTGAGCGGGCGCTCAGTAATACTCTCGTTGTTATTCCGCACCGCGGCGGCGAGTGAGGTGTTACGGCCCACGCAAACTTGAGACAACGAACCCGAGAGGAGGCCCCAACTTTATGGCAACAACGGCTCTTTGCAGCACCACGCAAGGGGTATTGCCAGCACCAAGTTACAACCGTGCCGGCGACTTCATCTTCGTTTCTTCGATCTTCCCCATCGACGGGTCGGGGAACGTTGTGCATACAAGTTCCTTTTCCCCTTCCGTGGGCGAGTCCGAAATGGCTGCCCAAGCCCGCGCTGTCCTCAATACGCTCAAAAGCGTGCTCGATGAGGCTGGGAGCGGGCTGGACCGGACGCTCAAGGCCGAGGTTTACCTCGCCGACCCGACGGACTTCTACGAGTTCAAGTCGGTCTGGAAGGAGTTCTTCCCCAGCGAGCCGCCGGCGCGGACGACGGCCTGCGTGGGCGAAGATCACATCATTCCGGGCTGCCTCCTGAACCTTCACGCCATCGCGCTGGCCGGCGATTCGCAATACCAGCGGGAGACGATCCGCGTCGACGATGCACCCGACCCCATGGATGCCGAGTGGGTACCGCAGGCCATCAAGGCCGGTCCGTTCGTCTTCCCCTCGATCGTCCCGCCGACTGATTTCACAACCGGCGTACCCGTCGGCAAGCTGTCGGTTTATCCGTATTACGGGTCCGACGCGGAGATGCAGGCCCACTACCTGCTGCAGAACATGAAGAAGGTTGTGGAAGCCGCGGGCAGCGGGATCGATCAGGCTGTTAAGTCCCAGTTCTACGAGGTTGACCTGGACACCTTCCACGACGTCGACGGCATCTGGGCTCAGTACATGGGGCCGATACCACCCACACGAAGCTCGATGGCGATGCGCTCCCTGCTGGTGCCGGGAGCCGTTTTCGTGGCAAACCTGATGTTCCTGGCGCCGGATGCCCAGCACCAGAAGGAAGAGACGCGCGCCGGCATCCGCTGGCACCCCGTGGATATCCGCAAGGTCAACTTTACGCCCGGCATCAAGGCGGGTGACTGGCTCTTTACGGCGGGCAAGACAGCTGCGTTCGGCTACAAGGGCGTGAACGACCGCGACACGAGGCCTGAAGACATCTATGTCCTCGCTCCCCCGAACCTCCCCTTCTACTTCTCGGACATAGAAATCCAGACCGAGTACACGATGGAGCTCCTTCAGGAGCAGCTCGAAGCCAACGGATACACGCTGGCCGAGATTGCGGATGCCCGCGTGTTCTTGATAAACGCCCGGCGCGACTATCGCGGGTTCGCGCGCGCCTGGGAGAAGGTGTTCGAGCCGGTTGGCAAGTATCCAAGCCTGAGCCTGATCCCCTCGAACCAGGCCAACGGCGGCACCGGGATCATGAGCTCGCCGGGGCTTATCGAGATCGACCTGATCATGAAGAAGGGAATCTAGGCGTGGTCGCGGTCCCTAACAAACAGGGCCTGGCGGTTCAGCCGGTGCTGCCCGCGCCGAGCTTCAACCGGGCCGGCGACTTCATCTTCGTTTCATCGATCTTCCCCATCGATGGCGAGGGGAACGTCGCGCACACCAGCTCGTTCTCCCCGTTCGTCGGCGAATCGGAGATGGCGGCTCAAACCCGCGCCGTGCTGAGCACGCTGAGGAAGGTGCTCGACGACGCGGGTACGACGCTCGATCAGACCCTCAAAGTAGAGGCGTACCTAGTCGACCCCGCCGACCTCTACGAGTTCAAGCTGGTCTGGAAGGAGTTCTTCCCCAGCGAGCCGCCGGCGCGGACCACGGCCGGAGTCAACGATGAGCACATCATTCCGGGTTGTCTCCTCAATCTGCACGCCGTCGCCCTGGCCGGCGATTCTCAGTACCGGCGAGAGACGATCCACGTCGACGACGTTCCCAACCCGATGGAGGCCGAATGGGTACCCCAGGCCATCAAAGCCGGTCCCTTCGTCTTCCCGTCTATCGTCCCGGCCACCGACTTCAAGACCGGCATCCCCGTCGGCAAACTCTCGGTCTACCCGTACTACTGGTCGGCCGATCACGGGCGAGTTCCTGGGCTCTCCGGAGGGCCTGGGGTACCTTCTCAACCAGTACGCCTTCCTGTTCAGGATTGCCGACCTCTATGCAATGGTTGTCGTGATCGCGGTATTTGCAGTCATCATCTATGGGGCGCTTGAGTTCTTGGACAGAAGACTCATCTTCTGGCGGTAGGAGCGGCATTATTCCGCGGGGGGCGACCTCGGTGGAGAATACGGACTGACGGTTAGACTGGTTGAACAGTGAGCGGGCGCTCAGTAAGAGAGCGGAGGCCGCCCAGACTTTTTTGGGATAGGAGACAGATAGATGGTCAAGGTAATGCTTCAGATCTACCCGGTGATGCCGGCGGCGAGCGAAGAAGAGCGCATCGCGATGCGGCCACTGGGCCGCAACGCCGAGGTCTACCAGGAAACCATAGCCGGCGTCCACGACCTCGTCAGGGCGGCTGATGACCTGGGTTTCTGGGGTTGCGCCACTATCGAGCACCACTTCCACTCGGAGGGCTACGAGGTCGGACCGCAGCCCGGCATCCTCAACGCTTACTGGGCTGCCATCACGAAGAACGTGCGGATCGGCCAGCTCGGTTACGTCATGAGCGCGCAGAACCCGATCCGTGTCGCCGAAGAAGCAGCGATCCTCGACCACCTGCTCAAGGGCCGGTCGTTCGTCGGCTTCGCCCGCGGCTACCAGGCGCGCTGGACCAACACGCTGGGCCAACACCTGGGCACGCGGGCGACCCGCTCGCCGGAAGCGCAGACCGCCGAGCGTCGCGCGGAGCTTGGCGAAGAGGTCTTCAAGAAGCTCGGGTCCGACGACGAGGTCAACCGCCGGTTGTTCGAGGAGCAGATCGAGATCGTGCTGAAGGCCTGGACGCAGGAGACCGTCGAGCACGACAGCCCGCTGTGGCAGATCCCCTATCCGTACGACACGGGCACCGAGTGGCCGATGTACTCGACCGCCGACCTGGGCGCCCCAGGCGAGATGCCCGACCGCAAGCACGTGCGTAAGGTCAGTGTCGTGCCATCGCCCTACACCAAGCCCCACCCTCCGGTCTTCGTAGCGAGCAGCGCCAGCCCGGCGACGGTGGAGTACTGCGCGCGGAAGGGCTTCATACCGACCTACTTCGCGGGCATCCGCGGCCCGGCCAGTCTCGGCCCCCAGTACGTGGAGTGGGCGAAGGAGGCTGGCCACGACTTCGGGGTGGGCCAGAACCAGGCCCTTGTGCGCTGGATCCAGATCGGCAAGGACATGGACGAGGCGCGCCAGAAGATCCTGCGTTACGACGCCGAGATCCAGAAGCACTTCTATTCCCAAACGAGCTCGTCCCAGTACCGCGGCGACACCGCGGGCTACAACTGGAATGACTGGGTCGACGCCACCCTGAACACGGGACTCTGGATCGCCGGCAGCCTTGAAGACGTGAAGCGCCAGTACATTGAGCAGTGGAAACAGCTCCCGGCCGAGTACGCCGTGATCATCTGCCACTACGCCCAGCAGCCGCTTGAGTCGGTAGTCGAGAACCTCAGCCAGTTCATGGAGCACATCAAGCCAGAGCTAGATGAGATGACCGCATACTCGCAGGAGCCCGTCGCCGCAGGTCGCTGATACAACAGCGATGGGAGCTTTAACGCCTGCCCTCTTTCCGTTGCCGCGGAGAGGGGGCAGTTCCGGCGAGGTCATTGACAGGGACGCTTCCCCCGCTCGCGCCCGGCCGCGTGGCGAGAGTGCCTAAGCGAGGGGGCTACTAGACTCAACGCCGTCGCCCAGGCCCTCCGGTCAGACGATATGACGATCCCCGACTTCAAGAGGAGACAGATCATTGGTCAAAGTAATGCTCCAGATCTACCCGGTGATGCCGGCGGCGAGCGAGGAAGAACGCATCGCCAGGCGCCCGCTCGGCCGCAGCGCCGAGGTCTACCAGGAAACGATCGACGGTGTCCATGATCTCGTCCGAGCGGCCGACGAGATGGGCCTCTGGGGCTGTGCCACCATCGAGCATCACTTCCACTCCGAGGGCTACGAGGTAGGACCGCAGCCCGGCATCCTCAACGCTTACTGGGCGGCGATCACGAAGAACATCCGCATCGGACAGCTTGGTTACGTAATGAGCGCGCAGAACCCGATCCGCGTCGCGGAGGAGGTGGCGATCCTCGACCACCTACTCAAGGGCCGCTCGTTCGTCGGCTTCGCCCGCGGCTACCAGGCGCTGGACCAACACGCTGGGCCAGCACCTGGGGACCCGCGCCACGCTGTCGCCGGCCGTACAGACGGCGGAACAGCGCGAGGAGGCGGGTGTAGAGGCCTTCAAGAAGCTGCAGGCCGACGACGAGGTGAACCGTCGGCTGTTCGAGGAGCAGATAGAGATCATCAAGAAGGCCTGGACGCAGGACAGCATCGAGCACAACAGCGCGCTCTGGCAGATCCCTTATCCGTACGACACGGGCACCGAGTGGCCGATGTACTCGACCGCTGACCTCGGCGCCCCGGGCGAGATGGAAGACCGCAAGCACGTGCGCAAGGTCAGCGTTGTGCCGTCCCCCTATACGAAGCCGCACCCCCCGGTCTTCGTCGCCAGCAGCGCCAGCCCGCGGACGGTTGAGTACTGCGCCCAGCAGGGGTTCATTCCGACGTACTTCGCCGGCATTCGGGGCGCGGCGGCGCTCGGCTCGAAGTACGTCGACTGGGCGAAGGAGGCCGGCCGCGACTACGCGCTGGGGCAGAACCAGGCCCTGGTGCGCTGGATCCAGATCGGCAAGGACGCCGAGGACGCGCGACGGAAGGTGCGACTGTACGACGCCGAGATCCAGAAGCACTTCTACTCACAGACCGCCTACTTCGCGCACGACAAGGGAAGCGTCGAGCACTACACGTGGGATGACTGGGTCGACGCCACGATCAACACGGGTCTCTGGGTCACCGGGAGCCTCGAGGACGTCAAGCGCAACTACATCGAACAGTGGAAGCAGCTCACGTCCGAGTACGCCGTCCTGATCTGCCACTACGCCCAGCAGCCCGTGGAGTCGGTACTGGAGAACTTGAGCCAGTTCATGGAGCACATCAAGCCCGAGCTGGACGCGATGACGACCTACGCCCAGGAGCCGGTTGCCGTTTAGCCTGGCGAGCGACGAACGAGGGAATGCTTCGCGGGCGTTATCATCCGCGAGGCATCCCCACGCGGCCCGCCGCGGGTTGCTAAAAAGGAGGTCGGTTTGGCCTACAAGCCAGTCGCAGCGTCCTTCGACGAGGCTGTCGCCGACATCCCGGATGGCGCTTTCCTGCACATCGGTGGTTTCGGCGGCCCCGGGGAGTGCCCCAGCTACCTGATCGCCGCTCTCGCGCGTAAAGGCGTGAAGGACCTGACGATGGCCGGGAACCACGCGGGACGCGGCCTCGAGATGGTGATGAGCGCCCGCCAGCAGATGTCGGTCGTGCTGGACTTCCCCCCGGACTTCTACGACCCGGGGCTGCTGGTCGAGCGTGGGCAAGTGCGCAAGGGCATCCTGTCGTTCCCCGCCGCTTCCGGGTTCGTCGAATTCCCCTTCGAGCGGGCGCTGCGTGATGGCAAGGTCGCGTTGGAGCTGATCGGCCAGGGCAGCCTGGCTGAACGCATTCGCGCCGCCCGCGCCGGGATAGCTGCTTTCTACACGCCGGTCGGCGTGGGCACCGTGGTCGCCGAGGGCAAGGAGATCCGCGAGTTCGATGGTGTCCCCCACATCCTGGAGCACGCGCTGAAGGCCGACTACTCGCTGATCCGCGCGCACAAAGCCGACCGGCGAGGGAACCTCGTCTACAAGGGCACCGGGAGGACATTGAACGCGACGATGGCCGGCGCGGCTCGGATCACGATCGCCGAGGTCGACGAGATCGTTGAGCTTGGCGAACTGGACCCGGAGGCAATCGTCACTCCAGGTCCCTATGTTCAGCGGCTGGTCGTGCGCCCCGACGGGCCGCGCGCCTGGGACGAGCCGTGCTGATCGCAGCGGGAGGCCAGCTTGCCCGCTGAGCGTCTGCACGAAACGGTGATGGCCATGCGCGCCGCCATCGAGCTCGAGGACGGCATGATCGTCAACCTCGGCGTGGGCATGCCGACGCTCGTCAGCAGCTTCATCATGCCGCAGCAGGACATCATTTTTCATTCCGAGAACGGCGTGCTGGGCTTCGGCCCGATCGTCGAAGATAAGTCCAAAGCGGACGCGTACCTGATCAACGCAACGGTCCAGCCCGTGTCGGCCCAACCCGGGATGTGCTTTATGAGCCACGATGAGTCGTTCGCGCTGATCCGTGGTAGATTCATCGACGTCACGATCCTCGGGGCGCTCCAGGTAGCGGCCAACGGCGACCTCGCCAACTACCATCTGCCGGGCAAAGCCGCGGGCAGCCTCGGTGGCGGGCAGGACCTGGCCTTCTGCTCCCAGAAGGTCATCGCGATGATGAAGCACGTTACGAAGGATGGTCAGCCCAAGATTCTCAAGAAGCTGACGCTGCCGCTGACAGCGCCGGGCGCTGTCGACCTGATCGTGACTGACATTGCCGTGCTGGAGGTAACCGGACGCGGCCTGGTCCTGGCCGAGCACGCCCCGGGATGGACCGTGCAGGAGATCCAGAAGCTGACCGAAGCACGGCTGACCGTTTCACCCGAGCTGAAGGAGATCACGCTCGGTTGAAAGCGTCCCAGTGACCCCGGCGGGGGCCTGTGGCCTCCTCTGACGGGGCCGCGCTAAGCCCCACGGGGGCTGCCCCCGATCGCTTCCTCCTGTTCGGTCTTGCTGCCCTGACCGCGTTTGTTTCGTCGCTGCAGTGGAACATGATCTCTGTTGCGCTGCCCGATGTCCTTGACGACCTGGACGCGCCCTTGCGCTGGGTCGGTTGGGTGATAACGATCTTCACCCTCATGCAGGCGGTTTCGATGCCGATCGCCGGGAAGCTGAGCGACGAGCTGGGGAGGCGGAACGTCTTCGCCGTGGGCATGGGGTTATTTGTGGCCTCGTCACTGATCTGTGCGGTGTCGCCTAACGTCGCCGTCCTGATCGCGGCGAGGGCGCTGCAGGGCATATCCGCCGGTGCGCTTATCACCTCTGCCTACGGGATTGTCGGCGAGGCGTTCGGCGACGGGCGGGCCCAGGCCGTGGGGCTGCTGTCGTCGATCTTCGCGATGGGCCAGGTGGCGGGACCGAATTTTGGCGGGCTGGTGGTCGACAGCTTCGGCTGGCGCTACACCTTCCTCCTGAACGTGCCGCTGGGGCTGGCGGTGGTGGCGGGCGCGGTGATCCTCATGCGCCCCGGCGTGAGGCCGAAGTCCGGATCAATCGACCTGGCAGGCGCCGGGTTACTGGCCGCCGCGGTGACCGCCGGGATCTTCGCCCTCACCGAGATGGCGCAGACCACGGTCCGCCCCAACATGCTGCTGATCGCCGGCTCTTTCGTCGCGGCGGGCGTCCTCGGCTACCTGTTCATCCGCCGGGAAGGCAGGATCGCGGAGCCGATAATCGACCTCCAGTTGTTAAAGCAACGGGACTTCTTGTACGTCAACGTCCTCGACTTCTTCTATGGGGTCGCCTTCCTGGGTTTCGTGGCCTTCGTCCCCCTCTACGCCGCCACGGCCTATAACATGGGGCCGACGGAGACCGGGCTGCTTATGACTCCCCGGGCGCTGCTTGTGCTGGCGGCCTCGGCGCTCACGAGCCTGTTCCTGGCCCGCACCGGGTATCGAAAGCCGCTGGCGATCGGCTTTGTCCTGTTGACCATCACGCTGGTCGTACTATCCTTCGGTATTCATCCGGACGACCTGGACCGGCTGGGAATATCGGGCTTTCTGTTCCTGGCGGCAGTCGTGGGGGTGAGCGGCGCGGCGCTGGGTGTCAGCAACCCGGCGACGATCAACATGGCGATTGAGCTGGCGCCGGAAAGGATCGCGGCGATCACGGGCCTACGCGGAATGTTTCGGCTGTGCGGAGCAGCCCTCGGGACAGCCGTGATAGTGCTCGTGGCATCGCGAGCGCCGACTACGGCGCAGGGATTGGAATACTCGTTCATGGGACTCGCCGTAGTGACCGTCCTGCTCCTGCCGCTGGTGCGGCTGGTGCCGGACGGCCGAGGCGGACCAGGGAAGAGCGGTAGTGGATCACGGACGCAGGAGGACTGAAATGGCAAGGGCAGTGGTTGTAAGGGAGACTGGTGGACCCGAGGTGCTCAAGGTTGAGGAGCACGCAGTCCCGAACCCGGGCGAGGACGAGGCGCGGGTCCGCGTGGCCGCCGCCGGCATCAACTTCCGCGATACGCTGATGCGCGCCGGGTCGGGCACGCCGCCGCTGCCCTGGATCCCCGGAAACGACGGATCGGGCGTCGTCGAGGAGATCGGGCCGGGCGTGACGGGGCTCAAGGTGGGCGACCGCGTCTGCTGGACCGGCGGCGGCACCTACGGCGGGGCCTACGCCAGCGAGACGACCCTGCCGGCAGAGCGGCTGGTCCGCGTCCTCGACGGGGTGAGCGATGAGCAGGCAGCCGCGGTGCCCGTGCAGGGGATGACTGCGCACTACCTGGTGAAGAGCACCAGGGTGACCAGCCCGGGCGACTCCGCGCTCGTGCACGCGGTCGCCGGCGGTGTGGGGCTGTTGCTGACGCAGATGCTGAAGGCGGCGGGCGCCACGGTAATCGGCACCTGCTCCAGCGACGACAAGGCGGCGCTGGCCCGAGAGATGGGCGCTGACGAAATCATCCGCTACGACAGGGAGGACCTGCACGAGGCCGTGATGCGCATCACCGGCGGCGCGGGCGTCGACGTCGTCTACGACTCGGTGGGGAAATCGACCTTCGACGCCGGGCTGGCCTCGCTGAAGACGCGCGGAATGATGGTGCTCTACGGGTCCGCGAGCGGCGACGTCCCGCCGCTCAACCTCGCACGGTTGAACGAGCGGGGCACCTTCGTTACCCGGCCCTCGTTGGTTCACTACGCGAGGGATAGGTCCGAGGTCGAGTGGCGCACGAACGAGGTCCTGGAGGCCGTCGCGAGCGGTCAGCTGCGCGTCCACATTGGTGGGCGCTATTCACTCGACAAGGCGGCGCAGGCGCACCGCGACATGAGCGCGCGGGGGACCGTCGGCAAGCTGATCCTTACGCCTTAGCGCTGGGCCCGGCGCGTTCCGCGAGCACGCGGCGGGCGATCCGGAAGGCGTCCACGGCCGCGGGCAGACCGGCGTAGACGCCGACCTGGATGATCGTCTCGCGCAGCTCGTCCTCGTTGCAGCCGTTGTTGAGAGCGCCGCGAAAGTGGATCTCGAACTCATGCGGACGGTTGAGCGCGGCGAGGATGCACAGGTTGTCGAGGCTGCGCTGTTTCAGCGACAGGCCCTCGCGTGTCCAGACCGAGCCCCAGCAGAACTCGACAGCCATCTGCTGAAAGTCGCGGTTGAAGTCGTCGACATCGGCCAGTGCCCTTTCGACGTAGTCGTCGCCGAGGACGCGGTCTCATCTCAAGGCCTTGGTCCCAGGGTTCGCTCATGGCTTGTCCTTTCGCTGTGGGCTTCGCGTTTGGCTCGTGGCGGGAGGGAGTACCTGCCGGGTTTCGGCTTCATCCGTGATGACCGACCAGTCGAAGCGCATAGGGAAGAGCTCCAGATCGCCCCAGGCGTCGGCCTGGTCAGCGTAGTGTGGGCTGCCCGGGTGACCGGACGCGCCCAGCGGCACCACCCAGCGGCTGTTGCCCCAGTCGGCGAGATCGAAGGCGTAGCGCGCGACCGACGTGGTCCCGATGGTGTGGACGCCGGCCCCGAGGCTTGAGGTGGCCTGTACGGTGTCCCCGTCGCCGCCGATCGACACGGAAGGCGGGTTGAGTAGCGGTGCGAGCTCGGGCTGATGGATGGTCAGCGGGTGCACCGGGGCCGTCCGGTGGAGGCTGCCCCAACTCCAGTCTGCGACCTCTGGACCGAGTCTCTCCTCCAGCCAGGCCAGCCCCTTCGTCCACGCCCGCCCAACCAGGGAGTCCCAGTCCTCTCCAGGATCGAGCAGGCCGTGGTTATCCTCGTTCAGGAGGCCCGGCAGCAGCCTCCAGGACCGCAGCGCGGCGGCGGCGTTGGGTGGTTCGCCGCTGACGCGGGCGTTGCGCACTGGCGACAGGGCCCGCTGGTCCATGAGGAATCCGGTGAGTGTGTCGCGAACCGCTGTGTAGATCGCCGCCGCCGGCGATGAGGCGCCCATGGAGCCGTCCCACTCGCGCAGGAGGTCGAGCGCCTCGACCTCACGGTGTCCGTCCGCGCTGACCACAGCAACTACCCGATCCTTCAAGCGCAGCGCCGGAATCGAGACGCGGTCGGCGTGAATCGCGGCGGCGTCTGCGAGGGTGGCATTCTTCACGCCTTCCAGGCGTACAAGGATCCGTTGCGCGCGGCTCGGCGGCCGGTAGTCCATGCCGATGTAGTGCGCGTACTCGCTTCCGACGATCCGGTTGTTGGCGGTGACAATCAGGCCGCCTTCCGGGTTGCGCATGCGCGGCATCTCGTCGAACGGCACGTCGCCTGTCCACTCGTACCAGCCCGTCCAGCCAGGGACGGGCAGCCAGGCGTTCGCCTTGGAGCGGACGGGCACGCGCCCGCGCGTCAGGTAGGCGATGTTTCCGTCGGTGTCAGCGCTGACGAAATTGTTGCAGGGGTCGACCCAGTGCCGCATCGCCTCGTTTATCTCGTCGACGCTGCGCGCGAGGAGCATGGGCAGGACCGCTTCCAGGCTGCTGTCGGGTTCAGCCGTGGACGTCCAGCGGAAGGAGACCGCGGTACCCCCGCGAGGATCGCCGAGGACCACTCCCCCGTGTCGCGTCGTGACAACCTCGACGGTCTCGGGGGCGCCGTCGCGTACGGAGATCGTTTCCTGGTTCACCAGAGCTTCGTGCCACTCGCCGGAGAACTCCCAGCGAAGCGGCTCGGACGAATCGAAGCGCTCGACGAAGAAGTCCTGAGTGTCGGCGAAGGCGTGCGTCACAGACCAGGCGACGCGTCGTTGTGGCCGAAGTGGGTGAAGCCGGGCATCCCGGCGAAGGAGAGGCCGATGGCGTCGAACTGAGGACAGGAGATGTGCCCCTGGTAGTAGACATTGGGGACTTCCAGCGCGCGATGCGGATCGCCGGCCAGGAGCGGCTTGCCGGACGCCGTGCGCGAGCCGTGCAGCGCCCAACTGTTGCTGCCTCCATCCGCGCCGTCGAGCAGATTCAGGGCGTCGAGCCCGGCGTCGAGAGCCTCCTGCGCCGGGAGGTCGGCAAAAACCTCTTCGCCCGGCGGGACGATGAGGGTCTGCGGGTCCTGGCCTTCGGCCTGCACGAGCCGCGCCAGCTCTGGGCCCAGCAGGGAGCGCAGCTTCATCCGCCAGAGCTTCGGCTCCCAGGTCCCCATGAGGACGTGCAGGATCTTCGCCACCGCGGCGCAATGCCAGGGCTCCCAGGGCTCCGGACGGGTATCGAGCAGGCGATACTCCACGGGAAGCCGGTCGCTGGAGGCGATGAAGGCGTTGACCCCCGCCGTGTAGGCGGCGAGGACGGCGCGGGCTTCCGCCGAAAGCGCGTCATGATCCAGCCTGGCGCTTCGCTCGAGGCCAGCGCGCCTGACGAAGCGATCCAGCGCCAGGCCGGCGGCGCCGATGAACTCCGATGAGCGGCCGGTCGCCCGCTTGCGGTCATAGTCCATCCGCCAGAGCCTGTCCTGGGCATGCGTAAAGCCCTGGGCGAAGAAGGCGTCGTGCACGGATTGGGCGCGAGCGTGCGGGATGCCCTGGGGGTCACGGAAGATCTCCAGCGGGCCGTCGAGACCGTCGAGGGTGAGCGACGCCTCGAGGTCTGGGACATGCAATCGCAGGTCGTCGGCGCTAAGCAAAGACACTCCCCCCGGGTCGTCCCCAGTTCCCATGCCCGGCGTATACTCCCACGAGAATACTGAGTAGGTGCTCGCTCGGCCCCGCCGGGCACCTCCCGCCGCACTGGAGGACGCGTGACCCGTTATCGCTGGCCCGACGGAAAGCAAAGCGCGGTCGTGCTTTCCTGGCACGTCGATGCCGAGTCGGGGCACGAGTACCGAGACCCTCAGAGCGCGGCAACCCAGCTCGGAGACATGGAAGAGCGCCGGTATGGACCCCGCGTTGCGGTCCCGCGGATACTGCGGCTGCTCGATCGACGCGGGATCCCGGCCAGCTTCTGCGTCCCCGGCTACACCGTGCGACACCATACCGCGGTCGTGAAGAGCATCCAGGCGGCCGGGCACGAGCTGGCCTGCCACGGAGACGTGCACGAGGACATCCATCCGCTCGATGAGGAAGCGGAGCGCGACCTGCTGCAAAGACAGCTCGGCATCTTCGAGGAGCATCTTGGCATTCGGCCGCGGGGCTACAGCTCGCCCTTCTGGAGCATGAACCTGCGCACGCCCCGCCTGCTCAAAGAAGAAGGGTTCATCTACGACAACAGCCTGATGGGCGACGACACCCCCTACTTCCTGGAGACGAGGCACGGCGAGCTGGTGGAGATCCCCGTCCAGTGGCTGCTCGATGACGCGCCGTTCTACCGCCACGTCTACGGGGCGAGCAACGCCATGGCCGACCCAGACCGCGTTGTCGGCCAGTGGACCCAGGAGTTTCGCGGCATGCACAGGGAGAACGGCTGCTTCGTCCTGACGATGCACCCGTGGATTTCCGGGAGGACGAGCCGTCTCGACGGGCTGGAGCGGCTGCTCGACGTCATCCAGGAGGAGCCCGGGGTCTGGTTCACGACGGCGATGCAGGTCGCGGAGTGGGCGATCTCGACGCAGCAGAACAAAGAGGTCAAGGTGCGCGGCCTGCCGGACTGACTGTTGCCCCTTGGACGTTGGCTGCGGCACCCACTGAGTTGTACATTTAGTACGTTATGGACAAATCGTTGGACGCCGTGGCCACCATCTCCTCTGCGGAAGCGCGGCAGCATCTTTCCGAACTGATCAGCCGCACGGCTTACGGCAAAGAGAGGATCGTCCTGACCCGCCGCGGCAAGGGCATTGTTGCCCTGGTACCCGTCGAGGATCTCGATCTCCTGGAGAGAATCGAAAACCTGATCGACATCGCGGAGTCGGACAAGGCCCTCGCGGACGTGC
>WHTO01000249.1 GCA_009377665.1 Dehalococcoidia bacterium
CATAGTCGTTTGGACCGTGTCCTTGAGCTTTTGCTCGCGCTGGGCGACAGCGAGCAGGCGGTCGAGGTTGGCGTTGAGTGTCGAGCGCGAGCCGAGGGCATCGAGAGCGCCGGCCTTGACCAGGCTTTCCAGGGCGCGCTTATTCACCGCGGCCAGCGGCGCCTCACGACAGAACTGCTCGATGGTCTCGAAGGATCCCTTCTCGTCGCGGGCCTCGATGATTGCCTCGGCTGCGCCGCTGCCGACGTTCTTAACGACCCCCAGCCCGAAGCGGATCGCGCGCGTGCCTTCATTGTTCGTCTCAATCGTGAAGTTGGCGGCGCTACGGTTGATGTCCGGCGGCAGCAGAGGTATGCGGATGCGGGCACATTCAGCCGCGGCGGAGGCAATGCGCTCGAGGCCGGCCAGCATCAAGACGGCCGTCATGTACTCCTCGGGATAGTTCGCTTTGAGGTAGGCGGTCTGGTAGGCGATGGTGCCGTAGCAGACCGCGTGGGCCTTATTGAAGGCGTAGCCGGCGAAGGGCTCGATCAGGTTGAAGACGCTTTCGGCGGCGGGGCGTCCGTAACCCTGCTGGAGGGCGCCATCGATGAAGCGGTCCTTCTCCTTGACCATGATGTCTTTGATCTTCTTGCCCATGGCCTTGCGCATGATGTCCGCTTCGCCCAGCGTGTAGCCGGCAAACTTCTGGACAATCAGCAGCACCTGGTCCTGGTAGACGATGACGCCGTAGGTCTCGTCGAGGATCTCAGCGAGGTCGTCGTGCGGGTAGACGGTGGCCCGCTGGCCGTGCTTGGCCTGGCAGAATTCGCTGATGTGCTGCATGGGCCCTGGACGATAGAGGGCGACCAGGGCCGCGAGGTCGCCGATGCTCGATGGCTGCAACTCGACGACGGCACGCCGCATGCCGGCCGATTCGAGCTGGAAGACACCGAATGTCTCCCCTCGGGCCAGCATCTCGTAGGTCTTGACATCACGATCCGGGATCTCGAGCAATTGCAGGTCGATGCCCCGGTGTTCCTTGATGAGGTCAAGGCTGCGGGCCAGTATGGTCAGGTTCGACAGACCGAGGAAGTCCATCTTCAGCAGGCCGATCTCCGCGACGTCCCACATCCCGTACTGCGTCATTGGGATCGAGCGCGCTTCGTCCTCACTAACGTCCTTGCCGGAACCGGACCTGACCGGCTGCTGCAGGGGGACGTGGTCGATCAGCGGCTGGCTCGATATCACGACGCCGGCGGCGTGGGTGCTGGCGTGGCGGGCGACGCCTTCGAGCCGCCGGGCCGAGTCGACAAGCCCCTTCACTGCCGGGTCGGAGCTATAGATCTCGTTCAATTCCGGGTTCTCGGCCATGGCGCGCTCGATCGTCATGCCTACCGCTGTCGGCACGAGCCGGGCCACACGGTCGGTCTCGGCGTAGCCGACGGCCATTGCCCTGCCCGTGTCGCGGATCGCAGCCTTGGCGCCGAGCGTCCCGAAGGTAATGATCTGGGCGACGTGGTCGTAGCCATACTTGTCGGCGACGTAGCGGATTACTTCATCGCGGCGGTCGTCGGCGAAGTCCATATCGATGTCGGGCATCTCGCGCCGCTCGAGGTTGAGGAAGCGCTCGAAGACCAGGCGGTAGGCCAACGGCTCGATATCGGTGATCCCGCTGCAGTAGAGGACAATCGACCCGGCGGCGCTCCCTCGGACGCCCATGGGTATGCCGCGCGAGCGTGCGAAGTCGGCGAAGTCCTTGACGATCAGGATGTAGCTGGCGAATCCTGTCTCGCGGATCACGCTTAGCTCATAGTCGAGCCGTTCCCGAACCTGGTCGGTCAGTGACCCGTAGAGACGCTGTGCCCCTTCCCTGCAGACCTGCGCCAGGTGCTCATCGGGGCTGACCCCGGGCGGCAGATCTGGATCGGGCAGGTGCAGGCGGCCGAACTCGAGCGTCAGATCACAGCCCTCGGCGACCCTCCAGGTGTTGTCGGAGGCCTCCGCCAGATCGGGCATAAGGGCGCGCATTTCCGCTTCCGACTTCAGGTAATACGTGCCCCCTTCCATACGGAAGCGCCGGGCGTCGTGGACGGTGGCGTTGGTGCCGATGCAGAGCAAGAGGTCATGGATCGGGTCGTCCTCGGGGCTCGTGTAGTGAGAGTCGTTGGTCAGGACGAGAGGGATCTGCAGGTCGGCGCCGAGCTGCACCAGCTTGGCGTTGATCGGCGAGAACTGTGGGTCGTTATGCTCCTGGACTTCGAGGTAGAAGTTCTCGCCAAAGACTTCGCGGTGCCAGCTGGCCAATGCCACGGCGTCGGACCAGCGAGACTCCTGCAGCGCTCGATGGATCTCGCTGGAGGGGCAGCCCGAGAGGATGATCAGCCCCTCGTGATACTGCTCGAGCAGCTCGCGGTCGACGCGGGGTCTGTAGTAGTAGCCTTCGAGGTGGGCGCGGCTGCTCAGCGACATCAGGTTCTTGTAGCCGCTGTTGTTGCGGGCAAGGGCCGTCAGGTGAAACGGCGTCTTTTCGCTGGTGTCGCGTGAGAAGCGCGAGCCGGGCGCCACGTAGAGCTCCTGGCCGATGATCGGCTTGATGCCGCGCTTGTTGGCTTCCTTATAGAACTGGATCGCGCCGTACATCGCGCCGTGGTCGGTTATCGAGATGGCCTCCTGCCCCAATTCCTGGGCGCGGTCGAGCAGCTGAGGGATCTTTGACAGGCCGTCGAGCAGCGAGAATTCGGTATGTACGTGTAGGTGAGTAAACATTTATGCGTTTGCGGAGAACCCCATCCTAACCCGGCCTACGCGATCTTCCAAGACTTTGGGCGGCCGAGCCCTCTTTACTCATCGTGCGCTGGCCCGGGCGTTCGAGATAGGAAGTTTTCACAAAACAGCGATCCAGTTCTCAACATCCAGGCCGGCTCTGGAATACGGCCAATCAATTCGCCGACAGCCGATAGATCCCGTCGATAGCGGCATAGACCAGGTGGTCTCCGCCATCGACCTCGATGACGTCGGTAAAGCAGTTCTCGGCCAGCAGTTCCTCGGCGACGACTTTTTCGCCGCCCGCGTTGAGCTCGAGATAGACCAGGCGGCCCGTATTCACCTCGCAGACGACCAGGCCCGGCCCGTCTAGATCGCCGAAACCGCCCTCCGGGTAGACGAGAGAGCTGGGGCCGACCGTCGATAGCGTCTCGTGGGCTTCCTTGCCGTCAGTGGCGAAGTAGTGAATCGCCTGTACTCCGTCCGCCCGGTCGCAACCCTCCGACGATACCCTCGCCAGGGGCCAGCCGTAGTTGGCTGCCTCCTCGATTATGTTGAGCTCATCACAGCTGTCGGGGC
>WHTO01000037.1:0-4519 GCA_009377665.1 Dehalococcoidia bacterium
GCATGGGGCCTCCTCGGACGGTGATTCGTACAATCACACGTTCCGTCGGAGGCCCCTTTCATTCACCCGGGCTGTCACCAACCTCTGTGCTCAGTACAGCTAGGGCCGAGCTTAGACGCTAGATCTTGGGCGAGAGATCCCTGGTCCGAGCCAGGTGCGGGATCTTCTGGGACCAATCCCCTTGCGCTACGTCGATCAAACCCCGTGCCGCCCTGGACAGCGGCCGCTTCGGGTCCCAGATCAGGCAGTACTCCTGCCTGTGCGGTAGGCCTTTTACCGTCAACACCTTGAGCGCGCCGGTCGTCAGTTCCCTGGAGACGGTGAATCGTGGCATTATCGCCAACCCCAATCCGTGTATCACCGCCTCCTTGAGTGCGTCGATATCACTCGATTCGAAGGCCATGTTCAGCCTCAGATTCATGGATTCGGCCCAACGGTCAATCGAATGTCGCAGATTCGTCGTGGTGGGGGGCAGCACAAAGCGCTCCGAGGTCAGGGCCTCGGGATGGACGGGGGCAAGCATCTGGAGGGGGTGCCCGGCGTCGGTCACGAGGACCAGTTCATCCCTCAGCAGGCCCACGGTGCTCAGCGTATCGTCGACGAAGGCCCTGACCTGGATTCCGAGGTCTGCTTCCCCGCGGAGGACTGCATCCTTGATCCCTCCGCCTAGCGAGTGGAGGAGCGTCACGCTTACACCTGGGAACAATCCTTTGTACTCGTCGAGCAACCAGGGCACGAGGTGATGACCGGTCGTCTGCCCGCAAGCGACGGTGAGCGTCGTCTGTCCGGGCTCGTCCTTCGCGCCGCTGGCGATCTTCACCCTTAGTTCGTCGAGCAGCGCGTCCATCTGGTCCACGAACTCCAGAACGAGGTGCCCAGCAGGGGTCAGTTTCGGCTTTCGCCCTCGAACTTCGCGGTCGAAGAGCCGCACGGCAAGGGTGCGCTCGAGGTAGCGGATCCTTTGGGAGACGGCAGCCTGCGTTAGGAAAAGTTGCTGCGCGGCCCGGTTGAAAGATCCGGCTTGCGCCACCGTGCGGAAGGCGTGCAACTGCTCGAGGCTCAGCATTTGTCCGGAGCGGTGCCACACTGCATAAGTTGTGTCGGTCGGAGCCTCGGCGAAGTCGCCGGCAAATAGCTAGCATAGGCTGTGCTGATACAACGAGCACGCCGTCGCACGTCGAGAGCGTCGAGGTCGTCGAGGTCGTCGTTGACGAAGCTTCCCAGGCGACGGGCACGGCTAACGGCTACTTCCCGGATGGCTGTACCGAGGTCGACGACGTACAGGTCGTCCAGAACGGTGGCCAACTCGACGTAAAAGTCACGACGCGGAGACCGGTCGAAACCGCGTGCACGCAGGCGATCGTGGAGCACAGCGAGACGACCCGACTCGGGACTCTGGAGCCCGGAGACTACACCGCCGTCGTCAATGGCGTGAGTCAGTCCTTCCAGGTCTCCTGACAACGAGCGCCGGAAGCTGTCGGTCCGGCAATCCCCGCGATTGCCCGGGGCGTAGGTTTAAGCATGATTAGCCGGCTTCCACTGGCCGCGGTGGTCCTGTCCATCCTGGTGGCGGCTTGTTCCGGCGATGGAGATGCTGGTGAAGCGGACGGCGGGCAGATTGCTGGGGCGGCTGCCGCTTCGCCTGGAGGCGGCGACGGAGGGCCGACCGCGGAGAGGCTCAGCGCCCTCATTTATTGGAACATCCTGGATTCTTCACTGCTCGGGAGCATCGTTCCGCAGTCGCAACAGGAGATCCTGCGGGCACTGTCCGAGGGCGACAGCGACAGGGCCCTACCGTTCCTGATTGACTTTGTCTTGCTGCCAAGCCCCTATCGCGGCGACGCCGCGGGCTACCTCACGGACATCCTGGGGCCACGCGAACGCATGAACTGGGTAGAGGATCGTGGGCCGAGAGAACCGGCTGACGACCTGCCCGAATATCTCGATTTCAAGCGGCAGCTCTTCTCTACCATCCAGCCGGAGATCGGAGACTTTCTCGATCGCGCACTGCCGCGGACGATCTCGGCCCAGGAGGTGTTCTGGGGCGGGGTGGCCGTTGATGGGATCCCACCCCTCGACGATCCAGTCTTCATCTCCCCCGAACAGGCCGGAGAGTGGCTCCTGCCCTCTGACCAGGTCATAGGTGTGGAAATCAATGGCGACGTGCGCGCCTATCCCCGCCGGATCATCGACTGGCACGAGATGGTCAACGACACGGTTGGTGGCGTGCCCGTCTCGCTGGCGTATTGCACGCTCTGCGGGAGCGCCATCCTCTATGACGGCCGCGTGGACGATGAACTCTACCGCTTCGGCACGAGCGGCCTGCTCTACCGCTCCAACAAGCTGATGTACGACAGGAACACGCGCACGCTCTGGGAGCAATACACGGGCGAGCCGGTCTGGGGACCGTTGGTAGGGAGCGGCATCAGCCTGGATATCCTGCCTGTCGTGCACACGACGTGGGGTGAGTGGGTCGCGGACCATCCGGAAAGCCTCGTGCTCGACATCGACACGGGCTTCAGTCGGGATTACGGGTCGGGCGTTGCCTATGGCGAGTACTGGGTCTCGCCCGAGCTCTGGTTCCCCGCGCCGGTTGAGGATGAGCGACTCGAAGACAAGGACACCGTCTACGCCGTAAGGGTCGACGGTGAGCTGGTGGCCTATCCCATCGAGACCCTGGCGACGGAGGGCTTAATCCATGACGCGATCGGCTCACAGCCGCTGGTTGTGCTGGCATCGGCTGACGGAAGCGGCGGTAGGGCTTATGAGAGCGGCGGTCTGCGCTTCCTACCGGTGTCGCCGGGAACGCTGCGCAGCGAGGACGGGCGCTTGTGGACAGTGAGCGAGGCGGCGTTGGTCGGTGACGACGAGACGATCCTGGCAAGGCTGCCCGGCCACAATAGTTTCTGGTTCGCCGTCATCAACCATCACCCCAACAGCCGCCTCTACGAACCGTGACGTCGGGGAATCTGTGGGGACGGGGCTTGCCCGTTCCGCTGACCGGCCAAAGTCGAACTCCGCGATGAGCGGACGCGATGTGGTGTAGAGCGGCGGGCGCTGCCCCCGTTAGCCGCGCGGCGTCAGCGCTAGCCTGGTTCTCTCTCTGCGTCCTTGATGCTGCGGCGAGCATCCGCACCGGTTGCAGGCCGCAAACCCGACGTTTCGAAACGGCTGGGAAGATTTCATGTTTTTGTCACAGCGCTCATCGTCCGAGTAAGCCGTCTCGCAACCGCCGTGGCGAACAATGGCTGAAGCCGGCGAGCCCACGTCCTGGGAACCGACCGAGACGGGCGGCGAGGCGAGGAAGAAGGAGCCATGGACACCACTGTCGTGATCGTGGTGGCCGCCGTCATAGCGCTGGTCGTGATCGCCGCGCTTGGCTGGATGGTCTACCAGCAGAAGCAGCGTGAGCAGTTGCGCGAGGGTTTCGGGCCGGAGTATGACCGGACCATCGAGGAACGAGGCAGCCGCGGTAAGGCGGAGGCCGAGCTTCGCGAACGCCAGGAGCGCGTCGATAAGCTCGACATACGTCCCCTCGATCCGAACGAGCGGGAGCGCTTCGCCAAGTCCTGGGCGGCCACGCAGGCGCACTTCGTCGACGACCCGACGGCCGCTGTCACGGAGGCCGACCGCCTCTGTGGAGACCTTATGCAGGTCCGCGGGTACCCAGTTGGCGACTTCGAACAGCGCGCGGCTGATGTCTCTGTGGACCACCCGTGGGTTGTCGAGAACTACCGGGCGGCCCACAACATCGCCGACGAAAACGCTTCGGGCGTAGCCACCACCGAGGACCTGCGACAGGCGATGGTCCACTACAGGTCCCTCTTTGAGGACCTGCTGGAGACCGGGCCAACAACGAGCAGTGAGCGGAACACAGCGGAGGTGCGAAGGTGACCGACGAGCGCAAGAGCGAGCTGGCCACGGCCGACCTTGCTGCGACTGGTTCGCAGAACCAAGCCACGGAGGAAGAGATTCCGGAGGATCTGCGCGCTACGCGGACCGACGAGGAGACCAGCCTGCTACCCGCGGACCAGGCTGAAACGCTGCGTCGGCGCTGGGACGAGATCCAGGGCAACTTCGTCGATGAACCGCGGACGGCTGTCGAAGGCGCCGATGGGCTGGTCGCCGAAACCATGCAGCGCCTCGCCGATGTCTTCGCCAGCGAACGCTCGAACCTGGAGCGCCAGTGGGATAGCGGGGAAGACGTTTCGACCGAAGACCTGAGGGTGGCCTTGCAGCGTTACCGCTCGTTCTTCAACCGTCTGCTTTCCGTCTGAGGCGTTTCACCGCGAGCACTGTCCGGATCGGGGAGCTCAGGTAACGGGTCCTACGATCCAGGATGCTGTGTGACGCATCGCGAGTGAAGGGCAGCGTCGGCCCGGGCGCTGCCCTTCCTCTCATCTATCGACAAAGGCCACCTCGGCGGATGACGGCGAGGGTCCCGCCACAGCGCATCGACGAACCTGGCTTCTTCGACTACAAACGCGACCAGCCCCGCCACGCGGCGATCGCGTTTTCC
>WHTO01000037.1:4529-16601 GCA_009377665.1 Dehalococcoidia bacterium
TTTTCCGCAGGCGTACGCCCTAGAACTCCTCGATATCCGCTTCCCACGTCACCCGGATCGCGTCCTTAACGCTTTCGTGGGCCGGGCAGCCGGCCGGGTGGACCCGGAGCGCACGCTCCGTCTCCTCGCGAGTGCCTTGCGGGATGGCAAGCGTGTAGCGGATGTTTATCTCGGTGATCCTGATGGTCTTGCCGACGCCCTCTATGCGACCGTCGACCGACGCCTCGTACGCTTCGCGGTTGAACCTGATCTTGCGCGCTGACAGCGCGCCGGCAAGACTGCCGTACATTCACCCGCCAACGGCGGCGACGATATGGTCCAGCGTTGAGGCGATCGGCGGGCCTTCCAGCCGCCCATAGTATTCGCGCAGCGCGCCCGGCTTGAGCTGGCCGGAGAATATCTGCTGCCGCAGGTACTCCTGTATCGAGTCCTGCAACTTCCTGCGGCTGAAACGCTCTGGCGCAAGCATGCCCCAAGACTATCACGATCCGCATCCTTGATTCTGGGCGCGGAGCCTGGACGCCGAGTTACGCCTCGGGATCACATCGGCGGTGCGTGCCTTCGGACCGAGACAGACCTGCGGCACACGACCCTCGCCTCGGCGACGGCCTCCGGGCTCGCTGGCCTGTCGCAGCGCGTTTGGCGTTCACGATCTGGGCGCGTTGCGCGGGGTCGCGTAGTCTTGAGGGCAAAGGTCTCGGCAAACACCGCCAGCGCACGAGCCAGAGCGATGCCCTGTACGACGTCGACGTGGATTGTGCGAGCCGGGACACCCATAGAGGCCATTCGGACTGGCGGATCGATAAGGTAGTAGAAAGTCGTTCAGGAAAGGAAGTTGCGATGAAGTTGCCCTGGAGGATGCGCTTCGGAATCTTTATGGCTCCGTTTCACAAGATCGGAGAGAACCCCACGGCCTCGCTACAGCGGGACCTCGACCTTATCGCCTGGCTTGACCACCTCGATTTTGATGAGGCTTATGTTGGTGAACACCACAGCGGGGGTTGGGAGAATATAACCGACCCGGCCGTCTTTATTGCCGCGGCTGCGCAGCAAACGCGCACCATCAAGCTGGGCACCGGCGTCACGAGCCTTCCTTATCACCACCCCCTCAACGTCGCCGACCGCATGGTCCTGTTGGACCACCTCACGCGCGGCCGCATCATCCTCGGCGTCGGCCCGGGCGCCCTGCCGTCCGACGCGATGATGTATGGAATCGACCATTCCATGCTCAGGCCCCGCATGGAGGAATCGCTGGGTGTCATCATCCGTCTCCTCGACGGCGAAACGGTGAACCACAAGAGCGACTGGTTCGAGCTCAACGATGCCCGCCTGCACGTCCTTCCGTATTCGCGGCCTCGTCTCCCGATCGCCGTCGCCGGCGTGCAGACGCCGGCAGGGCCGACCGCGGCGGGCAAGTACGGCGTTGGTCTGATTGCCATCGCGTCCACCGTGTTCGGCGGGCTAGGCGACTACGCCGGCATGTGGCGAACGGCTGAAGAGGCTGCCGCCGAGGCGGGTCAGACGATCTCCCGCGAGGATTGGCGCATCACGATGCCTCTATTCATCGCCGAGTCGAAGAAAGAGGCCATAAACGACATCAAGGACTGGTTCCTCGAGTGTGAGCGCTCGTACATCGAGGACATCGTGGGCCGCCCGCACAAGCCGGGCGGCGGCGCCATCGAACCCTTGATCGAATCAGGGCTGGCCATCGTGGGCACGCCCGACGACGCCATCAAGCAGATCGAGCGGTTACAGGAGGCGAGCGGCGGCTTCGGCGGCCTGCTGGCCATTGGCTACGAATGGACCACCAACGAGAAGATCCGGCACAGCTATGAACTGCTGGCCCGCTACGTCGCGCCGCACTTCCAGGGGACGCTGGAGGGGCCGGTGCTTTCGGGAGAACTGGTTGCCAGCAAGGCGGCCGAGGCAAACGTCCGTCGCCAGGCCGCGACGGTGAAGGCCTTCGAGGACGCCGGCAAAGCCGTCACCGAGGAGATGAGAGCCAGCCTCAGCTAGGCGAGCGCCGGAGGACAGGGCGGGGCATCGTTCCCGCCCTGTGTCCCGGCTAGCAGCGATAAGGCAGTGCGCCCAGACCGAGTTGGCGCGGCTGGCGCGCGAGCTCGGAGTCACTGCGGCGAGCAAAGCCAGGGGTTTGCGATGGCCCCTGAAGGCGCGCCGCTTAGCCGCTGTGCTTCACGATCAGGTCAATCTCGACAATCAGCTCGTTGATCATCACGCCACCCTTGCCGTTCTCCTGGTTGGACGGGATAAGGCTCATCGCTGGGAGTTGAGGGACGTCCTTGAATATACGCCGCCATGTGCGTTCGAACCCGCGATAGTCACGTCGCGCGTCGGTCAGAAAGACGATGGCCTGGACCACGTCGGCCAGCTCGTAACCGTTGCCGTCAATCTGCAGCTTCAACAGATTCATCACGTGCTCGGTCTGTACCTCGATGTCGGAGAAGTGATGGGGCAGGCCGGGCACGGACGTGTGGAACACCCCTTTCAGGAAGTCGTCCATCGCCACCTGGCCCGCCGTGAAGAGCCAATCCCCGGCGAGTATACCGGGGGTAAAGTTCACCTTACGGATGTCTACCGGGTGAAAGAGGACGCCCTTGCGCGTCTCAGCCTTCTGATGCTGTGCGTCGGGGGCGAGGAACAGCAGATTCGGGGCGAAGACGGCGCCAGGGACGAGTAGCGAGCGCATCGCCATGGAGCTGCGCGTCGGTGGTATCGGCCCCATCGCCTGCCCCCAGACGCCGTCGATGTCGTGGAAGTTGACCAGGTTGGTCTCGTAGAACTGGGACTTTACCGCCTGGTCGAGCCCGCTATTGGCCGCTGCGAGCACCTTTCCGAGGTTCTCGAGGATGTAGCGGGTCTGCATTTCTGCGTCCGAACCGTAGTACGGGTAGACCGGCAGTTTGCCCACCGGGACACCGGTCTGGTAATCGGTGGCAACCATGGCCGACGGGAAGACGAAAGGCCCGGCCTTGATTGCCTGCGGCGCCCATTCTGCGTCCATGGGGTCGGGGGCGTCATCGACGTGGATAACCTCACGCGTCCAGCCCGAATCGGCCGCCAGGGCGATCCCCTGCAGGTTTAGCAGAGCGCCCGGGATGATGTGGTCCTCTCCCACCACTGCTGTCGCCCGCGCCGGCGGGCTTTCCGCGAAGTATTCCTTCCAGACCAGCTTGAACTCGTAGAAGTCCTCCGGGGATGCCAGGTAGACCTCTGCCTTCAGCATCCTGTCGAGAGAAAGGCCGGCATCCTGGAGAGCGCTGTTGAGCGTCTCAAGGACGCTCCGCGTTTGGGCTGCCATTTCCGATTCGCCTACGTGTGGGGAAAACGAGTTGGTGTGTACGACGCGCCCTGTCCCGTCGATCGGATAGATCGAAGAGATGAACACGAGGTCCCCTGCCCTCTTCCAACTTGGCGCTGGCAGCACAGGCTGCACCGCCTCGCCCTGCATCCTGCGTGTGCGCGCAGCCGTTGCCATTTGTCGTCCCTTCTTCGCTCGCCAGCCTCCGCCGGCGGTCTCGTTCTAGGTGGTCGCGTGCCTGGTGATCAGATCTATCTCGACGATCGTCTCATGAAGCATGAAGCCCACCTCGCCATCCTCCTGGTTGGCAGGCAAAAGGCTCATGCTGGGCATTGAGCCAATGCCCTCGAAGGCTCGCCGCCAGGCTCGCTCGAAGCCCGCAAAGTCGCGCCGGGCGTGGGAGAGGAAGATCCGGGCGTCAACGATGTCCGCCAGGCTGTAGCCGTTGCCTTCCAGTTGCTCCTTCAGCAGCACCATCGTGAATTCGGTCTGGATCTCTATGTCTGAGAAGTGATGCGGCAGGCCGCGCGGCGACATGACGAACATGTTCTCTGGGACGGCGTCCTTGCCGGTCATGTTGTACCCCGGAACAGAACATTGCCCCGCCGTGAAGAGCCAGTCGCCCGCGGTGAGCCCCGGCGAGAAGTTAACCTTGCGCACGTCGACGGGGTGCCAGCGTATGCCCTTTCGTGTCTCTTCCTTCTGGTGATCAGCGTCTGGAACCAGGAAAAAGATGTTGGGGACGAAGGCGGCGCCGGGCACCAGCAACTGACGCATCGCCATCGAACTTCGCGGCGGCGGCGAGGGGAACATGTACTGCCCCCAAACACCGTCGATGTCATGGAAGGTTTCTGCGTTGGTTTCGTACCACTGGACTTTCAGGGCCTGGTCGAGATCGCTACCGGCGGCCTTCACCACCTTTTGCAGGTTCTGCAGGATGTAGTGCGTTTGCATCTCGGCGTCCGAACCGTAGTAGGGGTAGACCGGCAGCTTCCCAACGGGGATGCCTGTCCTGAAGTCGGTGGCCGGCACGCCGGCGGGGAAGACGAAGGGGCCGGCCTTGATCGCCCGCGGCATCCACTCCGCGTCCATCGGATCCGGTACGCCATCGACGTGGATCGCCTCGCGCTTCCATGAAGAGTCACCGGCGAGGGCGATACCGTGGAGGTTCAGCAGGGCGCCGGGGATGATGTGGTCCTCGCCGACGCAGGCCGTGGTACGGACCGGGGGATCGGTGGGAAAGTATTCCTTCCAGACCAGCTTGAACTCGTAGAAGTCCTCGGGGCTCTTGAGGTAAACCTCGGCCTTGACCATCCGCCCCAGCGATGTACCGGCGTCGGCCAGCACGCGCTTCAGCGTCTCCATCACGCTGCGCGTCTGCGCCGCCATTTCGGACTCGCCGATGTGAGGAGAGAACGAGCTGCTGTGGGCCACGTTCCCCTGCCCATCGACGGGATAGATCGACGAAATGAAGACCAGGTCACCGGCCCTGCTGAAGCTGGGTGCAGGCAGCACCGGCTGCACCGCTTCGCCCTGGCCTTTGGTCGCCACTGTTGTTGCTACCACGCGTTCTTTCCTTCCGTTTCGAACTCTCTGGTTGCCGTCGATCGGCTTGCTCGTGGTCGGTCACAGCGGGTTCTTGCGCAGGTTATAGGTCGCGAGCAGGTCGGTGTCGATCTCGATCACCAACTTGGAGTCCGCGCAGCCTCTGTTGGCCCCGCTGTCGTTTGACCTGGACCAAGTCATCGCGGCCGCCTATCCGAACAGGGGTGTCAGCCGGTGTCGAAGTCTCTTGCTTCCTGCCGAATGGCCTCCTCGTCGAAGTCCATGATTTCGGGTATGAGGGTGTTGTCGATGATCTGCGTGAGATCGATGGGTTCATCGAACGTAAGCGGGTCATCCGGGCTTCCCGTGGCGCCTTCGAGGAGGAAGTTCATGTATTCGGTCCAGCCGTCTACTGGCATTTCCCCGAACTGCGTGCCTTCCGGAGGTGTCGCTCTGCTTGAAACAACAAGGTCAATGAATTGAGTGACTTCGTCGAGGGTTCCGGAATCAGGCGCGAACTGCAATCCAATCGCGGCAGCCGCTCGCGGGTTCTCGATAGCGAAGATGGCGCCCTTGGCGTACGCCCGGCAGAAACGAACCACCTGGTCGCGATTCTCCTCCAGGTAATCGATAGGAACTGCTATAGAGTCGTCGGCGCTCAGGTTCGTAACGACCTCCGGCGTGATGTCACGCAACGACTCACCGCTGAACGTCTCGAGGATCGCGAAGTCATTGATGCTACCCGCGAACGCTGCGATGCGCCCCGTCTGCAGGGCATCGAGTGTGGGCTGCTGGGTCGAGCCGCTGGTCGGAAACAGCTCCACGTCCTCACCCTCCACCAGTCCGATGCGGGTCAGCATGGCGCGTACCATCGGTACTTCGCCGCCGGCGAATTCCGTTATCCCTATCGCCTGGCCCCTCATGGTTTCGGCGGTGAACTCGGTGACGTCGCTGCTCTCAAGCGTCACTATCCCGAATATGAAGGGGTATGCCACCTGGAAGACGCCAACCAGGTGCTGGTCCGAGACGAAAGCATTCATGAGATTGACCGGCGTCGCCCGCCCATAGTCAACGGTTCCGCCAGCGAGCAGCGGCAGCATTGCGGTCTGGAAGGTGATCTCCTCTTCCAGGCCCTCCTGCGCGAAGTACCCGCGGTCCTGGGCGACGTAATGCTCGGCGACGACCTGCGCCAGGGGAGCCGGGTACGGGTATACGAACGAAACCGTTTCGAGGTCGCCGTTGCCGCCCGCCTGGTCGTCCCCTCCCGCGGCGCCGGTGGGTTCGGCCTCGATACTGGTGGCCTCGTCGTCATCGTCATCGTCATCGTCGTCGTCGTCGTCGTCATCGCCGCAGCCCACGAGACCGGCGGCAGCCAGCCCGGCCGTACCCAGTGCCGACGACCGAAGCAAAGCTCGCCGGCCCATACGCCGCCTGAACAGACCAGGTCTCCCCGGGACGTAAAGCTTGCTTGCCATAGGAACCTCCATGTTTGTCGCAGAACCCGAGATCGACCGGCGCGCACCACCTCCAGGTCGGGCCGTGCTCCCGCTTGGCCGGTTAGCACTCACAATACTCCCGCCTAAGTATCTGTCAAGCCCTGGCCATCGAGCGGCCAACCAGCACCTAAAGACCCACCGCCCAAGCGTTCATGATGCGCATGGTCGCGACCCTGGAAGCGAATCCCGCGACGTTCCCTTGCCGTTGCTCGGCGGGCCCGCCGGCCCGCTGGGGCCCGGTCGAGATGGATTAGGAGGTAGGCCGGTGGCGCCCTTGGCACCCGGATCGATTCATTAAACTGACCTTGGCAGCCGAGTGGAGCGCGGTTGACCACAAAATGGGCGCGGATGGCGCTTCACAGGTCGTGAACTCCGGCAACCGCCTAAGGGATTCTTCGGCGCGCTGAATCTGCTCTCCCTACCGTTCCTTGCCTTGGTTTCAGGACGTTAGGTCGATGTCAGCCGTAGGCTGTACCCCCGCACGCGGTGGCCTCTGCAGGCCAGCGCGGGTTATGGCTTCCGAAGCAGGTAGAGATCCTGCCAGGGGTTGCCCCTGGCGCCTTCCGCTTCGAAGCGCGCGACCTCCAGCCCCCTCGCGAGATTCGCCCTCACGTAGGACTCGGGGTGAAAGGCGGCGCACTCGTTCCTGCCCTCGCGGTCACCCCTGACGACCACCAGTTCGCCGGCAGCGAACCTGTCCCATTCGTTCCCGGGCAGTTCGCTGGCGTGTCGCTTCCCGTGAGTGGTGATCAGCAGGTGCCCGCCCGGACGGACGACGCGCGTCAGCTCATCCATCCAATAGCGCTGCCGCTCCTCGGTCAGGTGAGTGAACACCGACAGGCCGTAGACCAGGTCGAAGGCTTCGCTGTCGAACGCCAGCGGCCCACCGAGGGCGTTGACCCGAAACTCGGCGAACGCCAGGTTGCGGCGGCACCATTCGACGGAGGATCGGTTGTAGTCGCTCCCGAAGAGCGCTGGGCCCCGAAGCCCCTGCCAGTGGCGCATGACACGCCCCGGCCCACACCCGAAATCGAGCACGGCCTCGAGTCGCTCGATCTCGATGCCGACGCCGGCAGCGGTCTCGCGGATGCTCTCCCGCGCTGCTTGCCCCGAAGCCAGGAACCACTCGACGCTTTCCATCCTGGTGGCGCTGTAGATCAGCCGTGCAGGTGGAATCGGTATACCGCCCTCACGGAAGTTTGCTATTCGCTGGGGCAGGGAGTCGAACCTTTGCTTCGCGCGACCGCGCTGATGGGCCGCCCACGATCTCAACCAGCCCGGCAGCTTGCGCGCGCGCCGGCGGAGCGTGGTCCATGACGCCGGGTCGAGCATCGAGGCAGAGTATACGTGCAGGCGCGCTGGGCCTCGTGAAGAATCTGCTTAAGCACTAGTATCCTGCCATGCCTCGAGTGCAGAACGGCGACGTATCCATCTATTACGAAACCCAAGGTTCGGGCCCTCCGATTCTTCTGGGTCACGGCTACGCCTCGAGCAACAAGATGTGGGAGCCTCAGCTAGCCCCGTTCTCAAGCAAGTACAGGCTGATCACCTGGGAGATGCGCGGCCACGCGCGCAGCGACTCGCCTGCCGATCCCGATGAGTACAGCGCAGAGAAGACAATCCAGGACATGAAGCTCGTTCTGGAAGCCGAGGGCGTGGACAGGGCGATCGTTGTCGGCTTTTCGCTGACGGGCTACTTCGCTGCGTCGTTCTACATCGCCCATCCGGAAATGGTCACGGCGCTGGTCCTCTTCGGGACCGGTCCGGGCTATCGCAATCCCGTAGGTCGCGAAGGCTGGAACAAGTACGCAATCGCACGCGCGAATGAGCTGGACCGCCGCGGCCTGGAGTCGTTGCCGCCGGACTCTACCGAGGTCCACATCGGGCTGGACCTCCAGAAGTCCCCGGCCGGCCTCGCCCATGCGGGGAGAGGCATGCTGACCCAATCAGACGACCGCGTCATGAAGGCCTTGCCATCCATTGGCGTACCCACGCTTGTTATCGTCGGCGACCGGGACGAGCCTTTCCTGGTCGCGAGCGACTACATGGCAGCGAAGATCCCGGACAGCCGCCTGGTTGTTATCAAAGACGCGGGGCATCCCGCCAACCTGCACCAGCCGGGCGCCTTCAACGATGCCGTGCTGAGCTTCCTCGACGAGGTTTCCGCAGGCTGACCCAGGCTCTAAGTATCAGCGCCGCGGCAGGCGCCTACGTTCCTCTCGGCCCCTGCCACTCCTCGCTTGAGACAGGCATTTGCTCCAGCCCCGCCCATCCCTCGTCCAGGTAGATGACGCGCGGCGCGGCGGAGCGAATGAGCTTGGTGGCTATCAGCCACGCGTCGCCCCGCCGAACGAGCGTGTCGTCGTAGCGGCCCCAGGCGACGCAGGATCGGCCCTCGGTTTCGTACGTAAGGAAGTAGTAGAAGCGAACCCGGGCGCTCTCGCCCTGGACGCGGATGTCGAAGTTGCTCACGTAGTGGCGGCGGTTTCGCCAGCCCCAGTCCTCGCAGTACTCGCGAAACCACTCGACGATCTCACCTCGTCCGTTGCGTTCGATCCCGCGCGGCTGGAGCGTCAGATAGGCGTCCGCCGTGAACAGGCTGCCAAGGACGTCGAGCCGGCCCTCGTCGACAGCCCACTCATACCTGCTTTCGACCTCCTGGATTTCGACCTTCTCGATAGCATCGATCAACCGTTGTTCCATACCATCTCTCCCTGCGCCCTGGTCCCGGTCGCTTGTGGTGTCGTCGTCAAGGCCTAGCAAGCGATCCACTAAGGTCGGCGGATCCGCACCCGCGCCTACGATATCAGTTGTCAGCGGGGTTACAATTCCCGTGTGCTGCATCCGGGCCAGCGCCCACAGCAGCCGATGAGGCAACCGATACTTCGCGGAGGTAGTCCATGAGCGTCAAGGTCATCATCCAGATGTATCCCGTCATGCCGGCCAGGGACGAGCACGAGCGCGAGACTCGGCGTCCGCTCGGCCGCGACAGGGACCTCTACTACGACGTCATCCACGGCATGACCGACGTCGTGAAGGCCGCGGACGAGCTCGGCTACTGGGGCTTCACCACCGTCGAGCATCACTTCCACTCCGAGGGGTACGAGCTCGGGCCATCGCCGGGCATTCTGAACGCCCACTGGGCGAGCCAGGTCAAGCAGCTTCGCGTCGGCCAGCTCGGCTACGTCATGGGAGCGCAGCACCCCCTTCGCGTAGCCGAAGAGACGGCAATCCTTGATCACCTCACGCACGGAAAGTTCTTCGTTGGATTCGCCCGCGGCTACCAGTCGCGCTGGACCAACGTGATCGGCCAGCACCTCAACTCCCGCGCGGCACTGCCGCCGGGCGTCGACGGCACCAGCAGCGCGGAGGCCGAAGCTCAAAGGCAAAGCGACGACGAGCTGAACCGGCGCATATTCGAAGACCAGGTCGACCTGGTCCTCAAGAGCTGGACGCAGGAGAGCATCGAGCACAAGAGCGACTATTTCCAGGTGCCCTACCCCCACGACACGGGGGTCGTTGGCTACCCGGCGGCCCAAACGGCGAGGCGCATGGGAGGACCGGGCGAGATCGGCGACGACGGCGAGGTCAGGCGGCTGTCGGTGGTGCCGGCGCCATTTCAGCGCCCCCATCCGCCCGTGTTCATCAGCAGTGCGGCCAGCATGGAGGCTGTCGAGTACGCGGCGAAGAAGGACTTCAACATCGGATACTTCCTCGACATCGACAAGCTGGAGGAGCGGGCGATCTACTACCGCGAAGTTGCGAAGAACCTGGGCCGGGATGTCCCACTCGGATACCACCAGGGCAACATTCGCTGGATCCACTTCAGCGAGGATCAGGCCGGCTTCGACGACGCGTTGAAGGCCTTTGACCTGGACATCTACAAGAACTTCTACGCCGCCTTCTTCCCGAATTCGCACTTCACCCCCGGCACAACCGATAAGGAGTGGGTGCAGTCCATCAAGGACAGCGGACTATTCATCGGTGGCACCGTCGACGACGTCAAGCGCCGGCTCGTCAGCGAGTGGGAGCGCGTCCCGGCCGAGTACCTGATATTCATCTGGCACTACGCGCAGCAGCCGAAGGAAGACGTGATCCGCGAGATGGAGGTGTTCATGAAGGAGGTGTATCCCGAGATCCGGGATGCCTTCCCGGAGCCCGCCGTCGCCAGAGCCTGAACCACGGCCGCGGCGCCGCGAGGCCGCGTGTCCCGACTACCTCACTTCGATGGGCGGTCAGCGGAAGGGTGGCCCCTGCCGATCAGCTCTATCGTTGTGCCGTCCGGATCGAGCAGGCAGACGATCTTGGTTCGGCTGCCGCGCTCCGTCTTCGGATTGAGCGGCTTGGGCTTCGTCAGGAAGCTCACGCCTTTGGCCGCCAGCTCCGCGTAGATCTCATCGATGTTGTCGACCTCGAGGCAGATCCGCGGAATGCCGACGTGGGCCATCGTGTCGTACGGCTTGCCGACAGAGGGAGGGTCCAGCCACTGAAGCAGGTCGATCTGAGGGAAGGCCATCTCGTCGCCTTCGCCCCAGCGCAGCAGAAAGGCGTGCCAGCGCGCCGTCCCCTTGCCAAAGCCGAGCACCTCGCCCGAGGTCTCGCTCTCGCCGTGCCATTCCCGTATGACCCGGGCGCCAAGCATCTCGGTGTAGAACTTTACGGACTCCTGGATATCGCTGACGACGATGTTGACGTGGATGAGTTGTGTAATCCTGGCCATGCCTCTCTCCCCTTCGGGTGGGCTGCTTGCCGATCTCCACGGCCCGCAGAACCACCGCCATTACAACCGCCAGGTGACTAACCAGGCTGCTGCTGGGCCTGCTCGCGCCGCTGCTGGTACTCGGGACTGGCTCTGCCGTCACCGAACTTGCTGTCGCGCCACTCCAGGGCGGCTCTCAGGCCGTCCCGTTGCGAGCGCTCGCCAAATTCCGCGACCGAGGGCGCGTGGTGACCCCTGGCGTCGAGCTCCGCGGCCAGCCGCTGCATGTTACGGGCGCCCATCATCTCGAGAGCGAGGTTGACGGAGCGCTTGTTCGCCGACAGCAGCCCCACGTCGATCATCGCCATCTTGTCGGCCAGCGACTCGACTTCGGTGTCCAGCGCGTCCGCGGGCACTGCCTTGTAGACCAGGCCGATCTGAGCCGCGTCCGCACCGCTGATCGAGTCGCCGGTGAGCAGCAGACGCTTAGCCCATTGTGGCCCGGCCAGGTAGGTCCACATGTGCGCGGGAGGGCTACCCATCGAGCGCACCGGCGGGTACCCGATCACGGCATCTTCGCTGGCGACCACGATGTCGCAGATCAGGGCGAGGTCGGTGCCGCCCGCCAGGCAGTAGCCGTGCACCCTCGCGATCACCGGTTTGTGCATGTCCCAGATCGCCATGCGATCGCGTTGCTGCCTCTCCAGGTGCCAGACGTCCTCCTGCATCGGTATCGTCCAGAAGGAGCTGCCGTAGTCGTCCTCGCTCTGCGCGCCGGACGATGGATAGATGTCGTATCCAGCCGAAAAGGCCCGGCCGGCGCCAGACAGGATCACGCAGTGCACCTCCCTGTCCCTGTCGGCGCGCCAGAGCGCCGCGTTCAGCTCCGCCTGGAGGTCGGCTGAGAGCGCGTTAAGCCGCTCGGGCCGATTTAGGGTAATGCGCGCGCGGCCGCGCTCCACGCTGTACAGAATGTTCTCGAACTCCATCTCGCCTCTCTCCCTCTCATGTTG
>WHTO01000037.1:16611-20232 GCA_009377665.1 Dehalococcoidia bacterium
CATGTTGACGGGAACCGCCGGGCAGGCTGGTCGCAGCGACGTGACCCCCATGGGACATGAGGCAGATTCTCGGCACAAGTGTCCGGCAGCGCAACAACCGCTGCGCCCGGCATGTTCCCAGGTCCAGGGCTTACCCGGCGAAAAAGCCTTGTCCGTGGAGAACCGCGGTCAGACTGCCTCTTCCACGTCCTCGACAAGTGCGGGCGCTGAGAAGGCGAACCACACCCCTCCTGCCAGGAACCAGACGATGGTAAGCAGCAATCCCAGCGCGATGAAGATGAAGAAAATCTCCTCAAACGCCGCCAGGAAGCCGAGCAGATAAAGGATACCGGCGGCCGTCGCGATCCACCCCAGCCAGCGAGGAGGTGACACCACCGCAGCGGCAATCCGTACTCCTGGGCCAGAAGGCGCTGTCGCGACGGCAACCTGCTCGATTTCCAGGGCAATGGCCAGGCCGAAGCCGATAAGTCCCACCGCCAAGAGCATGATCCCGAGGAAGAAGGTCAGATCACCGAACGTGGTGAGCACGCGTGCCATCTCGAGGATCTCCGGCGCGCCTGCGCCTCCCGCGCCCTCGCTCACAAAGTCGTTGGCGAGCACGCCCTCGAGCGTGATGTAGGCTGCCCCGCTGACCAGGAACAACGGCCCCATGCCGACGAAGCCTGCCAGTCCGATGGCCGGCAGCAGGCGGGTGGGGTCCCGCCGGCGCAGCGTGGCGTAGAGGGCAGCGCCCAGCACGGGCACCGCCAGCCCGAGAAATATTCCCAGCGCCTGGCCGAATAGGTACCCCGCGTCGCCCTCGATGTCTTCGAGGTCCCCCGCGATCTCGTCACGCGAAGCATCGGGCGTTCCCGCGAAGAAGAACGCCAGCACCAGCGCCACGACGAGCAGCAACATGAGGCCGCCCGCTGCTCTCGCTGTTTGTCTCCAGGACATAGCTACCCTCCTATTCGTCGGTCGACGACACGAAGCCGAACCGCACCACAGATCGCACCATGCTACTACTTCGATTCGGCCTGCGGAACGACGAATATCGGGGATCTCTCGTCAGGTCAACGCCTGGTGGATGGTCCCCGCGTGGACGAGTCGGCGCTGATGGCGAGGGCACGGCGCTTGCGGCCCGGCAGCAAGCGATCCCCCAGCCGCTCAACGCTCAGCATCCCGGTGGCCATGGCGATGCCGGCGATGATGCAGGCGAAGCCGATGGACATGTACCAGTTCACGACCTCGTCGAGCACCAGCCAACCCAGCAGGACGCCGGTTGCCGGTGTGATGTAGGCGGTCATCGAAACCTTGATCGCGCCAATCCTCACCATCAACCAGTAGAAGAGGCTGTTTACCACCCCGGTGCCGAGGCCGAGGGTTAGAAAGGCTGCCCATTCGACCTCATCGAGCACCAGCAGGCGGTCCGGCGGTTCTGTTGCCACCGCGACCGGAATACTCACAATCGCCGCGAACAGCAGGTTGAACGCCGAGACCGTCATCGGATTCTCGTCGCGCAGGAACCGGCGCACCGCGACGGTAGAGGCAGCGAAGCAGAGCACCGAACCGATCACGGCCAGGTCGCCGATGAGCACACTTCCGCCGAGGTCGAGGAAGTCGCCGCCGGAGAGCACCGCGACCCCGACGAATCCCACGGCCAGGCCGATCACTTTGGACTTGGTCAGGCGCTCATCGCGCAGCAACCAGACCGCGAGGCAGGCGGTGACTATGGGGATCGCCGAGCTGAGGACAGAGGTTGTACCGCTGGAAACGCGCGTTTGCGCCCACGTGACCATCAGGAAGGGGAGGGCCAGCCCCAGCGCTCCGATCAGGAAAAGGATGCCGTACCCCGACCGCGTCGCCAGCATGGGCAGACGCATCGCCAGCACAATCGCAAACGCCAGCGACGCCGCCAGCACCAGGCGGCCGGCGACGACAAGGGCGGGACTGATGTCGTCGACGACGACCTTGATCATCAGGAAGCTTGACCCGACCAGGGCGCCCTGGAAGACGAGCAACACGAGGTGCAGGGGTTTCACAGGTGTCGGATCCGCGGCAGCGAGCAAACCGCCGTCAAGGCTCTCAACGACGTCTGTCGTACGCCAGTGGGAAAGATTTTACGGGGCGCGCTTACGGGGACTGCGCTGCTCCGAGCCATGAGAGCCGGAGGGGTCGCTGCGGCACGACCATAGCGCGGCGCGCGCGCTGTCCAGGAGACCGCGTTCGCGTTCACCGCTCCCTCTCGGAAACCGTCTAGCGTCAGGATCCCGGGGGGGCCGCCGCCGGGGAAGCTAATCGCGGCTTCGTTGCGAGACCGGCCGACAGCCGGTCCAGTCGGTCGAGTTCCGCCTCGGCGCCCTGCACAATTCGCCTGGCTATCTCGGCTGCGGGAACGATCTCGTTCAGCATCCCTGCAATCTGGCCTCCCGGATTGCTCGTCAGCTCGAACCGGCCGGCCGCCTGTGCCGCGGCGACGAAGTCGTCCATCAATACCGTCTGCAGGGGCATCCCCAGCGAGGGCAGGCCGCTCTCCGACCACGATGTCACGACCTCGTTCTTGTACTGCCGCGCTGGCTTGCCGGTGTAGGAGGTGGAGACGACGAAGTCGTCCGGCATGCCCCGCCGCAACTGCTCCCTCTGGACCTCGGGCAGTCCGGACTCCTCGGCAAACAGGAAGGCCGTGCCGCACCATACTCCCGTGGCCCCCAGCGCGAGCGCGGCGATGAGTCCACGACCGTCACCGATACCGCCTGCCGCGAGGACGGGGAGGGGGCCAACCGCGTCGACGACCTGCGGCACCAGCGCCATCGTGCCGATTGCGCCCGTGTGCCCGCCTGCCTCGGTCCCCTGGGCGATGACTACGTCGACGCCCGCTGCCTTCTGGCGTGCGGCGTTGCGAACGCTGCCGGCGAGGCCCATGACGATGATTCCGCGGCGGTGCGCCTCTTCGGCCACCTGGGCGGGGTCGCCCAGGCCGGCAACGAAGACCGGGACATTCTCCTCGAGCACCACATCGATCTGCGCGGTGATCTGAGCCGGCGATATGACCTCTGAATCCGCCATCTTGGCGTCCGGCAGCGCGTAATGCCCGGCGAGATCCTCACGAAACGCCTGGTGTGCGGGATGTTCCCTCGAGATGGCGTCGCGGGCCGCATCACGGCTTTCGTATCCAACCGGGAGCCTGGTGGGAAGGATGAGGTCCACGCCGAACGGGCGGTCCGTCCTCTGGCGGATATCCATGATCGCGGCCCGCAGTTCATCCGGGCTGAAGCCCATTGCGCCCAGGCAACCGAGGCCACCGGCCTCCGAGACCGCGGCAACCAGCCCCGGCGTGGTTGGACCCCCTTTCGGCGCTCCCATGCCCGCCTGGACGATCGGATAACGGATACCAAGCAGGTCGCAGATAGGTGTTCGGGGAAGCTCTCTCACTACTCATCCTCCTCGGCCACCGGTCCGTCCGGCAGTGCCAGCGCAGAATAAGTCGCTGGGCAAATCGCTTGCCAGACGAATCGAGGTGCACACCCTAGCTGTACTGAGCACAGAGGTTGGTGACAGCCCGGGTGAATGAAAGGGGCCTCCGACGGAACGTGTGATTGTACGAATCACCGTCCGAGGAGGCCCCATGCACCGTAACGCGAA
>WHTO01000250.1 GCA_009377665.1 Dehalococcoidia bacterium
CCGTACATCGACGACATCGCCGCCGACTTCCCTGGGCTAACGATCATCATGGCCCACCCTGCCTGGCCCTGGGTGCAGGAGCAGCTGGCTATCGTGGTGCACAAGCCCAACGTCTACATGGACCTCTCGGGGTACAGCCCGAAGTACATGGACCGGTCGATCATCGACTACGCGAACTACCGGACGCCGGACAAGATGATGTTCGGGAGCGACTATCCGTTCATCCGTCCGCTGCGCTGGCTAAACGACTACGATAACGCCGGCTTCCGGCCCGAGGTCGAGGAGGGGTTGCTCTTCAGGAACGCTGCCCGGTTGCTGGGAATCGAGGAGAGCTTCACGTACAGCGGCCCACGCAAGGCTGCAGATTGACGCCCGGCCAGGGCGACAACCTGCTGTCCGGTTTGGACCCTCTAGGTGGGTATCGTGCTGGCGGCGATGATGAAGACCGCGATCATCACGATAAGGAGCATCAGCCTATACAATTTCCCTCCCGGCCACCACGCCGAGCATCGCGGCCACCTCACCCTTGTGTCAACGACGCGCCCCTGACTCAAGTCTGGCTTGCCTAACCTTCGGTGGGCACGGTCCGATCCTCTGCGATATGATGAGGGAGCTGATTGTGCAATTTTGCACAATCGCTCGACGGGTTTCGAACGCGGTCAGGCCCTATGATTATGCTGTCTCGGGAGATCGATCCGGCACCGCCTGAGAGTAGGAACTAATGAGGGCTCGCCCGGGACTGGAGCGAGCCACAAACCACCCACAGCTTCCACGCTATACACCCAAGTTGGAGGGGCACATGGATGAGGCGAGAGTGCTAGCGGTCGAGGACCGTTACCAGGTGAATGGCAACGGGAACGGTCATCATCCGCAGCAGTCTCCCTTCGGCGGCGCCCGGGTTGTGACCGAGTGCATCCCCATCGTCACCGCCGAGGCCCCAGACTTCGTCGACCTGACGGCCGAGATCGAGGAAATCGTCAACCGCACGGGCGTGCTGCACGGCTTCGTCACAGTCTTCTCCAAGCACACGACGGCGGCCGTCCGGATCAACGAGAACGAGACCTGCCTGAAGCGGGACATGGCGAAGGTCCTGGAGCGAATTGCCCCCTGCGGCACCTACTACGAGCACAACGACCTCGAGATTAGGACGGAGAACCTGACCGAGGACGAAGACATGAACGGCCACTCACACTGCCTGCAAATGCTGATGGGGACAAGCGAGAGCATCCCCGTGATCGGCGGTAAGCTCGGGCTCGGCCGCTGGCAGCGCGTCTTCCTTATCGAGTTGGACAAGCCGCGTAACCGCGAGGTCGTGGTCCAGGTGCTGGGTATTTGAGCGACGAGGACATTACCTTCGGCACGGGCGCCGATATGGCGCCGGCGCCGCGGCGGCCAAGCCGCCCGGTGTTCGTCGGCGACGTCCAGGTGGGCGGCGACGCCCCCATCGTCGTCCAGTCGATGACCACCTGCGACACCGCCAACGTCGCCGAGACGACTAAGCAGATCCGTGAGCTGGCCGAGGAAGGCTGCGAGATCGTCCGGATAGCGGTTCCCGACAGGGATGCCGCCGACGCCCTCCCGACCATCCTGGCCGACGCCCCGGTGCCGGTCATCGCCGACATCCACTTCGACCATCGACTGGCCCACGCCTCGATCAAGGCCGGAGTCCAGGGCCTGCGCCTCAACCCGGGTAACATCCGGCGCGAAGAGAAGGTCCGCGACATCGTGCGCGACGCCAAAGCCGCCGGCATCCCCATCCGCATCGGCGTCAACAACGGTTCACTGCCGCCCATCGGCTGGCTGGAAGAGGGGCAGATGCCCCCGCCCGACTGGCAACGCATGGTCGCCGCCGGAATCTGGGAGTGCGAAATCCTCGAGTCCATGGGCTTCGAAGACATTAAGGTGTCGCTTAAGTCCTTCAACGTCCCAACGATGGTCAAGGCCTATCGCGAGTTCGCGAAGCTGCGGCCCTATCCACTGCACCTGGGTGTGACCGAAGCTGGCACACCGCGCAGCGGGTCCGTGCGCTCGGCCGTAGGCATGGGCATCCTGCTCGCCGAAGGCATCGGCGATACCATCCGCGTATCGCTCTCGACGGCGGACTCACGCGAAGAGGTCCGCGTCTGCTACGACATCTTGAAATCGCTCGAGCTGCGCGAGAAGGGGCCGACGATCATCGCCTGCCCGACCTGCGGCCGGATTGAGATCGATCTCATCCCGCTGGTCAACCGTGTCGAGGAGTACTTCGAGCAGCGCGGCAAGGTCCTCAAAGTGGCAGTCATGGGCTGCGTCGTAAACGGACCCGGAGAAGCGAAGGAAGCCGACATCGGCATCGCCGGCGGCAAGCAGCGCGGCGTCATCTTCCGCAAGGGCGAGGTCGTGCGCACGGTCAACGAAGGCCAGTTCTTCGAGGCCCTGGTCGAGGAGGGCGAGCGCGTCATCGCCGAGCTCGAAGGCCGCGACCTCGAGGCCCAACGCAACGACGGCATCATCCCGCTGGCTGTCGTCAATAGCTGAGGTGACCACGGCCCCGGCCGTATTCTCCCGCTACCGCGAGCCCCTGGGCGCCGCGCTCCGGCAGGCGCTCGAAGGCGCCGACCTGCCGATATACGGTATGGCCCGCTACCACCTGGGTTGGCAGGACCGGGAGGGCAACACCACCGAGGCCGAAGGTAAAGCCCTCCGGCCGGTCGCCTGTCTGCTGTCGTGCGAGGCGCTCGGCGGCAACTTCGAGCGGGCGCTACCCGCGGCCGCCGCAATCGAGCTCGTCCACAACTTCTCGCTGGTCCACGACGACATCCAGGACGGCGACGAAGAGCGACGGGGGCGGCCCACGGTATGGAAGCTCTGGGGCGCCGCGCAGGCGATCAACGCCGGCGACCTGCTCTGGGCGCTCGCCAACCGCGTCCTGGCCCGCGCGACGTGGCCTGCAGCCGCGGTCGCCGCCGGGATGGAGGCCCTAAACGATGCGGCCCTGCGCATGATCGAGGGCCAGTACCTCGACCTGGCGTTCGAGGGGCAGACCGGCGTGGGCGTCGACGACTACCTCGCCATGACCGGGCGCAAGACGGGCGCCCTCTTCGGCGCCGCGCTCGAGCTGGGGGCACTGGCCGCCGGCGCCGACAACCGGGCGCGCGATTCGCTGCGTGAGAGCGGCGAAAACCTGGGCGTGTCGTTCCAGATCCACGACGACGTCCTCGGCATCTGGGGCGATAGCGCACTCACTGGGAAGTCCGCCAGGAACGACATCCTGCGCCGCAAGAAGTCCCTGCCCTTGCTCCACGC
>WHTO01000251.1 GCA_009377665.1 Dehalococcoidia bacterium
GTCGCGCCGACCAGGTGCGCATGCAGGTCGTGGAACCAGTGCGGGCACAGCGGCACGCCGTAGCTGGCGGCGGTGGCGGCGATGCGCCGGAACTCGGTGATGCCGCCACAAACGGCCGCGTCCGTCTGCAGGATGGCCGCGGCCTCCTTGTCGAGGAGTTCCTTGTGCCGCCAGCGGCCGGCCTCGATCTCGCCCGTGGCGACCAGCACCGGGGTGCGCTCGGCGAGGCGCGCGTGGTTGTCGATGTCGTCGGGGCTGAAGGGCTCTTCGATCCAGTAAGGGTCGTAGGGTTCCATCCTCGCCATGGCCTGCAGCGCGCTGGGGAGATCCGCCCAGGCGTTGTTGGCGTCGAGCATCACGAGCACGTCGGGGCCGACGGCATCGCGGACGGCGGCGATGCGCTCGCCGTCGCCGGAGGGGGCCAGCCGCCCCACCTTCATCTTGACCGCCGCGAACCCCAGTTCGACATAGGCGCGCATCTCGTCCGCGAGATCGTTGGGGGTCTTGCCGTCAAGGTAGTAGCCGCCACTGGCGTAGGCGCGCACGGTGCCGTGCGAAGCCGCTCCAAGGAATCGCCACAGCGGGAGTCCGGCGGCGCGCGCGTTGCGGTCCCACAGGGCGATGTCGACCGCCGACAGGGCGCGCATGACCGATCCGGCGCGACCGTGGAGCAGCGCCTGCTGGTAGCAGTCCTGCCAGGCGCCCTCGACGCGGTGGGTGTCCTGACCCTCCACGACCGGCGCGAGCAGTTGCCGGACAGCCTCGGTGACGAGGTGCCCGGCGGTGCCGCCGGCGTAACAGAAGCCGATGCCGGCAACGCCGTCGTCGCCCTCGACCCGGACCAGGCTGTACTCGCGAGCGGTGACCCGCCGCGTGGAGAAGGACGTGGCGGTGTCGAGCGGCACCCTCACGGTGGCAGCGCTCACCGAGGCGACACGACTCATCTGCTGCTTCCTTTCGGCGGTTAGGAGGAGCGCTCGCTCGCTGCGGCCTGGGCATCCTGCCGGGCGGGACGCTGCTCGCGGGTCCGCCAGTGCAGCAGCAGCAGAAGGGCCAGCAGCACACCACCCGCGGAGGACGCGGCGAAGCTGGGGTGGATGAGCAGCACGCCGGCGACCATGAGCAGGACCTGTTCCCACCGGCGCGTGGCGCGCAGCAGGTAGCCGGACATGCCTGCGGTCAGGGCATAGGTCCCCAACGACGCGGTCACGACCACCGGGATCACCGCTACCCAGGGCCCGTCGACGAGCGGGGAGTAGGCCATGAGGAACGGCGCGATGTACAGGCCCCGGCCGAGCTTCCAAGACTCCCAGCCGGTCGCCATGGGTTTGCCGCCGGCGATGCTGGCGCCGGCGAACGCCGCCAGGCACACCGGCGGGGTGAGGTTGGCGTCCTGGCTGACCCAGAAGATGATGAGGTGCGCCGCGATCAGCGAGGTGCCGAGGGACTCGAGCGCGGGAGCGGCGAGGATCGCCACGACGATGTAGCTGGAGGTCACCGTGAGGCCCATGCCGAGGAGCCACGAGGCGATCGTCACGAAGATGATCGCGATGAGCAGGCTGCCGCCCGACAGCGACACGACGAGGTCGGAGAAGCGCAACCCGAGGCCGGTCAGGTTGACGATCCCCACCACGATGCCGATCGTGCCGACGATCCCTACGATCGACAGCGCCTTCACGGCGCCCTCGCTCAGCGCGTCCAGCAGGTCGCGGGGGCGCATCCGCTGCCCGCGGTAGGGGATCATCCCGACCACGATGGTGGTGACGATCGCCCAGAAGCCCGCGAAGGCGGGGCTGTAGCGCAGCAGGATGAGGACGAAGATCACGACCAGTGGCAGAAGGAAGAACCAGCCCTCCTTGAAGGTCTTCCAGAAGCTGGGCAACTCCGACGCCGGCAGCCCCCGCAGGCCGCGCTTGAGCGCCTGGAAGTCGACGAGCAGGTAGACGGACAGGAAGTACAGCAGCGCCGGGATGATCGAGATCAGGACGATGTGCAGGTAGCTGGTGCGGGTGAACTCGGCGATGATGAACGCTCCGGCGCCCATCACCGGGGGCAGCAGTTGCCCGCCGGTCGACGCCGCTGCCTCGACCCCGCCGGCGAACTCTGGCCGGTAGCCCACGCGCTTCATCAGCGGGATCGTGAACGTGCCGGTCGTCATGACGTTGGCGACCGGGCTGCCGGAGATTGAGCCCATAAGCGCGCTGACGGCCACGGCCACCTTGGCGGGGCCGCCGCGGGCCTTGCCCGCGATCGAGAATGGCAGGTCGACGAGGAACTGCGTCGCCCCGCTTTTCTGCAGGAACGCCCCGAAGATGATGAACATGAACACGAACGTGGCGAAGATGTCCGCGACAACGCCGAAGATGCCGTTGAACGACGCGTAGGTCGTGGCGATGAAGCGCTCCAGGTCGTAGCCGCGGTGGGCGATGATTCCAGGCATGTACGGCCCGAAGAACGAATAGGCGATCGCCACCAGACCGAGCGTCGTGAGCCACCAGCCGGCGGTGCGACGCGTCACCTCCAGCGACAGGATCACCGCGACGATCCCCAGGGCGATGTCGACGTCGTTCAGCCGCGCCGCGCGCTGCACGAGCCCGGCGTAGCCGAACACGTAGTAGGCCGTGACCCCCGCAGTGATCACGGCCAAGAGGATGTCGTAGATCGGGACCCTGTCGGACGCCGCGTTCTTGCGCAGCGGATACAGCAGGATGATCAGGATGCCGGCGCCGCCCCAGAAGAAGCCGCGGTGCGCCTGCGGTGACTGAAGCCCGAACTGGGCGGTGTACAGGTAGTAGAGGGAATAGGCGGTCGCGATCCCGTAGATGACCCAGCGCCAGGCGCCCTGGGGACGGCGCGGCAGACGCAGCGCCTCATCGACCGAGGCATCGCGCTCGGTCAACTGCTGGACGTGTCCCTCGGCGTGGGCGCCGACGCCACCGTCGGTCGACCGCTCGGAGCCTGACAGGAGTCTGCGGATCTTCTCCTTCATGCCACGCTCCTGACCGTCGACCCAGTGATGGCAGCATGCGCTCCCACTGACCGCGCCGTGAGCGCCCGTGGGAGCCGAGGGTCAGCTCGCGGGCTGCATGTCCTCGGGGACCTCGATACCCTCCTCCTCGAAGTAGCGCATGGCGCCAGGGTGCAGCGGGCACAGGGCCTGCTCGATGTTCTCGGGAGCGAGGTCGCCGCCCGACGGGTGGCCGCTGGCGAGCGCGTCGACGTTCTCGTGCAGGACCCTGGTGACGTCGTAGACGAACTCCTCGTCCAGGTCCTGGCTGACCAC
>WHTO01000252.1 GCA_009377665.1 Dehalococcoidia bacterium
GGCTGGTGTCTAGTGGCCTGTATCTGCTGAATCGGTACCGGTATCGCAGGGCGCTGATGACCCGATGTACGTAGCGCGCGGCCTTTCAGGCCGCGCGCCGAGGGGCCCGAAGGCCCCTCGCTACACATCCTGTATCCACGCGCGCTACCTGTATCCACGCGCGCTACCGCTTCAGCTGATGCAGGCCACTAGGGCTGCAGCCGGGCCCGAAGCACCAAGAGATTTTCCTTTAACACGTACCCCAGAGCGCCCGCTTGGCGCGCGGCGTCGCGGAGCCGGTCGTCATCGTATTGGGTGACGATCAGCACCCGCGCCTCCGGGAACAGCTCGAGCATCCGCCGCGTGGCCGTGAGGCCGTCCAGCTCTGGCATTGCGATGTCCATCAGGACCCAGTCCGGTCGATGCCGGGCGTACGCCGCCAGCGCCTCGGCACCATCGCTACATTCGGAAATGGGATCGGCCAGGTCGGCGATGAGCAACACGGAAGGCATGTCGTTGGGGTCTGATCGCGAGACACCGAGATGAGACGGGCCGGCGCTGGGGAGGAACTACCGACCCGTCTCGCACGGGGGCGCCTGGACGTGTGCGGCAGGCGACCCCGTTTTCGTTGACCAGCGGATGGGGCTGCTGGTCACATCATTCCGGCAGTGGCAGCGCCGGCGTCGCGCTGCCGGTGGTGAGCGGCTGGCCGTCGGGGGAGGCGTAGGCGGCCCCTTCGACCACGAGTGGCACTGGCTCCTCCGCGCCGGTGCTCTCGACCAGCACCGCCGCCGACTGGTCGCCGGCATCGGGGAAGAGGTCAGCGAGCCGAAGCGTGGTCCGGCTCCAGGGCCCGAGCGGCACGGTCACCGGGTCGACCGCACCATTGGGCGTGATGAGCGTGAGCGTCGCCTCGGCGTCGGCCGCATTGGGATTCGCGATGAGGACGTATGCCTCGGCCTCCTGGGCCCCGCCGAGCGTCAGCCCGGCCAGGCCCCAGCGCGTGGCGGGCCGCGCCGCGCCGGTGCTGACATGCCCGCCGTCCCACGGACCCTCGGCGCTCCACCACATGGCGCGCTCGGCCAGAATCGGCGTCTCGCTTTCTCGACCGGGCATTCAATCTGTGAATCGAATAGATGTAGGACTGACTATCTTGTACGGACATCAACTCGTGCCGGCACGAGTTAGAATCTGCGTACTCGTGAGACTGTCGTTCTTGTCGCCGGTGACGGTGATGCGGACGACGTGAGTCCACCCCGTGATTCGTCTCGGGGGGATTACTGCAGTGGCAGCACGGGCGTCGCGCTGCCGGTGGTGAGCGGTTGGCCGTCCCCCACCCTTGCAGTTACCGGCCTGTCCGCCACGACGGTCTGTCCGCGCTTCGCCTCGCCGGTCGCGCCTGCAATTTACCGCGTCTGCGACAGCTCACCATGGTCGACGCGTCGCAAGCGATGTGCCGCGACGTTTCCGCGGAAACGTACGCGCCCTCGGCATCCTCCAGGACCGCCCGGCCCGTGTCGAGCTCGACCGCCTCTCCGGCGAGCGGTCGGCGACACGTCTGAAGCGCACGCAACTCAGGCCCCGTGGTAGAGTCGCTCGAGGTCCACCAGTTGCACGTCCTGGCGGCCCGCGACTTCTTTCCGGAGCGCGTCCGCGAACGCAGTAGCAAACAGCAGGAGTCGGGCGTGGGCCGCTCGCGTGCCCAAGGCTGCTCGGGCCTTCTCCAGGGCTCGCAGGCGGGTCGCTCCAACGGTCTCCCCGGCCTTCGCCTCGCCGATTGCCAAGATCACCCGGTCCGCCGCGCGTGGTTCCTCGGCACTCGTCACGATGAGATCGAGCTCGTGGGGGTGCCCCTCGATCACCACACTCGACGGGCCCACGCGATCGGCCGGCCCGCCGAGGGTGGCCGGGGCCGCGTGGCGGCGGACCCACGTCCGGGCTAGCTCTTCGAAGACCGGCCCGCGCACGCGGGCATCGAAGATGCTCGAGAGCCGATCGCGCCAGAGGCGCCGCGGGTCCCGCTCGCGGACGAGCGACCCGTGGGGCTCGAGAATCGCGTAGTGGAATTGGAGAAACGGGTCAGCGAGGGCATAGGTGGGGCGCTGGTCCCGGATGGGATCCTCCTGGCGGATCACGAGCCCGGCTGCGACCAACCGCTTCAGGGCGGGATCGAGATTCGAGACCGAGCGACGCAGGCGGTTTGCGATCTTCCCCGCGGTGACGGACCCGTTGGCGATGGCTCCGAGAACGCTGTGATGCAGCGTCGGGCTGGCGGCCGTCAACGAGGGATCCTCGGCAAGGAGCGTCGTGGCTTCGTGATGCAGCGTCGCGGCGGGGGAGAGCACACGGGTGGTGATCCACCGATCGAAGTCCGCCAGGCGCGTCGGCAGATCATGGTCCACCATGTCGGTGTAGTAGCCGATAACGCCCCCGATGACTGCATAAGCGCGAGCCGCGAGCTTGAGGGGGACATTGGCCCCGAGCTGTCGAGCGATGGCACGATACCCAAACGGCTGCATCACTACTTCGATGCCGGCGCGGCCGCGGACGGCCCGCAGGACCGAGTGCCGCCGCAACGATCGAGTCGACCGCGGGCTCGGCTTCCAGGAGCGTGATGAGCGTGAGGGTCGCCTCGGCCGCGGCCGCATTGGGATTCGCGATGAGGACGTACACAGAACCGAGGTTCGACGAGAGGTGAGTATGGACATACCATACTTCTGTGACAACCACCGTCATTCGCACGACGTACGCCCTCGACGAGGACACCGTTCGCCGTCTCGACGGGCTAGCGCGCCAGTGGAACGTGTCAAAGTCGGAGGCCCTTCGACGAGCCATCCGTGCCGTGGACGCCGCGTCGACGACGCCTGATGATCGCTTGAAGGCGCTCGACGAGTTGCAAGCGTCGATGCGTCTCACGCGGGGCCGTGCACAGGCGTGGGTACGCGAGGTGAGTCAGGAGCGTCGTCGGGGCACCGTGCGGCGGCTCGCGAAACGATGACCGACGATCAGGAGCGCACCGACGATCCTGCGGTCGCTGATGAGCACGCGGCGGCCGCCTCCCGGGTGCATCTCGACACGAGCTTCCTCATCAAGGCGCTCGTGCGAGGCACACGTGAAGACCGCCGTCTGCGACAGTGGCTCCAGCAGGGAAGCGACATGTCGGTGAGCAGCATCGGCTGGGCGGAGTTTCTGTGCGGACCGGTGTCGCAAGAAGATCGCGAACGAGCCCGCACAGTCGTCGGCATGCCGCTGCCCCTGGTCGAGGGGGAGGCGGTCCGGGCGGCCGAGTTGTTCAATGTTG